>NZ_BBCJ01000017.1 GCF_001311985.1 Geotalea toluenoxydans JCM 15764
CCTTGGGAGAGAGATAGAGAGAGGGCAAAGGGAGGGGGAGAGAAAATACAAAGGTTTTATTATGCAAAAATTCTTCGACAAACCCCAGAGCGCTTCTCTGGCATTTATGGTTGCCGGCGCCTTCTGGTTCGTGGTGGGGGCGCTATACGGCATGGTGTCGGCCATACACCTGGTCTCGCCTGAGTTCTTCCCCAACGTTTCCTGGCTGGTTTTTGGCCGTGAGCGGCCGGTGCATGTGAACACCATGCTCTATGGTTTTGTCGGCACCATGCTCATCGGCTGCGGCCTCTATTACACCCCTGCTCTTTTGCGCACCAGGCTGTGGTCGGAGCGGCTGGCCTGGGCCAGCTTCTTCCTCTGGAACATCACCATCCTGAGTGGCCCGATTGGCTTTTCCTTCGGCCACACCCAGGGGCGGGAGTACAACGAATATATCTGGAGCGCCGACCTGATCCTGATGGTGGCGGTGCTGCTTCTCATCTGCAATGTGGTGATGACCATCGCCAACCGCACCGAAGAGCAGCTCTATGTTTCGGTCTGGTATTTCATGGCCACCTTTCTCTGGACGGCCGGCAATTATCCCCTGGGCAACGTCATGTGGCGTCCGGCTACAGGCGCCATGCCGGGGTTGATCGATTCACTTTTTCTCTGGTTCTGGGGGCACAATCTGCCGGGGCTCCTCATCACGCCCCTTGCCACCGGAGCAGCCTATTTCGTCATCCCGCGCATGGCCAGGACGCCGCTCAATTCCCACACCCTCTCCCTGCTGGGCTTCTGGCTGCTCATCGCCCTCTATAGCCATATCGGCGGTCATCATGTGCTGCAGTCCCCCATTCCTAACTGGCTGAAGGCGGTCTCGATTGTCGATTCGGTGGCCATGGTGGTGCCGGTCTCCATAGTGGTTCTCAATCTGTGGCTGACCGCCCGCCAGCGGGGAAGGCTCATCTGGGGAGACCCTGCAGCCCGGCTGGTCATGGCGGGTATCGCCTGGTATCTCATCACCTGCATCCAGGGGCCGGTGCAGTCGCTTCCCTATCTGCAGCGGGTCACCCACTTCAATAACTGGACCGTCGGCCATGCCCATATTGCCATGCTCGGCTTCGGCGGCTATATCGCCCTCGGCGCCATGTACCACATCCTGCCACTGGTGACGGGCCGCTGTATCTACTCGAACAGGCTGGTAAACCTCCAGTTCGGCCTCATCACCTTCGGCCTGACCGGCTTTTTCATCGTCCTCACCATCGCCGGCCTGATCCAGGGCAACGCCTGGAACAACGGCGAGACCGTCTATCGGGTGCTGCCCCAATTGGCCCCATACTTCATCTCACGGGCCGCACTGGGTGTGTTCATCCTGACCGGCGCCAGCGTCGGCTTTTACAACGTGGTGATGAGCATTCGAGCCGGTCGGGAGCTTTCAGTCGGTGAGCTGCAGCGGGCGGAGGAAGCGGCATGAAGATGACCCCGGCCTTGCTCATCGTTGGGGCGCTGATGGTCTTCTGGGCCTCCACCTTCGTCATCGTCGGCCTGCCGGTCATGACCATGAGCGATAAGCCTTCAGAGATCTGGCGGCCGATGACTTCGGCAGAGCGGGAAGGGCACCGCCTCTATGTGCAGAATGGCTGCAGTTACTGCCATTCTCTCTTTATCCGCATCAACGACTGGGACATTGGCGCTGAACGGATTGCCGAGAGCGGCGACTACGTGGCCCAGGAGCCGGCCATCCTCGGCAGTGAGCGCACCGGCCCCGATCTTTCACAAGAGGGGGGGGAACATTCCGATGATTGGCACAAGGCCCACTTCATCAATCCCCGTTACACCAGCCCCATCTCTTTGATGCCGTCATGGGAGTTTCTTGGCGAGGAGAAGATCCGCAAACTGACGGCCTACGTTCAGGCACTGGGGTGGAAGATGGCCGACGTGCGGGTTGCCCGCCAGCAGCAGTGGAAGCAGCAGGCAGTTGCCGCTTATGAATCTGGCGCCGATGCTAACATCAAGTGGCTGCACGGCCAGATTCCCGCCGTCTGGCGACCGATGCCCAACCCTACCCAGCTTCGCCGGCGTCCCTGTTGCGGGGTAAACGGATCTACCAGGAGTTCTGCATCAACTGCCATGGCCCCATCGGCGACGGTAAGGGGCCTGCCGCCTCCCACCTCTACCCGCCGCCGCTGGATTTTACGACATTGAGGAGGCACTTGGAGGCCAACCGCTACATCGGCGGCATCTTCTACTACCAGATCATGAACGGCATCACCGGCACCGCCATGCCCTACTTCAAGAAGCACCTGGAGTCGGAAAAGATCTGGGACCTGGCCAATTACCTGGGGGTGAGCTTTCTCGGCTATACGGATGCCAACATCGGGCCGCGGGGGATCGATGCCTCCTTTGAAGAGTTGTGGCGCAATCAATACCGTCCGCCGAGCAAAACGGGAGAGTGATCATGTGCAGCCTGGGATTCAATGCCTTTCTTGCCATGTGGCTCGGCTTTCTGGCGGTGATGATTACGGCCATCACCTTGGCGCTTGTCTGGGCGGTCCGGTCGAGGCAATTCTCAGACCAGGACCGGGCCCGCTACCTGCCGCTGGAAAGCGGCATACCCACTAAGGAGAAATAGAAACGACACAAGGGGAAAGCACAATGATGACCTTCAACCTTTATGTGCAGCAGAACCAGTGGATTATGGTGACTCTCCTTGCGGGAGCCGCCCTGATGATCCTTGTCTGCCTCACTTATCTGGCCATGTGGCGTCCCCGGGAAGAGGAGGCCCGGCGGGACAGGGAGATCCGGATTCAGGGGCCGCTGAGTTTCTTCCAGTGGGTCTTGAGCTTCATGCCCTGGCCCCTGGTGCTTATCATTTTCGGCACGTTTATTTATGGCATCGGGCACACGGTGCTGGCCATGACCCAGCTCCCCAACTGGTGAGGCTGCCATGGCGGAAAAGAAAAAATACGACGAGCAGCGGGAACTCCCCAGCCATGGGAATGGGTGATAATCACCCTTTTGAGCCTGGTCATCATCGCCTACGGCCTCCTTGCCTATCGCTTTGTCCTTGATGGTCCAAGGCAATGGGATTTCGGCCAGCTGCCCGATACGCCGGCGGAATCCATTTATTCCACCGAAGAGCCGCCCCCCCGTGATGGGAAATTGCCTCGACAGCTCCCGAAACTGCCGGAGGCACAGCCGGAGAACCCGCCAAAGCCGCCTAACCAGCAGCTGAGAGAGCGGAGCCCGAACCGATGAAAAAGATAGCGGCAGCCCTGGTCATTTTTGCAACCCTAATCGTGGCAGGCCTCTTCGGCCTGGTGCTGTACAATGGCCCTCGCATGCAGATCCAGCAGCACCTGCGCGCCTACCAGTGGGTCCAGCCGCCGCCGGTGGATGGGGTGGTGCCGGTTACCCTGCCGGAGCAGCTGCCTTCCATGGAAGCTGCTCCGGCGGTGAGAAATCCACTGCCGGATACGGCGGAAAACCGGCAGCGGGGACGCGTTTATTATCATTACTACTGTATCTTCTGCCATGGAAACGAAGGCGCCGGCAACGGGCCGGTCGGTGAGAGCTACATGCCGGTGCCGGCCGACCTGCGCTCGAAGCGGGTCACCCGATACGGTGATGGCGATCTCCTGCGAAACATGCTGCTGGGCATCGGTCATGAACCGGTGCTGGAAGGGGTAGTGCCCCCCAGGCATCGCTGGTACCTGGTGACTTATGTGCGGTCGTTGGGGAGGTAAATTTCAGGGTTTAATATTTGCTTACTTTTCCTGCCTGATTCTGCTATTTTTCCGCATAGTTGTGTCTTCGGCATCATGCCTGTCGTTCGAGCTGTGTCGAAACAGCATTTAGGCAAGGAAAAGCGGATGAAAAGTGGAATTCAGGAAAATCCGGAAAAGGCAGTGCCGGGTGGGACCGAAAAGGAGTTGCGGCAGGCCCATGAAGAGCTGGAACAGCGCGTTATGGAACGGACGGCCGAACTGGTAAAGGTTCTGAAAGACCTGCATGAAAAGGAACACATGCTATTGCAGCAAAGCCGTCTTGCTGCCATGGGAGAGATGATAAGCAACATTGCCCACCAGTGGCGTCAGCCGCTCAATTCACTGGGCCTGAACATTCAGCGACTGAGCCTTTATCACGACCATGGAAAATTAAGCAAGGAAGTCCTCGACCAGTCAGTGGACGTCTCAATGAAGCTCATACAGCACATGTCGCAGACCATTGACGATTTCAGGAATTTTTTCAAGCCGGACAAGGAAAAGTTGAGCTTCAAGGCCAGTGTCGTTGTTGCCAATGTCATAGCTCTCATAACCGGCAGCTTCAACCACAACCAGATCACAATCGATCTGGAGTGCGTGGACGATCCGATCATCTATGGCTATCAGAACGAATACTCCCAGGTTCTCCTCAATATATTGATGAATGCCAGGGATGCATTCGAAAGGTGCAGCCACCATAACCGGCGGGTTCTTATTACTACCTGCCTGAGAAAGGCCAAATCGGTAATAACTATCTGCGACAATGCAGGAGGGATTCCCGCAGATATACTGGAGAAGGTATTCGACCCCTATTTCACCACCAAGGGACCCCATGGAACCGGCATAGGCCTGTTCCTGGCCAAGAACATCATTGAAAGAGGCATGCATGGCAGACTGACTGCGCGAAACACCGGTGATGGTGCGGAATTTGCCATTGAGGTATAACATGCAGCCTGCTGGTGCTTTTCAGCCTCGCCCGTCACAACGTCTTCGGCTGATGCCGGAGTTAATCTTTCCATGACAGCCATACCGGTGACATAACACCACCGAATCCATGAACATAATCAGTGAGATAGTAATGTCAAATACAGCACCACGCACCCGTCGCCCCCCCGAGGAGCAGGCCCGCCTTGAGGTCAGGCTCCGGGAGGTTTTCGAGGAATGTTTTCCCTTCAACCGCCTCATGGGCATCAAGGTCGAGACCCTCGATCCGCGGCAGCCGAAGATCTCCTTTGGGATGCGCCAGGAACTGGTGGGGAGTTATATGCACAGCCGGCTCCACGGCGGTGCTATCGCCACGGCCCTTGATACCGTGGGTGGTCTCGCTGTTACCCTGGCGGTGGCGGAAAAACATGCCGACGAAACGGTCGAACAGCTCGCCCAACGGTTCACCCGCTGCGGTACCATCGATTTACGTGTGGACTACCTGAATCCGGGGGTGGGGAAGCGTTTTAGCGCCACCGCTACCGTAATGCGCCTGGGGGGAAAGATCGCCTCGGTTCGCATGGAACTCCATAACGATGCCGGTGTTCTGGTTGCCATCGGCTCCGCTGCCTATGCTGTCAGCTGACGGCGGGATTCCCGTTGAAGCATCTGCAATCATGGATTGAGCCCCTCGATCACTTATGATACCCTCTTCCCGTTTTTCTTTGCCGTTACCAGGTTGACTCCTTCCTGAACCATCGGCAGGCTGTTGTAGCCGCATATTTCCGGGAAACCGGATCTCACCTACTTCATTCTCTCCAGGGCCAGCTTGGCCGCCAGGTAACCGCACAGGCCGTGAACTCCGCCGCCGGGAGGGGTGGAGGCGGAACAGATGAAGATGTTTTTGTCAGGGGTGGCGTATGGGTGAGGCCCGGCGACAGGACGGACAACCATCTGACGCAGGTTCTGCATGCCGCCGTTGATATCCCCGCCGACGAAGTTTTCGTTGTAGGCCTGCATTGCTGCCGTATCCCTGGTTCGCCGCCCGATGATCAGGTCCTTGAAGCCGGGGGCGAACCGCTCGATCTGATTTTCAATCCTTTCCGTCATGTCGACTCTTGAGCATTGGGCACATGGCAGTATGCCCACCCCACCTGCTTGCCCGCCGGGGCACGCTCGGGATCGAAAAGGCTCTGCTGGGCCACCAGTACAAACGGCTTTTCCGGATGCCGGCCCAGGTGGACCTCTTTCTCTGCAGCTGCGATCTCCTCCATGGTTCCACCCAGATGCAGGGTGGCAGCTCGCCGGCATTCCTCTGCCCGCCACGGTATCGGCCCGTTCAGAGCCCAGTCCACTTTGAAAATGCCGGGTCCGAACCGGTATTTTTCCAGCTGCTTCCGGTAATCGCTGTCAAAACGTTGCCGTGCCAGCTGCAGCACCTGCCGGGGTGAGACATCGAGAAAAACCGTGGCATCGGCGGGCAGTTCATCACAGTGCCTATCCTTCTTCCGGTTACAATCTCTCCCCCCAGTGAAAGGAAGTGCCCGGCCAATGCCTGGCTGATTTTTCCTGTTCCTCCTGCAGCCACCGGCCAGCCGTTAACATGGCCGAGGGTGCCCAGGACCAGGCCAAATGCTGCAGAACCCGGCTTGTCCAGGGGGAGAAAGGAGTGGGCAGCCATGCCCGCGAAAAGGGCTCGGGCCAGCGGTCCTTGAAAAGTGCTGTGGGCGAGGCCGACTGCCGATCTCAACCCATGGATGCCGAAGCGGGCCATGAGGAGGGGGTGGGTGGGGAAGGTGAGTGGTGCCAGCACCTGGGGGGAGATTTCCTGCCAATGTTCCCTGAGCGGCGTCATCAACTCCAGGTACGGGCGCCGGTCGGGGAAATCCAGGCTGTCCACCGTTTGAAATATCTCTCTTTCCAGGACGGCAGCTGTCCCGTCATCCAGTGGATGTGCCAGGGCAGCCGGTGGATAGATCCATTTCAGGCCATGATCGGCAAGGGGGAGCGAATTGAAGAAGGGAGAAAAGGCGGCCAGGGGATGTATGGCTGCACAGACATCATGGACAAAGCCGGGCAGGGTGAGCTCGGCGCTGCGGGTGCCGCCGCCGACGCTTGATGCCGCTTCCCCAATGGTGACCGGCAAACCTGCCTGGGCCATGACAATGGCTGCAGCCAATCCGTTTGGTCCTGAGCCGACGACAAAAACTCCGTTTTCGGGCATGTTACATTTCCTCCCCTGGAAAACTGCTGATGCGCAAGGAGTTGGCAAGCACCGTCAGGCTGGAAACGACCATGGCGATTGCCGCCAAAAGCGGATGCAGCAGACCGGCCGCGGCCGCCCCCAAGGCGATTGCATTGTAGCCGAAGCTCCAGGCGAAATTCTGGCCGATAATCCTCCTTGTTTGCCTGCTGAGTCCGATCAGCCAGGGGATCTGCGTGAGGCGGTCCGATAGAATAACCACATTGCCCGCCTGGCGTGCCAGATCCAGGCCGCTGCCGAGAGCTATTCCCACCTGGGCGGCGGCAAGGGGTGCGGCGTCGTTGACCCCATCCCCGACCACGGCGACCTTCCTTCCTGCGTCAAGGGCTTGTTCCACTACGGCCAGCTTTTCAACCGGATTTCGCGGCGCCTCGATGGTCCTTATCCCCGCCTGTGCGGCTATGGCTGAGGCTACCTGCAGGCGATCCCCCGAAAGTATAACCGATGGGATTCCCAGGGTATCCAGTTTCTGCACCGTCGCAACGGCGTCGCTACGTATGCCGTCCTCAAAAACAAGGCGACCCCGGATATGTCCGTCCCAAGCCACATCCATTGCCATAAGACCCTCTCCGCCTGCCGAATCGACAGTCTGCCGGAATGATGCCGATGCTCCTGCGGTTATCATCCTGCTTTCACCATTCAATTTTACCAGACCATCGATTCCCTGCCCCGGATATATATTGATGCCGGCCGGTGACCCCAGCTCCAGGCCTCTTCTTGCAGCTTCAGCTGATATGGTTCTGGCTAAAGGGTGTTTGCTGGCAGACTCAAGGGTGGCAAGTAACGCCAGCAGCCGATCTTCGGTCAGCTGGGGATCAAAGACGATTATCTCCCTGAGAACCGGCTGATTGGTGGTCAGGGTTCCGGTCTTGTCGAAAAAGATGAGATCGGTCCTGCCAAGCTGTTCCATGGTTTCGCCGCCTCGGACGACAATACCCGCTGTTGCGGCTCTGGCAATGGCCAGGGATGTTGCCAGGGGGGTGGCGATTCCCATGGTGCACGGACAGGCGACCACGAGAACGGAGAGAGCACTCAGAAAGCCCTGCAGCGGGTTGTCGGCCAAAGTCCAGAGAATGAGGGAAGCAAGGGCCACCAGCCCTACTAAGACAATGAACATGCCTGCTGCCCGTTCGGCAATGCGCTCTGCCGGGGAAGGATTCTGCCAGGCCCCTTGGATCATGGTAACGATCCGCTGGAGCAGAACCTCTTTACCTGCCTGTTCGGTTTTCACCAGCAGGCTTCCCTGGCCGTTGACCGTCCCGGCCAGCACCCGTTCTCCGGGGCCTCTGCAGACCGGTAGCGGCTCGCCGGTGAAAGCGGCTTCCTCGACGGTTGAATTGCCCTCGTGGATCAGACCATCGACGGCAATCCGCTCGCCGGGGCGGATGAGCACCAGGTCGCCGGTGTGCAACTGCTCTATGGCAACTTCCACGGCAGTTCCCGTTTCAATCTTCAGTGCCGATGCCGGCAGCAAGGATTCCATGGCATGGAGCAGATCGGCGGCCTTTCTTTTTGCCGTCGCTTCCATGATCTTGCCGAAGGTGACCAGCACCGGCAGCATGGTTGCCGTATCGAAATATACCTGCCCGGCAGCACGCACGGTATTGATTGTGCTGACGGTAAAGGCGGTAACCGATCCTGCCACAATGAGCAGGTCGAGGCCCGGCCTTCCCTGGAGGCGCCATGACCAGGGGGTAGAGCAGAATGGCCATGGCCGGCATTGCCAATGCCAGCATGACCCAGCGGAAGAGGGGTATTACCTCTGTCTCGACCGATCCCGAATAGAGGAGCAGGGAAAGCATCATGATGTTCATGGCCAGCAGGGCGCCGAAGCCGAGTCGCAGCAGGTTCCAGGCATGATCACCTTCATCCCGGCTGCCGATAACGCCGGCAATGAGCCGACAGGCGTAGCAGCAGAAGATGGCGCCGCCGGTTTGAACCGGCGATTGACGAATCGGCAGCCCACAGTGGGCACATACTTGGGGAGATATTTCAGTTGCCGTTGTTGCTGACATGAGATTTTTCCGAGCAGCAGCCCTTGCTGCTGTCGGCTTTGGAAGCTTGCTGGAAAACCGGCTGGGAAGGGCAGCCGAGGAGTCGATGAAAAACCTCTGTGCCGCGCAGCACCGTCGCCATTCCCAGAAGAAGGAGAATGATTCCGCCGGCAGCTGCGCCCCATTTTTTCAGGCGAGCTCCTGCCGCCAGACTTGCCCCCCCAATATCAGCAGAGGCAGCGCAGTACCCATCCCCATGGCTGCCATGGTGGTCATGCCGATTGTCACCGAGCCCGATTGTATGGCATAGGCGAGAAAGCCGATAACAATAGGGCAGGGGAGCAGCCCTGTTATAATGCCGAGTGTCAGTGCCCCGGCTGGGGAAGGTGATCGCAGCAGCGGTCGGCATAAAGTTGCGAGCAGTCCGCTGTCTGGGCCATTGGCACCCTTGCCGGGTAATAAACCCAGCAGCGCCAAGCCTGCCAGAAATATCATACCTCCGGCAAAGTAACTGATGCCATTCTGTAGATAGGTGTGCTGCAGGATACCCGCTGCTTTGGCTCCGGCGTAACCGGCAACAGCTCCGGCGAAGGCGTAGGTGAAAATTTTTCCTGCCAGCCATGCAAACTGGACGGCGATGGCTGCATTTTTTTCGCCGGATCGTGACAGATGGACAATAAACCCGCCGCACATGCCCATACAGTGCGGAAAAGCAAGTAATCCTCCCATAAATCCAATCAGTGCATGATTCATGGCATCATATCCTTTCCCCCTATACTTGTCGTGCAAGATTAAATATTATCAATTTGGTCCGAGACTTCAATGGCACAGCTAATTTCTTGAACATTTTATCCAGAAGATGTATTCTTTTTAAGCTTTTGACTAATTAACCAATCAAGTCCAAACAGTGAGGATCTTTCATGACGCCAGATGCAAAAAAAATATTCCTTTTCATTTCCCTTGCCGCCGTATTTGCCGGTGGCAATGCCGCTTTCGCCAATCCCCAGGCTGCACTTACCCTTTCCGAAAAAGAAAAGGAAATAGCACGGAAGGAGCAGGAACTGGATGAGAAGCTGAATCGCGAAGCAAATCCCAAGATTTCAGGCAAGATCGAGGAAACCATGGACAGCGGCAGCTATACCTACGTGCTGCTGGCCAACGGGGAGAAAAAGACCTGGGTTGCCATGCCCCAGATGAAGGTGGCAGTAGGGCAGGAATTGATCTTCAATTGCAACAACGAGATGTGGAATTTCAAGAGCAGGTCCTTGGAGCGGACTTTCGAACGAATCTATTTCTGTAATGCGCCGGAGAAAACGGTCGGCGGTACAGACGATGGCAAGATGGCCGGAAAAGCTTCTGCCGGCAGCGCCGGCGCCGTAGCGTCTCCTGCGAGAAGATAAGGGTGGAAAAGGCGATTGGCACCAATGCCTATACCGTTGAGGAGCTCTATTCCAATAAGGAGTCTCTGGATAATAAAGCGGTAGCTGTAAAGGGAAAGGTGGTTAAGGTTTCTGCAGGAATTATGGGCAAAAACTGGATCCATGTGCAGGACGCAGCGGTGATGCCAATAAAAGGACCAACAACCTGGTAGTGACCTCCCAGGATGTTCCTAAGGTCGGCGAGATAGTCACCGTCAACGGGACACTGAGAGCCGACAAGGATTTCGGTGGTGGCTATAAATACGCCGTCATCGTGGAAGAGGCTGCCATCAAATAATTCTCACCCCCTGATAGCGAAAAAAGCCCCCTCCACGAAGGGGGCTTTTTAATTTTTCTCCTTACTGCATTCAGGAGGTAAATATGAACCTCGTTGGATCCCGCCTTGTCAGAATGGCCCTTCTCGCCTTAGCCGCTTTTGGTCTATCCCTGGCACTGTTTCTTTCCGGCCTTTTCACCACCTTTGAATACAAAGTCTATGACCTGATGTCACGCAACCTGAATCCAGCCAAGGGCCCAGGTGATATTGTCATTGTGAAAATCGACCAACAGAGCCTTGATGCCCTGAGCAGCGAGAACATCAACTGGCCATGGCCCCGGCAGATGTATGCCCCCCTCCTGGATTACCTGTCCCAGGCGGATGGGGTGCTGGTCGATATCATCTTTACCGAGCCCTCCTCCTACGGCGAAGAAGACGACCTCCTCCTGGCTGAGGCGCTGAAGAAGGCGGGCAATGTTTTCCTTCCCATCTTTCTGACCAACGACAACCGGCAGATGGGAGCGGAAGAACTGGCGTTCATGAAGAAAAGCGCCATGCCCCATGTCCTCTCCACCCGTCTTATCTACCAGTCTGCTATAACCAATATCGAAAATATCCGAACCGCCGCCCTCGGTGCAGGAAACGTGGTCATGAAACCCGATGCCGACGGCACCTATCGTCGGGTGCCGCTCTCCTTCCGGTTTCGCACTGAAACAATCCCCAATTTCGTTCTGGCAAGCCTGCTGAAGGATAAAAAGATAACTGTGCAGGGGGGGAAGCTGTCTGCCGCAAACAAGCCGCTGCCGCTTTTGGGGGATTCGCTGCTGCTTCGTTTTTATTCGGCCCCGGAACCCTTTACCATAATTTCCGCCGCCGATATTTTCAAGTCGTCCATTGACAGCGAAGCAGGCAGGACGCCGGTTATTGCCAGGGATTTTTTCAAGGGGAAAAAGGTTTTTATCGGCCTCACTGCAGCTGGGCTCTATGATCTGAAGCCTACTCCCATAACCGCCGTTTCAACGGGGGTCATGGTCCATGCCACGGCGATGGACAACCTGCTGCACAGGCACTACATCAGGCAGCTGCCGTCTTTCGCATCCGTTGTCCTCATGTTCCTTCTGTCGGCGGCCATTTGCCTCTTTGTCCTCACCCATCATAAATTCAGCACCAACCTGGCATTCTTTGCTGCAGCAGCGGCTTTTGTCCTTGGCCTGTCCGGCATGCTTTTCAAGAACGGCATCTACCTGCAGGTGGTTCCTTCTGCGACAGCCCTGGTAGTTGCATGATTGCTTCCGTTGCCTTTAGCTATGCCACGGAAGGGAAAGAGCGGCGCTTTGTCCGCCGTGCTTTTGCCCAGTACATGGATGAAACACTGGTCGATTACCTGCTGCAGAATCCCGACCTGATCAAGCCGGGGGGCCAGCGGCGGCGGGTCTCGGTCTTTTTTGCCGATATTGCCGGCTTCACCACCATAGCCGAGAGATTGCCGGCTGAGGCCACAGCGAAGATACTCCACACGGCCCTCAACACCTTCAGCGAGGTCATCATCCGCAACCATGGCGTCATCGACAAGTATATCGGCGACTGCATAATGGCCTTCTGGGGGGCACCCATCGCCAGTGAAAATGACGAGTTGAATGCCTGCCGCGCCGCAGTAGAGTGCCAGGAGGCCCTGGTGGAGATCAATCGTGGCTGATAGCAGATGGATTGACGGAAATAGCCATCCGCATCGGCATAAACTCCGGGGATGCCATCGTCGGCAACCTGGGAAGCGACCGGCTCTTCGATTTCACCGCCATCGGCGATACGGTCAACCTTGCTTCCCGCCTGGAATCGGCCAACAAATATTTCAAGACCAGGATCATGGTCAGCGAGGATACGTTCAGCCGCACGGGAGATGCCTTTATTTCAAGGGAACTGGGGCTGATCGAGGTGAAAGGCAAGTCTCAGCCGATCAGGATCTATGAACTGCTGGTGGCGGTGGACCGCTCGGAACTGGAGGTCAAAGCTTTTGCAGAAGCCTATGGGGAGGCGTACCGGATGTTCACCGGCGGCAACTGGCAGGAGGCTGCCGATCTCTTTGCTTCTTTTCTCAAAACTTATCCCGGTGACGGGCCTGCCGCCTATTATTTGAAATGGTGCGCCGATCTGCAGGCAAATCCACCATTGACTAATGACTGGAATGTGATAAAAATGACCGAGAAATGAAAACCATTAAAACCATCATAACGGGAGTCGTCTTCCTGCAACTTTGCGGCATCTCCCTGGCTGCCGATTCGGCGCGGGTCATTGTCAAGGAGAACGCCATCCGGGAGCAGTGCCGCTTCTTTTCACCGGTGAAGGCCAAGATCCGGCTCAATGATCTTTTGACCATCACCGGCAAAAGCGGTGACTGGTACAAGGCCACCTTCAAAGGGATCAACGGGTGCGTTCACAAAAGCGCCATCGAGCAGAAGTCTTTCAAGTTGGGAAGCCTTGCCGGCTCCAAGGGAAGGACTGCATCCAAAGACGAGGTCTCCCTTGCCGGGAAGGGTTTCAATCCCCAGGTGGAGGCATCATATAAGGGAAGTCATCCCGAAGCGGATTTTCGCACCGTCGACACCATCGAGGGGTTCAAGGTGAGCAGCGAGAATTTGGGCGAGTTCCTGAAAAACGGGGGATTGAACGAGCAATGACCAGGAAACTGCTTTATATGGCCCTGGCCGGCTCGCTGCTCCTGACCGGCTGCCGGCTTGACAATCTTTCTGCAGACCAGATCAACCTGATCACCAGCTCCGTTTCCTCTACGTTCAAGGCTGCCCGGCCCATCAGCGAGGAAGAAGAATATTACGTGGGGCGTGCCGTGGCCGCCAAAATTCTCACCTCGTACCGGCTGGTCAATAACAGGAAGCTGACCGACTATGTGAATCTGGTCGGCCAGGCAGTGGCTATTCACTCGGAGAAGCCATTCACCTTCGGCGGCTACCATTTTGCCGTTCTGGACAGCAGCGAAATGAATGCCTTCGCCTGTCCTGGGGGCATTATCTTCATCACCCGCGGCATGGTGGATGCTGTTAAGAATGAGGATGAACTGGCGGCAGTGCTGGCCCATGAGGTCGGCCACATCAATCACCGTGACGGCATTGGCGCCATATCCCAGTCCCGCTGGACCGAGGCGCTGACCACCATCGGCAGCGAAGCGGCAAAGACCTACGGTTCCAAGGATGTGGCAAAGCTGGTCGGGCTGTTTGAAGGCTCCATCGATGATGTCTTCAAGACCCTGGTTGTCAACGGTTATGGGCGCAGCCAGGAATATGCCGCTGATCAGGCATCGCTCAATTACCTTACCGCTACCGGTTACGATCCCCATGCCCTGAAGGCTTTTCTGGACAGGCTAGTTTCCCGGAACGAGGGCTCGGAGGGGGGCATCATGAAAACCCACCCTGCAACCAGGGACCGGGTAGACAATGTTGCCGCCAACATGCCGCAACAGCAGACTGACACCGCCCATTTCAAGGAGCGGAGCCGCCGGTTTGCCTCGGTGATGGGTAAATAAGCAGTTTCTGCACACATCTCCTGCCGACGATGGAATTTCATGACTCTCACCGCGCTTATCTGTTACTTGCTCGTTGCCGCTGCCGGCTACTTTCTTCGTTTTCTCAATCTGCAGCACCTGAAGAAACATGGCTCGGAAATCCCTCCCGGCTTTGAAGAGGCCATTGACGCCGGCACCCTGGCAAAAACCTCCGCATATACAGTGGAGCAGAGCAGGCTCGGTCTGGTCGAATCAATTTTCGACAACATTCTGCTGCTCTTTTTTCTCTTTGGCGGCCTGATTACCGTCTATGACGGATTCATTGCTCCCTCAGCAGTTCTTTCATCTGGAACGGGGTGCTCTTTTTCCTTATTCTCACCCTCATCCAAACGGTGCTCGATCTTCCCTTCAGCCTTTACGGCACCTTTCGCCTGGAAAAGCGCTTCGGCTTCAATACCACTACTCCTCAGGTGTGGGTTTCCGACCTCTTCAAATCCACGGCGTTATCGACGGTGATTCTCGTCATGCTGACCTCCGGCGCCCTTGCTTTGGTGCGATGGAGCCAGCAACTGTGGTGGCTGTGGGTATGGGCTTTTTTTGCCGCCGTCTCCATCTTTTTCATGTATGTCTCCCCCTATATCATCGAGCCCCTCTTCCACAAGTTCGAACCGGTCAAGGACGCGGAGTTGGAAGGAGACATTCGCGATCTTATGGAAAAGGCCGGACTTCACGTGAGTCGGGTCATGCAGATGGATGCCTCCCGGCGCAGCCGCCATTCCAATGCCTATTTTACCGGCATTGGCCGGGTCAAGCGGATCGTTCTCTACGATACTCTTCTGGAGCAGATGGACAGGCACGAGATCCTGGCCATCCTGGCCCACGAGGTTGGACACTGGAAGAAAGGGCATGTGTGGAAGCGCCTGGTGATCACCGAAATTTCTGCCCTGGCGGCACTTTACCTTTCTTACCTGCTTCTTGAATGGGGAGGGCTGCCGTCGGTGCTTGGCCTGACACAGCTCTCCTTTGCAGGGCAACTGGTGGTCCTCGGCTTCATCAGTTCCGTCATCATGTTTCCCTTCACCGCTGTCTCAAGCTGGTTCTCGCGCCGCCACGAGTGGGAGGCCGATCAATTCTCCAGGGAGCTGACAGGGAACCCTGCTGCTTTGGCAACGGCCCTTGTCAAACTGAACAGGGAAAACCTTGGCAATCTCCACCCCCATCCGGTTTATGCCAAATTTTACTATTCGCACCCCCCGGTTGTTGAAAGGGTTGCGCGGTTGCGGCAGCCATAGGCTTGGCAGTGGTACTCACTGTGCATGGGTTTCGGTTAATATTATGGCGGTTGCAGTGTAACTTCAAAGCCTTGGGTATGAGAAGCCGGAGAAAATAACGGTGATGGTTGAATTGCAAAAGGCCCGGCGGGATTTCCTGCCGGGCTTCTTGCTTTGCAGGCGGATTGGTTCTTTACATGATCGAGGGCTTGCCGAGGGTTCCCCGCACCGGCAGCTGGTAATGTCCGGGGGATGTCTGGTATTTGAGAAGCAGCAGGAAGACGAACTTCTGTTTTTCCAGGAACTCAGGCCTGGGCATCAGTTCCAGGGTCAGGTTCAGGGGGGCCACGCTCATGGGATTGATCAGGGGCATGTCTCCCTTGAGACGTGTGTAAAGTCCTTCGCCATCAAAGGTCAGGCTTTCAAGATTTGCCCTGCCGCCGCCGATCTTCAGCATTCCTTGCACGGTTTTATAGGTGGCATCGGGTAGTGGCATGGCGCCTATCTTTACTCCTTGCAGCTGAGCATCCTTCACTGCCAGCTGCAGCTGGCCGGTTGCAGCTGCCTGTTTTCCCCTGATCGTTCCTTTTCCTCTCAGCTCTCCCTTGACCTGGGCGCCGGTTACCGTCTGGAAAAAGGGAATGTCTTCCAGTCGTACGCCGGCCATCTCGAACTTCAGGCTCCCTTTTTTCAGGGGACTGAACTCGCCGTCAATGACCCCTTTGCCGATGCTGCCATGGTAGCCGAAGACAATTCTGCCAAGAAAGAGCGGCAGGACCCGCAGTTTGACTGAAGCCTTGTCCAGCCGGATCACTGCCCCCTTTTCCGTACCGATCTCCACACCGCTGCCCCGTATGCCCAAGGGAAAGGCCAGGCCGAAGCTCCTGGTATGGAGGGTATAGCCTTCCCTGGCCAGTGCCCGGGCAAAAACCTCCTGCAGTTCTTTCCCCGGAACGAACAGGATGGTGAGGGCGATGAAACAGATTATGGCAGCCGGGATGCCTGCACCGAACAGGATAAGAGGACGTTTCATCGAGTTCCTTGCTGTGAAGCTTTGATCAGCGCGACGGTCAGGGTAAGGTCAAGCCTGGACGGGTCGTCGAAGCGGGTTTTTAGGAGGGCTTTCTTCACCACCACCGGTTTCGCCCCTTTTTCCAGTTTGTAGATGAGATTCACCGCATCATTGGCAGAAAGTCCCTCCATCTTGACCTCCGCCGCGTCCTCCACAAAACCTGGTCGGTCTTCGCCCTTGACCGGCTTGATCTGGGTGTTTTTGCCCTTGATACCGATTTCCTCGACGATCTTTGCCGGCGAATCGTCGGGACGCGTGGCGGCGAGGCGGTTGGAAAGCTTCTGGGCGCCGATATTCGCTTCCATGAAGCGTGCCTTCAGAGTGAGCATCTCTGTTATATCCGCTTCCCGTGCAGCTCTTTTTTTCTCCAGGCGGGTAATTCTGCCGTTGATGGTCGACAGGATCACGGCCAGGATGAGGACCGCGGCCAGGGCCATTCCCCATCGCAGGCGGGTTTTTTCATCCATGCTTTGCATGGTTTCCATGAGGAGGTGCATGTATTTCATATGGTTCCCTCCTTGAGCGTGCCACGGAGAACGAAGGTGACGCTGCCATCCGGTTTCGATTTGGTTTCGCTAACCTCGGCACCGGACAACAGCGATGCCGATTTGGTTTTAAAATCATTTACCGCCTGGAATGATTTTGCATCACCCTTTAACCGCACCTGGTTTCCGTCAATCTCCGCTTCGAAGACGCCGAAAATGTCGTCCCCCTTTGCTTCCGCCAGGGTTTTCAGAACAATGAGGGTATTGCTGGAGGCCTTGCCGCTGTTCAGCCGCTTGATCTCCGAGCGGAGTTCGGCAACCTCATCGACAGCTTTTTGCGGGTGGGAAAGACCTCCCGATATATCTTGTTGATAGAGCTGTTCAGTGAATCCAGGTCCTTTTTCACCAGATACCAGCGGAGACCGGCTTCGGCAAAAAGCAGTGCAACCACGCAGCCTGCAAGGATCATTGACAGGCGCAGCTTTTTCCGCGTTTTTGCCGTCCCGGCCGTATAAGCAAGATCGCCGCTACGTAGGTTTATGGCATCTCCGGCAATGACAGCCCGGGCCACCGCATATGCGCCGGCAAGATCCCTGGCCGCGTCGGCATCTCCGGCAAAGGTTTCGGCAAATTCCCCATCGATGGCCAGGGGGGAAATGGATGCAGCCGCCGGGGAAGTGCCCGGTGCATCCTGCCTCGAATGCCCGCCATGGGCAAAAGCTCGCTCAACGGCAGTCCCTTTGGCGATTTCCACGGCAGCCAGGTTCTTGCCGTCTCACTTTCGCCCCCTGCCAATACCCGGAAAAAGATCGGCTTTTTATCCTGGTAGACAACCAACGACTCGCCGTCGGTAAGGGCGACCGTGCCGGTGCCGGCTTCTGCGGGATAAGGCTCTGCCAGTTGAAAAGTGAAGCGGTAACTATTTCCGGCTCCAGCCCCTTTTCGACCAGAAGGGCAATTGTCTCCTGCAGCCAGTGGTGTTTGGCCCAGACCGCCAGGACCTTTCCCTCGGTAAGGGGCAGTGCATCGAACACCAGTTGGTCCGTATCCACAGCGGTCTCACCCTTCAGCTCCAGCGGCAGCAGTTCCCTCACCTTGCGCCGGTCGGCAATGGGCAGCTCCATTTCCCGCATGAACAGGTGATTTGATGGAATAGCCAGGATCACCCTTCGTTCCTCGGCCTTTTTCGCGGCAAATTCCTGCAAGAGCACTGGCAGCGAGTCTTCCTGGCTTAAGGGGTGCCGTGCAGCTTCTATAAAACTAAGCTCTCCCCGCTTGCTGCGGAAATTGGCAAAGACCAGCTCATTTCTCTTCAGTTGGATGATGAGCAGATTCATCAGTATTCTCTCCAGTATAAAACAGTGGGTGTCATGCCGGATGGGCGAACCACCGCTTCCACCAGCCGGCTGGTCTCTTTGACGAAGGCCTCGGACTGGATACGATAGACGGCTCCCTTGGCGGTGATAAGCAGCATCAGCTCCTGGGCAATGGTTTCAAAACCTGCAACTTGCGCCAGCTCGGAGGCATTTTTAAAAGGGGTTGTCTTGCGCCGGTCGAGAATCCGCGTCGCCAAGTCGTCGGTTATGTTGTCCGATAATGCAGTCAGAACCTCTTTGGGGGCGGTATTAATATTGATCATAGCCGCCACTGATGCAGGGTCAGCATAAACCGTAACAAACGGTCTCAGTTTGGCAACAACACTGCTGTCGAATCCCTTGATCAGTCTCAGTTCCTCCGTGGTGTCCAGTTTGCCGTTTTTTGCCGGGTAAGGAGGCTTCAGCCTGTTGTAGTAGGCTGATTCAGCCCCTGCCGGGCGTGGCTCTTCATTGACATCCAGCCAGTCCACAAGGGCGTCGAGCAGATCCTGGGAAAGGCCCAATTTCTTGAAGAGGCGTACCGCCATGTTATACTGGCGCTGGTCAACTGTTCCGTTAGTCCCGACAAGGTAGTTAAGATTCAGCTTGCCGCTTTCCTCGGCGATGGAGATCACCAGTTTTCCCTGCTCTTCTTCAAAAATCAGGGGCTGGGCCCATGGATCAAGGAGAGAGGAGTAGGTCTGCAGCGACTGTGTGTACTGGAGCAGCCTGTTTCCGCCTTCCACTCCCGACGCAGCCAGAATGCTCGCCTGTTGGGCCGCAACGTAGTTATGGCTGACTGAGGTGTCCACATAGACTTCATCGACGAACTGGACTGATAATGCCACCAGCAGGGCGGTAATGAGCAACGTTATGACCAGGGCAAAGCCGCGCTGGTCTTTCACGGGCCGGCAATCCTGGGGGTGGCGATGGCGGTATATTCCACCGGTTTGTTCCCTTCCTTGATCCGCAGGGTGATCCTCACCGATTTGGGCAGGACATTGTTCAAGGTCGTATCCCAGCTTCTTACCCACTTGCCGCCGTCGAAACATTCCACGAGAAAGCCTTCCAGCTCCTCCATCTGCGGATACGGATCCGGCTTGAAATCAAAATGAGAATCCTTCGCCCGGCGGACAAGGAAAATCCGGTTGTCCTTTTCAACGGGTTCGTAGGCAATTTCCATCAGGTCGGAAACGGGTGCCGTACCGAAATTCGGCGCGACGATTGAAGTGAATCTGATGGTTGAAGCCGGTTTACCGAAGAAATCACGGTCCTCAACAACGAACCTGAACTTGTTTTCCACATTGGGCTGACTTGGCTTTCGGAAATAGGTCGAGCTGATTTCCCGGCGCAGCATGTCCAGGGTGGTGCGGATTTCTCTTCTCGTTTCCATGCCCGATACTGCAGCCTCGCGGCCATTCATCAGTGAGAAGTAGGTGCCGTACAGGGCTCCGCAGATAATGACCAGGAGCGCCATGGCGACTAACAATTCCAGCAGGGTGAAGCCCTTACTTCTTTGCATAATATTGCACCAGGGAGAGGGACTGTTTTTCACCCCAGCTTACGGTCAGGATCAGTTTCTGCAAGAGCGGGATTTCAGTCGGCATCATTTCCGCCTCCCATGCTATTTCGGGATGGTCGGGGCCGAAAGTTCCCTTTTTTTCCTGAAGGTCCATAAATCCAGGTTCTTCCAGCTTTGCCCGCGCCAGGAGCATGGCAGACGTCTCTTCTTTGTCCCTGCCGACCACAGACAGGTGGTAGTTGAAGGAAGTGATGACGGTGAGGATCACTCCTGCCATGATGGCCAAGGCGATCATGATTTCCAGCAGGGTGAAGCCCTTCACTGCGCTGCCTCCTGGTATCCTTTTTCCACCTTGACCTTACCGCTGCTTGGGTAGGCGGTCACGGTAAAATGCCCATTCTTGCCGTCCTTCAGATGGATGATCATGAAATCCTGCAGACCGCCGGGGCCGAAACCGATGATGACCTCCCCTTCGCTGATCTTTCCCGACTGGGGGATGGTCACATCCTCGATGGTGATTCCTTCGGCTATGGGCCGCCGGCTGAGAAAAGGATCGTCGGCAGCTGTTTCTTCCCCTGACGGGGACAACTGTCTTACCCGGGTGGTACTGTCGGTGATATTCAGGTGCAGGCGGTAACCGGTTTTTGTCGTCGCAGCCCGATCGCCGATGAATCTTATGGCCGAGGCCAGTGAGCGGGCAGAGTCTCTAAGCTTAGCCGACTCGGTGGATGGCAGTCTGGGCAGCACTATCCCCGCGATCAGGGAGAGAATGGCGATGACCACCATCAGTTCCATGAGGGTGAAACCGCCTTGAAAACCAGTTCGAGGTTTGAGGTTCGAGGTTCGAGGTTCAACCACCAATGTTCGAGGTTCGAGGTTCGGGGTTCGAGGTTGTAAGACTCTAAAGAATTTCATGTTTTGCCTGTGCTTGTAACATCGAACTTCGAACGCCGAACTTCGAACGGTCCTCAGCGTATATCCCAGCTGTTGATGTCGGCACTTTTGCCTTCGCCCCCCCGTGTTCCGTCGGCGCCAAGGGATGAGAGATCATAATCGCTGTGCTCGCCCGGTGACAGATAGACATAATCATTCTCCCAAGGGTCCTTGGGTAGATTCTTGCTATCCAGATAACCTTCCGCCTTGTAATTTTTCGGAATCTGGCCGGTGGCCGGCTTGGTGATCAGCGCTGCCAGCCCCTGCTCGGTGGATGGATAGACACCATTGTCCAGCTTGTAGAGCTTGAGGGCGCTTTCAATGTTCCTGATCTGCACCTTGGCATCGGCGATTTTGGCATCGTCGGACCGTCCCATGATCTTGGGCGCCACCAGCGCCGCCAGCGCTGCCAGGATCATGACCACCACCATGATCTCGATCAGGGTAAAGCCGCGGTTGTTTCGAATACTATTCATGTATGACTCCTTTTCATTCTTTAATTTCCCTTGGAACGCTCAAAAGGGGCCAGGTGCAAGGCGCCCGAGTCCAAGGAGTGAAACGTAGCCGCGCTACGTTGCAGCGACGCAGGACGAAGGGCAACGCAGCAGATGGTCACTTTTCAGCGTTCCTCACTTTATGAGCTGGTTGAGCTGGAATATGGGCAAAAGCACCGCCAGCACCACCGTGCCGACGCAGAGCCCCATGCCCAGTATCAGCAGCGGCTCCAGCAGGGCCATTGACCGGGTGATGGAGGCCTCGAATTCCTTCTCGAAGGCATTGCCGGCCTTGATCAGCATGGCTTCCAGCTCTCCCCCTTTTTCGCCGACGGCAATCATGTGTACCATGAGCGGCGGAAAGAGCGAGCTTTTCCGCAGCGCCACCGATAGGCTTCCCCCCTGGATCAGTTCCTCGCTTGCTTCGGCAAGGAAGAGGCGGTATTCCCGGTTGACGATGGCCTCGCCGGTGATTTCGATGGCTTTGATAACCGGTACGCCGCTGGCCAGCAGAAGGCCGAGCACCTTGCGAAGCGGGAAAGAATCAGCGCTGCCAGAGGGGGCCGGCCAGGGGAAGTTTGAGCATCAGCCGGTCTCTTTTCCGCCGAAACGCTTCGTTGCCTTTGGCCCGTTTCAGTGTGAATGCGGCGGCAACGGCATGATGATCAGCAACCACCATCCCTGGCGCAACAGACTGCTAACCTTGATGAGGATGACGGTTATCAGGGGGAGAGCGGCCTTGCTCTGCTCGAAAACGGTGACGATCTTCGGCACGACAAAGGCGAGGAGGAAGAGCATGACACCGGTGCCGACCACAACCATGAGGATCGGGTAAGCCAGCGAGGTGACGATTTTGCTGCGTATGGCATTCTGGTCTTCCAGAAACTCGGCCAATCTCTCCAGCACCACTTCCAGGGCGCCGCTGGCTTCCCCGGCTGAAACCATGCCGATATAGCTGTCGCTGAATATCTGCGGTTCGGCGGCAAGAGCCTTGGCCAGGCTGGTTCCTTCCGCAAGGCGGTCGCGCACCCGGCCCAGCATTGTGCGCAGTTCCCCGGGCCGCTCCTGGTCGTGAAGTGTTGCGATGGCTTCATAGACCGGTACCGATGAGCCGAGCAGGGTTGCCAGTCGCCGCGTCATCAGCGACAGTTCGGGCAGTCCGACTTTTTTCCTGAAGGACATGCGTCCGCGTCCGCCGGCCACCTCATCTGCCGGGGCTATCTGTCTGGCATAGAGGCCGTCTTTCTTCAGACGCTGCCTGGCCTCGTTGACATTGGCCGCCTCGATGGTGCCGGCGACTTCGTTGCCACCGGCCTTGAAGGCACTATAGCGGAAGGTCGGCATAATCCTCCTGCGTTACCCGCAGAACCTCTTCGATGGTGGTGATGCCTGCAGCAGCCTTGGTCAGGCCGTCTTCCCGCAGGGTCTTCATACCCCTGGAAATGGCATATTCCTTGATGGCGCCGGCCGGGGCCTGCTTGATGATCATGGAGCAGAGCTCCGAATCGATGGGAAGGAATTCATAGATGCCGATCCGCCCCATGGAGCCCAGGTTGAAGCACTTTTCGCAGCCCCGGCCCCGATAGAGGACGGGGGGCAGGGTGATGCCTGCATATTCGCGCTCAGGCTCGTATTCTTCGCGGCAGTGGGGGCAGATGACTCGCACCAGACGCTGGGCCATGACCGCCGACAGGGAAGAGGCAACCATGAACGGCTCGATGCCATATCGATGAGGCGGGTAACGGCGGTGGCGGCATCGTTTGTATGGAGGGTGGACAGTACCAGGTGGCCGGTGAGGCTGGCCTGCATGGCTATTTCCGCCGTTTCCACGTCGCGGATCTCGCCGACCATGATGATATCCGGGTCTTGACGCAGTATGGAGCGCAGCCCATGGGCAAAGGTGAGGTCGATCTTGGGATTTACCTGGATCTGTCCCACCCCTTTCAGCTGGTATTCCACCGGTCTTCGATGGTAATGATGTTCTTTTCAGGGGAGTTGACCCGGTTCAACGCCGCATAGAGGGTGGTTGTCTTGCCGCTGCCGGTAG
Organism: Geotalea toluenoxydans JCM 15764; assembly: GCF_001311985.1. GTDB lineage: Bacteria > Desulfobacterota > Desulfuromonadia > Geobacterales > Geobacteraceae > Geotalea > Geotalea toluenoxydans. The sequence continues at coordinate 23,313 of NZ_BBCJ01000017.1, forward strand.
GTCCCGTAACCAGGATGATGCCGTTGCTTCTGGAGAGGAGCCGCTCCATGGTTTTGACATTATTTTCGGAAAGGCCGATGTTGGTCAGGGAGATGACCCCCCGCTGTTTGTCCAAAAGCCTCAGCACTATCCTTTCGCCGAAAAAGGTGGGAATGATGGAGACGCGGATATCCACGTCGCGGCCGGCAACGATGACCCGGAGTCGGCCATCCTGGGGAAGCCTTTTTTCGGCAATGTTCAGGCCGGACATGATCTTGACCCGGGAAATGAGAGCTTCCTGGACCACCTTGGGAGGCTCCAGCATCTTATAGAGGATGCCGTCGATCCTGAAGCGCACCTCCAGTTCCCGCTCGAAGGGCTCGATATGGATGTCGCTGGCCCGCTCCTTAACCGCCTGGAAGAGGATGGAGTTCAGGAGGCGGATCACCGGTGCCTCGTCGGTGAGATCCAGCAGGTCCTTGGGCTCGTTGAACTCGGTGGCGATGGCCGACAGCTCCACCCCTTCCAGTTCTTCCACCACTTCCTGGGCCGAACCGGACATCCTGCCGTAGAGGCGGTTGATGGCGTCCATAACGGTCTGGCGCGGCACGGCAACAGCCTGCACCGGCATGGAGAAAACACCTTGCAGCTCGTCCAGGGCCAGGAGATTGGCCGGATCGCCGGCAGCGGCGATCAGTGTGCCGTCTTCCTCCCGGAGGGGCAGGAGCAGGTTGTTGCGGGCGAAGGCCAGCGGCAGACGCATGAGCAGGGTCGTTTCCACGGTGCTGTCGTCTATTTCCGGCTGGAACGGGAGCCCCAGCCTTCTGGCAATATCTTCGGTCTCGCTGGCCGGGGTCATTGGTTTGCCTTCACCTTCAGTTCCTTATCGAAATCGATGGGCTTGTCCGATTTCAATTGCTCGCTGAAACGGTTTTTCTGCATCTCCGACACTTTCCCCATATCCACCGAGTCCTTGATGATGTATGGGGTCAGAACAATCAGGAGGTTGGTCTTGGTCCGTTTGAGGCTCTTGGTCTTGAACAGCCAGCCGAGCACCGGGATGTCCCCCAGGAACGGGATCTTTGAAATGGTTTCCTGGTCCTGGTCCTGGATCAGCCCGCCTATGACTACCGTATCAGTATTCTTCACCACCACCGAGGTCTTGGCGGAACGCTTGGTGGTGGTGATGTCGGCTGCAGCACCGGTGCTGGTGGCATCCTTGACCGCGGAGATCTCCTGATAGATATCCATCTTGACATATTCCCCTTCGCTGACCATGGGCTTGATCTTCAGGGTGATACCGGTGTCTTTCCGTTCAATAGACTGCTGCGGGTTGATCTGATTGCTTGCGCCGTAGGTTATGCTTCCCCGGAATGGAACATTCTCTCCTACAAAAATCTCCGCTTCCTTATTATCGGAGGTCAGTATGTTAGGTGTTGAAAGGACGTTTAGGGCGCCGTTGGACTGGAGTGCTCTGAGCACTGCCGGGAAATTGGCAGCTCCGGACAATTTAAGCCCGCTGATATCGGCGAGAGATGCTATGGGCGACACTGCCCCTGCAATTGTCGAAAAAGTGCCCATTGGATCGTAAACTCCAGCCGTTGCAACACTTCCATCAGAGGTAACTGCACCACCAAATATTCCCCACTGCACTCCCAGCTCCCGTGCCTTGTCCAGGGATACTTCAGCGATTGTGGCCTGGACGAAGACTTGGCGATTGCGCCGGTCCAGCTTCTGGATCACCTGGAGCAGGTTCTGGTAATCGGTGGGGGAGGCCATGATGACCAGGGAATTAGTGGCCTTGTCAGGGGTGATGGAGATTTTGCCTCCTTCGAAGACCGATTGCTGGGGTGCGGCGGCTCCCGGCTGGCCCGGTGCTGCTGCAGCAGAAGAGCCCTTGACGACGCCGTCAAGAACCTTGGCAACTTCGGTGGCATCGGCATTTTCAAGGTAATAGACGTTCACCTTGCTGCTGGTGGTCGGGGGAACGATATCCAACTGGGCAATGAACTTCTTGATATCTTCCTTGTCCTTGGCGCTGCCGAACAGGATCAGGGCATTGAGCCGGGGGTCGGCCAGGACCAAACCAGTGCCGGTTGGTGCTGCTGCCTGTTGCCCGGCGGGGCGGGCACCCTTATCCTTGCCCCCCAGCCATTCTTTGATGACTGAGCTGATGCTTTCAGCCGATGCATTCTTCAGGAAGACCAGTTCCGCTCCTTCTCTCTTCTGGTCAGTATCCACCAGTTGCAGGATGTTGAGGATCTTTTGTACATTGAGGGATGAGTCCACCAGGAGCAGCATATTGCCTGGGCCGAAGGCGGAGATGTAGCCGTCCTTGGAGATCATCGGCTGGAGAAAGGTCATCGCCTCCTGGCTGGAGATGTGCTCCAGGTTGATGATGCGTGCCACGTAGCTTCGTTGACCGGGCCACGATCCTTGTCGCTGAGAATCTTCATTCCCGATTGCTTGGCTGCGCCGGTGGGAACGATTTTCAGCACCTTCCCTGCCGGGACAACGGTAAAGCCTTTCAGTTCCAGCACTGAGGTGAAGACGTTGAACGCCTCTTCCGTGGAGAGCTTGGCTGGGGAAAAGACAGAGATCTTGCCTTTCACCCGGTCGTCCATGACGAAGTTCTTGCCGGTCAGGTCGCTGATGAACTTTACCATGGTGGATATGTCCACGTCGCTGAAATTGAGGACTACCCCCTTGGCCAGCGCCGGAAGCGGCAGTGCCAGCAGGGAGAGCAGTGAAAGGATGGTTATGATTTTACGCAATGGGCGCCTCCGGATACATGTTGCAGGGAACGGTGTTTGGGCAATCATGGGAAAGAAGTACTGTTCGCTGCCTATCTAATGTCATAGTTGAATGTGGTCGGCTGACCGTCCCTTACCAGGTCCAGTTTTATGCGGCTCTGTCCTTTGAGTGAAGCAAAGGACTGTATGGCCTTTTCCGGCGAGTCGATGGGGAAATCGTTGATGGCGCGCAGGATATCGCCATTTTTGATGCCGATGGTACCGAAAATGCCCTGGGGCTTCACTTCCGAGGCCCTGAATCCTTCGACCTTACCGTCCTTGATGCTGGGCAGGAGGCGGGCATCGGTCATGGCCTGGCCGATATTGTCCAGGGATGCATTCAGTGCCCGCTGGTCAATGACATAATTCCCGGCGCCCACCTGGGCGGCAAGCCCCGTACTACCTGCCGGAGCGGTGGACTGGGGCTGTTTTGTTGCCGAGTCAGCGCCGGCCGCGGTGGGCGAAAATATCTTTACCCGTTTGCCGTTGACGAGAATTTCAGCGGACTCTTTGCCCACCGAAACCAGCGGCCCCGTCTCAAAGACCGTATCGCCAAGACGGAAAACACGTTCTTCCTTGCCTGCTTTCTGCACAAGGGCAAAGGTTTCACGATAGGAACCGACTGCAGTTCCAAGCAGGATGAGATCTCCCAGTGAGGGTGCAGGGGCAGCCGCTGTGGCGGTGGTCTGCTGGACGACTGGGGATAGCTTTCCCTGTGTAGCCTTGCCGAATAATCCCTTTTCCAGGATGGGAGCGAAAGACATCAGGTCTTCTGCCACCATGGTGGATGGGACGGACGCAGCGCTTTTCGGGGTTGCTTTGGGATAAAGTCTGGTAAGTCTGAAGGAAATCACGTCAGAGGCTATCAGCGCCAGCGACGCTATGATCAAAAAGGTGAGAAAAAAATTAAGTGGGGCTATCCATTTCAGCATGTCAGGCCTTTTTACGCATCGATAAAACCAATTGAATATAGTAAAACTGGTTGCCTTATGCAAGGGGAAAAGAGGGGGCCAGGCAGAGCGAAACGGGGCTGCTCAGCCCCCAGCGGGTTTCCTAAATTTGAAATTTCTATAAGTTGTTGAACTGGCCTTTGCGGCTGTGGTAATATCTGCCCTCGGCGTATAACTGCCGGCCGGCTTTTCCCATGCAGCGATAATAAGTACGGAGGGACCATGAAGTCGATTTTTGTGACAGCTTCGGTCATGCAGGAACTTTCCCTGCTGATCCGTTCCATTGGCGCTGTCCAAACCAAGCCAGACATGTTTCCGGATATCTACCGGGGGCGCATTGGCGATAAGGACATAACCCTGGCTGTTACCGGCATCGGCAAGATAAATGCGGCCTCTGCCACCACTGTTCTGCTGCAGGGGAGAACTCCGGACCTGCTTGTCAATACCGGTTGCGCCGGTGCCTACCAAGGGGGTGGACTGACCGTAGGCGGGCTGGCTGTCGCCACTTCCGAGATCCTAGCCGATGATGGGGTTCTGACACCCGAGGCTGGCAACCCTTGATCTGATCGGGATTCCGCTGGTGAAGAGAAGCGGCAAGGCTTATTTCAACGAGTTTCCCCTGTCCATGCAGGCAGCCGGCAAGGCGGCAAGCCTGGCCGCTGCATTGGGCCTTTCCACAATTCGAGGCAAATTCCTCACCGTCTCCACATGCAGCGGGACTTCTGCCCGTGGAGATGAACTTTTTTCCCGTTTTGGCGGCATATGTGAGAATATGGAAGGCGCCGCAGTTGCTCAGGTGGCACTTCGCTACGGCGTTGACTGTCTTGAGATTCGAGGGGTCAGCAACATGGTTGAGAACCGGGATATGTCTTCCTGGAATATTCCCGGAGCAGTTGAGGCTGTGCAGCGTTTTCTCCTGAAATACATAGAAGAGTTTTAATACAAGCTTAATGTCTTTACCATGAGGTTTCAGATGCAATCTCTTTCCCTCGGTTATTCCCCCTGCCCCAATGACACCTTCATTTTTCATGCCCTTACCCATGGCCTGGTATCGAAGCCGGGCTCATCTTCAATGAGCGGCTGGAGGATGTGGAGACCCTGAATCGCCTGGTCCTGGAAAAAGCTTTGGACGTAAGCAAGATATCCTATCATCTCCTTGGATATGTCCGGGAGGATTACTGTCTGCTCTCGGCCGGGGGAGCCTTGGGCCGGGGCTGCGGTCCCCTGGTTGTCTCGAAAAAGTATGAAAGCATGGAGCAGTTGAAGGGCAAGCGGATCGCACTGCCGGGAAGATATACCACGGCAGCTCTGCTGCTCAGGCTTTTTGACCCTGACCTTACAGATATTATCCATCTGCTTTGACCGGATTATAGGTGCAATTGCTGATGGCAGTGTCGATGCCGGGGTCATTATTCATGAATCGCGGTTCACCTACGCCGGTCTTGGACTCGTAAAGCTTCTTGATCTGGGGGATTGGTGGGAGCGGGAGACAGGGCATCCCATTCCGCTGGGGGGATAGTGGCAAAACGTTCACTGGGTTCTGAAGTCATTGCCGACATCAACAGCCTTCTCCGCCAGAGTGTTGAGCTTGCCTTTGCCGACCCCGGTAAAGCGAATGCATATATCCGGGCCAATTCCCAGGAAATGAGCGACGAAGTATGTGCTGCCCATATCGACCTTTATGTCAACGACTTTTCAAAGGACCTGGGACACGAGGGAAAAGCAGCCGTCAATACGCTTATGGGCCGTGCCGAGGCCAAGGGACTTATCCCACCTTCAGCCAAAGATATCTTTCTCCCGTGATTGCCATCCCAGTATCAGAGTTCTTAATCATCCTTCCCTTGCCCGCCGCTGTTTTTGCTGTTCAAGAAAACTTCTTCTCTGCCCGATAAGGTTCAAACCACCCTGTTGAATAGCATTGGGAGGAACGTGATCAGCATGACCCGGTTCTGGAAGTTCTCAAATATCCCTCAATGGGAAAAATATGTCCTGATGGTAGCTCTGGTGTGGACATTGTCCATAGGCGGCTCTTATTCTTGGAACGTGTATTGGGAAAAACATGCGGAGGTGTTTGCCGCACAGTTTCAGGCCCGGAGTCTTTTCAGCAAGGACCTCATTTACCGTCGCTGGAATGCACAATCCGGGGGAATCTACGTCCCGGTGACCCCCTTGACCCAGCCAAACCCTTATCTAAAGGAAATTCCCGAGCGTGAGGTAACATCTCCGTCCGGACGGGTACTGACGCTGATGAATCCTGCTTACATGGTGCGCCAGGTCCACGAGATCGAAAAACAGGGGCAGGGCATTCGTTCCCATCTTACCGCTATCAATCCCCTGCGACCAGAGAATGCCCCGGACAACTGGGAAAAAGCGGCTCTTGAAGCCTTTAAACAGGGTGCAAAAGAGATCAGTTCGGAAAGTTACATCGAAGGCAAAAAGTTCCTGCGCCTGATGAAGCCGCTAGTTATGGAGGAAGCCTGCCTCAATTGCCACACAAGGCAGGGGCTCCATAAGGGAGATACGTACGGCGGCATCAGCATCTCCGTGCCGTTTGCCCCATTTGCAGAAATAACCGCAACCCACCTTCGACGGGGCGCTGCCGGCCATTTTCTCCTTTGGGGTACGGGCATGGCCGGAATCCTTTTCGGGGCCTGCCGGTTCAGGCGAATCGAAAACCGGCGCATTAAAGCTGAGGAAGATTTGAAACACTCTCTGGAACTGTCAGGAATTGTTCTGGAGGCAACCCATGATGCCATTTGCATCGTCAATGTTTCTGATTATACGGTTCAACGTGCCAATCGCGCCTTTCTACGCAAGATCGATTGCACCGATGAACAGGTTTTCGGACAAACCTGCCATGCGATAACACACAGCCTTTGCCAACCTTGCGGAACGCCTGAAGCGAAGTGCCCGATCCAAATAACGCTGGCGACCGGTGAAAGTCATACGGTAGAACACCTCCATTCGGGCAAACAGGGGGAAATGCTGTATGAGGAGGTCACTGCCTATCCGATCTTGGATGAGCATGGCAGTATAACAAGGGTTCTCCATGTGGCCAGGGATATTACCGAACGTAAAATGGCGGAAGAATCCCTGAGGCAATCACAGGAGAAGTATCGTGCCATCTTCGAAAGCACCGGTGCTGCGACCATTATTGTCGAGGAAGATGGGACCATCTCCATGGCCAATAAGGAGTTTGAACAGCTGAGCGGCTATTTCAGGGAAGAACTTGAAGGCAAACGATCCTGGAAAGAGTTTGTTGCTGAGGAAGATCGTGAAAAGGTATCGGCAAAACAGGGCCTGCCGGTTGAGGTAAATGCCTGTCCGGATAGTTACGAATTCAGATTTACCGGGGCAGCCGACTCGGTCAGGGATGTGGTGGCAAGGTGGGGGGATACCCGGTACGGGAAAGAGGGTCGTTTCTTTTCTCGATATTACCGGGCAAAAACGCATCGAAGAAGCGCTCCGCTCCAGTGAATCACTTCTTGCTCTGGCACAGAAAATCTCCCATCTGGGAAGCTGGGATTGGGACATCGAATCCAATAACTTCCGGTGGTCAGATGAGATGTACAGGATCTGGGGAGTTAACCGGGAGTTGTTTTCCGTATCTTACGAGGCGATTCTCGCATGGTGCACCCCGAAGACAGGGAAGGGCTGAACCGGGCCATCAACGAAGCACTTTATGCCCATAAGCTGTTCAATATGGATTTTCGTCTTATACTAACCGATGGCAGGGTGCGAACAGTGGCCGGCCAGGGAGAGGTCGTCTTCAATGAAGGGGGAAAACCCATAAGAATGGTTGGCACTACCCAGGATATTACCTGGCGGAAGGAGACGGAAGACGCCCTGCGGAAATCGGAGGAAAAATTTGCCAAGGCGTTTCATGCCAGTCCTGACTGGATCGTCATCACCCGAGCCGGGGATGGCAAGTATATAGAGGTTAACGAAGCCTTCCTGGAGATTACCGGCTATTCACGGGATGAAGTTGTCGGAAAGACCTCCACAGAGCTCGGCATCTGGTTCGATCACCGCGACCGGATGCTGATGCTGAAACTTTTGAATAAAAATGACCTGGTTCGCAATCTTGAAGTTTCTTTCCGCATCAAGTCAGGAGAGCTGCGAACCATGCTCTGGTCAGCCGAGGTAATCGAGTATGGCGAAGAGGCTTGCCTGATTGCTGTTGCCAGGGACGTGACCGAACAGAGGTACCTGGAGAAAGAACTGCGCAAGAGCCAGTCCCAGTTGTTCATGAAGCATGAGGAATTGAAAAATCTGTTTCTCCAGATGGAAAACATTCGGAGGGAATGGGAGCAGACCCTTGATTTTATCACCGACATGTTCATTCTCGTTGACAACATGGGCCGGATCAAGAGGTTCAATCGGGCGGTCGAGAACTACACGTCCGTCTCCCATCGCGAGATTGTCGGCAGGGACTGGAGAGAATTCCTGGCTTCCCATGGATTGCAGCAGAATGTGTTGCAGCCGGGGGTGGAGATATATGACGAGGCTGCAGGGAAATGGCTGGTACTGACTTTTCGTCGCTACGATGACGGGGCTGTTTCCGGTGATGTGGGTGGGGTTGTGACCATCAATGACGTGACCGCGATAAAAACGGCTGCCACTCAGCGGGGAACGAATTTGGATCACTCCCACTGATTTTTCTCGACTGGAAACTGTGCGGTATTATTGACTTCATTAGAAAACCAGATTAGGATTTTCTCTTTTTTCTTGACTCCATTTACATTGCCGTGCTATATGAACCCCTCGCCCAACAAAGGAGGTGCGCATGGCATCACTAGAGCGTAGGGGCAGGCCGGCTTTGATTGCCGCAATCTGTCTGATGCTCCTTCCGATCCACACGCTTCCCCTGCTGGCTGAAGAAACGAGATCGGAAAGCAGGCCAAAAGAAACACCAGTTACGGCAGAAGTAAAACCGAAGGAAGCAAAGGATGCTGAAGCAGTCGGCATCGCTTCCTACTATGCCAGGCGGTACGACGGCAGAAGGACAACCTCCGGTGCTCGCTATAATCCGGAGAAAATGACAGCTGCTCATCAGGCGTTGCCGTTCGGGACCAAGGTAAAAGTAACGAATCTGGCCAATGACAAAGAAGTAGTTGTAACGGTCAATGACCGTTGCCGTAAAAGGAAGAAGCCTTTTATCGACCTGTCACGGGCGGCGGCAAGAGAGTTGGGATTTCTTGGCAAGGGAATAGCCAAGGTGAAGATAGTCCCGCTTGCAGAAGAGGCATCATTAAAATAACTTTTGGGCGAAAAAGGCCGCGGCATATATGCCACGGGCCTTTTTTTCTAATGCAAGATATTGCTACTACCTCTTTGATTTTTTTGCCTTTGATTTTCCTGACTTGTTTTTCCCGCTTTTCCTGCCCGCTTTGCTTTTCTTCGACTTGTGACTCTTCTTTTTGTATTTCTTTGGTTCCGGAGACATTTCGTCCTTTATATTGCTGAGAAGCACCGTTGTTTCTTCCAGTTCCGGGTCGGCTTTTTTCGCGGCTTCCAAAGCTTCCTTGGCCTCGGTTATGTGACCGCTTTTCATGTAGGCTCTTCCCAGTGCATTGAGCGCTTTTGCATGATCGGCCTTCAGTGCCGTCGCTTCCTTGTAGTGATCTGTTGCCGCAGTGTAGTCTTTCTTGAACTCGTACATAAGACCGAGTTTATAGTGGCTGTTGGGGTCCTTGGGATTTTGTTCCACACCTTCCTTGAGCAGGCCGATCAGTTCTTCGTATTTCTTGTTCTTCACATAAATGGAGGTAAGGGCAGTGCGGGCGTCATTGTCATCTTTTTTCACCTTCAGTACTGCCTGATACTCCTTTGCCGCTTCCTCGTTCTGGTTTTTCTTCCTGTAAAGCTGTGCAAGTTCCCGATGTGCCTCAATGTTGTCCGGTTCAAGCTTTGTCGTTGCCAGGTATTCCGATATGGCCGTTGTGTAATCCTTGCTGCTGACATATACCCGAGCCAGTTTCAGATGGGCCGCGGCATCATCGTTTTTAAACTTTAGCAATGCACGGTACTGTTCAATGGCCTGGGGATAACTGCCACGTTGGGTATAGATGTCAGCCAGCCTGCGTCTTGCGTCCAGATTGTCGGCAGCAGTGGAAAGATATTGACGGTACTCGACCACAGCCTCGTCGAGAAGTGCCTGACGCTCATAGAGAACGCCCAGTTTGTAATGAATAATGTCATCCCCTGCCTTAAGCCTCACTGCTTCTTTGAAGTATGTTATGGCGTCATCGTCATTGTTGACTGCCATGCAGGCTTCCCCCAGTTTTTGCAGGGCTTCTGGCCAGTCGGGTTTTTCCTTGAGAGCCGCCTTATATTCGGCAATGGCCTTTTCGAATTCCTTGGTTGACATGAAGGAATCGCCCTGGCGCAGATGATCCGGGAGCGACGAGGTTTCCGACTTTAACTGCACTCCTGCCAGAAGGGACTCGTATTCAGCGCTCTTCCTGTCTCCTTTTTTTCATAGGCTTCGGCCAAAAGCCTATGAATTTCCTTGTTGCCAGGATCGGCCGACTGGGCTTTTTTCAATTCGTCAATGGCCTTGTCAAACTCGTTTCTGCCGAAGGAAATGGCAGCCACACCGATTCTCGCCCGCACATTTCCCGGATCTGAGGCAAAAACCTTATTGAACTCCTCTTCAGCGCTGTTCGGCAACCCCGACTTGAGATAGACATCCGCTATATCTGCATGCAGATTTGTGTCGGTGGGCATTTGGGAAAGAGCTTCATTGTAATGGTAAAGAGCGAGGGAATTGAGTTTTTTGTCGGAAAAGATTTTGCCGAGGCTTTATGGTAAACGCCACTGGAATCGGTTCTTGTCGCCTTGGTCAACTCGACGACCGCATCATCCTCCTGTTTCTTCTGCAGATATACAAGACCAAGATTGCCGTTGGCAGCGCCGAAATCCGGGTCCTCCTTGATAGACTCCTGATACTCGGCGATTGCCTTGTCCAGAGCGCCGCTCCGTTCAAAATTCAGCGCCTTGGCGAAATGGACGGCTGCACCTTCCGGGCAGAGCTCGATGATTTTAGCTTCTGCTTCACTGCGTGCAGCTTCATCTTTGATCTCACTCAGGTCTGTGGCCAACTTTTTCGCTTCGGAGCATTTGTCCTTGAAGTTGAATCCCCAGTCGAAACCGCAGAGAATAAGGGGAGTGAACCCCAACATAATTAAAGTTGTACGTTTTTTCATAGGCCCTCTCAAAGTCATTATCATTACCATTACCGGCAGGAACCGATTCTCAGTAACCCGCAAGCCTGCTTAATGCGTGAAAAAGTCTTTAGTCAAAAGGACTCCTGCCCGCCAACCGGGGTGATTATACACGCCGGTATTCCATAATTCAATTCCTAAGAGTGGAGAAAGGCTTAATGACGCTTTTTACGCCCATAGAGTTTCCGCCAACAGCGCCACAAGGCGGATTGGCTTGACTTTCGCGGTAAAGATGGTTAAATCAACAAAATCAACCATTGTATCTATGGCATTTGAAAAGGGGCAGGACAAGCTCCTGGTTTTGCAATCCGGCACATCTGGGGTAGTTATGGCGGTGATCCCACGATATCCATTGGAATGGCTGAATTTTTTCCGGCAGCAGATGGATGAGATATTTTCCTACCTCTCGACTTTGGAGGGAAAGGATGGCAGGGAATGTGAATTCTCGCCCAGTGTGGACGTTTTCGAGACGCCGGACTGTTATGTGGTCGAATTTGAGCTGCCGGGATTTGCCGGAGAGGATTTGTCACTGACCACATGTTGCAATACAATGGTTTTGGAAGGTGTGAAAAGGGAAGATGACGGTGCTGTCGGGGCGAGCTATATATGCATGGAGCGGCAGTTCGGTCATTTCTGCCGGACAGTGGAAATTCCCCCTGCTGTTGATATGGACAGGGCAAAAGCCAATTATGAAAAAGGGGTTCTTTCTGTCGTTTTTCCCAAATTGCAGGACAAAAATACGCTGATCCGCGACATCCGGATTGAGGAGATTCAACATGGAAAATAAGCAGGAAAACGAAGAGCTGAACATACCGGACGTCCTGCCGCTTCTGCCTGTAAGGGATGTTGTCGTCTACCCTTACATGATCCTCCCCTTATTTGTCGGGCGGGAGATATCCATAAACGCTGTCGATTCGGCACTGTCCAAAGACAGGCTGATCTTTCTCGCGACCCAGAAGGATGTGAGCGAGGAAGATCCTTCTCCTGACATGATTTACGGCGTCGGGACCGTAGCCATGATCATGCGCATGCTGAAGTTGCCGGACGGCAGGGTGAAGATCCTTGTCCAGGGTTTGACCAAAGGGCGCATAACCGAATACATGGAACAGAAGCCGTTCTATTCCGTGCGTATCGAGCGGATCGTTGAACCACTGTTGCCTGAAAACACGCTTGAGACGGAAGCTTCATGCGTACCGTCAAGGAGCAGCTGGCGAAGATTGTTTCACTGGGTAAGGTGGTATCTCCCGAAGTCATGGTGATCGTGGAGAACATGCAGGAGGCCGGAAGCCTGGCTGATCTCATTGCCAGCAATATCGGTCTCAAGGTAGAGGAAGCCCAGGGTCTCCTGGAGATAATCGACCCCATCGAGCGGCTCAAGCGGGTCAACGATTTCCTCAACAAGGAGTTCGAACTTCTCAGCATGCAGGCCCGTATCCAGTCAGCGGCCAAGGAGGAAATGGGTAAAAGCCAACGGGAATACTACCTTCGGGAGCAGTTGCGGGCGATTCAGCAGGAACTGGGAGAGACCGATGCCCGCAGTGAAGAGATCGCCGAACTGCGTAAAGCCATTGCCAATGCGAGAATGCCTCAAAATATCGAAAAAGAGGCCTTGAAGCAGCTGGGACGCCTGGAGCAGATGCATCCTGACGCAGCGGAATCAGGGATGCTGCGTACCTTCCTCGACTGGATGGTCGAGCTGCCATGGAGCAAATCCACCAAGGACTCTCTGGAAATCAAAAAGGCCAAGGAAATCCTCGATGAGGACCATTACTTCCTGGAGAAGATCAAGGAGCGGATCCTGGAGTTTCTTGCCGTGCGCAAGCTGAAGAAGAAGATGAAAGGCCCGATCCTTTGCTTTGTCGGCCCTCCGGGCGTAGGCAAGACTTCCCTCGGCAAATCCATTGCCCGGGCCATGGGACGGAAATTTGTCCGTATCTCCCTTGGCGGCGTGCGGGACGAGGCCGAGATCAGAGGACATCGCCGGACCTATGTGGGGGCGCTTCCAGGCCGTATTATTCAGGGATTGAAGCAGGCCGGCTCGAACAACCCTGTTTTCATGCTCGACGAACTTGACAAATTGGGGGCAGATTTCCGTGGCGACCCGTCTTCTGCTCTTCTGGAGGTGCTCGATCCGGAGCAGAATCACTCTTTCTCCGACCATTACATAAATCTGCCCTTCAGTCTTTCAGATGTCATGTTTATTGCCACGGCCAATCAGATGGACACCATTCCCGGACCGCTACGCGACCGGATGGAGGTAATCAGCCTTTCCGGCTACACGGAAGAGGAAAAACTCCAGATCGCCAAGCGTTATCTGGTTCCCAGGCAGACCAAGGAGAACGGTATCACCGAGAAAATCATCACCTTCTCCGATGAGGCACTGAAAACCATTATCTCCAAATATACCCGCGAGGCAGGCTCAGGAACCTGGAGCGTGAAATCGGATCCGTCTGCCGGAAGGTGGCCCGCCGGGTCGCGGAAGGGGAGAAGCGGCAGTTCCCGATCAATGCTGCCACCGTCACCAAGTATCTAGGCCCGCCGCGTTTCATACGGGAAGAAGAGATGAAGCAGAACGAGATCGGGGTTGTCACCGGCCTTGCCTGGACTCCTGTCGGCGGCGAAGTCCTTTTCATAGAAGCGACCATTATGAAAGGCAAAGGGGGACTATCCCTGACCGGGCAGCTGGGGGATGTGATGAAGGAGTCGGTTCACGCGGCCCTGTCCTACATCCGCACCCGTGCTGTTGAGCTGCACCTGTCGGAGGATTTTTACAGCAACATGGATATTCACGTCCATGTCCCGGCCGGAGCCATACCCAAGGATGGCCCGTCGGCCGGCGTCACCATGGCGACTGCACTGGTCTCGGCACTGACCAAAACACCGGTTAAAAAGGATGTTGCCATGACCGGTGAGATTACACTGCGGGGAAAAGTTCTCCCAATCGGCGGTCTCAAGGAGAAGATTCTTGCCGCTATCCGGCTTGGGATCGTTACCATTATCATTCCCGAACAGAATCGCAAGGATATTGAAGATGTTCCCCGGCATATCCTGAAGAAGGTGAAGATTGTCTATGCCAGCACCATCGACGACGTACTGAAGGTGGCCCTGGAAAAATACCCACCGACCCCGCCGGGGACGGTGAAAAACATGCCCCCCAAGACCAAGGCGCATACGACGCGGGTTCTGGTTTCATCCCGTAAAGGCATAGTGGCGGGGGCAAAGGTGTGAAACTGCACGACCTGGGCGAATTCGGCTTCATTGACCGAATTGCCGCCGCCATTGCCGAAAAAACGACCGTAAAAATCGGTATCGGTGACGATGCCGCAGCCGTTGAACCGACACCAGGCCACTTGACGCTGATGACTTCAGACATGCTTATCGAAGGGGTCCATTTCGATCTGAACCTGAGCGACCCCCTCACTCTTGGCAGGAAATCCCTGGCAGTCAATCTTTCCGACCTGGCAGCCATGGGAGCCAAACCACGTTATTACCTGCTTTCGTTGGCCATTCCCCAGAGGCTAGATCTTGAATTCCTCGACAAATTTGTTTCCGGCATGATGCAGCGTGCGACCAGTTCGGTGTTACATTGATTGGCGGTGACACCTGCTCGTCGAAAGGGGGCCTGGCCATTTCTGTGACCGCCATCGGCGAGCAGCTACCCCAGTTGGTGGTGCAGCGTAGCGGCGCCCGGCCGGGGGATTTGATTTTCGTGACGGGAACAATAGGTGACTCGGCTCTTGGGTTGGAACTTTTGCGGCATGGGGAGAAAATCGGACCTTTGATATCCAGGCATCTTGATCCGGAACCACGGCTGTCGGCCGGCATTGCCTGGCAGAGGCGGGTCTGGCAACTGCCATGATCGATATAAGCGACGGGCTTCTCGCCGATCTGGGGCATATTCTGGAAAAATCGGCTGTAGGCGCCAGGATGGACTTGACGGGCCTGCCAATCTCCGATCAATACAGGAAAGAAATCACAAGATTTTCGGAGGATTGTTTCTCGCTTGCCCTTGGCGGTGGGGAGGATTATGAACTGGTCTTTACGGCGCCGGTTCTGCTCAAGGACCGGGTCTTTTCATGCATGGAAGCCTGTGGTGTCAATGTTTCCATAATCGGTGAAATTACTGCAGAGAATCGACTCGCCATTACAGCAGCCGATGGTTCGTTATACCAACCCCGGCGGCAGGGATATAACCATTTCGCCTGAGATGCCTGTTCAGGCATCGCCTGTTATCTTGACCGCAACTCTTCGCTCCCGCGGTCCGTCAAACTCGCAAAAATAGATCGCCTGCCAGGTGCCGAGAACCAGCTTCGAATTGTCGATGAAGAGCGTTTTTGCTACGCCGATGATGGATGCTTTGATGTGGGCATCCGAGTTCCCTTCGGCATGGGTAAAATAGGGGTCATTGGGCACCAGTTTGTTGAAGAAGTTTACCATGTCCCGTTGCACGGCAGGGTCTGCTCCCTCGTTGATGGTGATCCCGGCCGTGGTGTGAAGTACGCAAAGGTGGCAGAGGCCGTAATTCACCTTCGAAACCCTTACCGTGTCCTGTACCTGGTCGGTAATATTGATCAGCTCGGTTCTGCTGTGGCTTTTAACGGTAATATATCTGATCATGGCGCCTCCGCCAGGCCGTCGTGGGGAGTCCTCAGTTTCCGATGCCAATGTCATCCGGGTGGACGGTCGGGATTAACTCACTCTGATGGGTACAGACGCTGATAAAGAGGCGGGCGATGAGGTCGTGCATGATGATGGTTTTTTTGTTGCCGCTTTTTGCGAAGGCGGCCTTGACCGCCTTTTTTAACGCAGTGTCGCCACTGACTTCGATGAGGATGTCGATGTCATCCCCTTTACCCACAAGGGCCATTGGGTCGGATGTGGTGTAGATGCCTTTCTCTGCAGCTATCTTGATTCCTTCCGCAGTCGGATTCAAATCGGCAACCCCGATAATGCTGATATATGGGTACTTGAGCAACTCTTTCAGCATTGGTGTACCGGTACGCCCTCCGCCGATAAGAGCAACGCCTATCTTGTCTGCCATGGCAACTCCTTTGGAAATGGAAATGGAAATGATCAAAAGGCTCAGCGCAAGCCGGTTTTTTTCAGAACAATGCCCAGAAATTTATTGATGGGGTTATCGCGCCCGAGGAAGGGGAGCAGCGGATCTTTCCTGCTGCCCAGACGTTCCAGTTCTTTGGATATGTCAGGGTTCCTGCCATTTCTCAGCCCCATGCGGAATATCCTTATTGCTTCCTTTTTCTGCCCGGCCAGGAGATGTATCCTCCCAAGGTACAGGAAATGTTCCGAATTGCGAGGCTCATGCTTAATGGCTTCCTTGCACAGTGAGATTGCCTTGGCAAAATTCCTCTTTTCCTTTGCCAGGCAGAGTCCAAGACGTGAAAGAGAAGCCGGATTCCGCTCCAGTGCAACCGCCTTTTCAAAATATTTCAGGGCGGACAGAAATCTTCCGGAATTGAAAGCTTCTACTCCGCTTTCGTAATGGTCTTTGGCTTCCTGCTCGTTGCTTTTTGCTGTGCCGTTTGCCGAGTTGTTTTTCATCGTGCCTTCCTGTGGGATGGGCTGAATAAAGTGCTTTGGCAAATGTTTAAAATATACTCAAAAACACCTGCCATTACAATGTCAAAAAAATAATAAAGCTCAACCATTGCCCGATGAGAAGCAACTTCCATATCTGATGCAGGGTGGCGGAGCTTTTCCAACAACTGCTCGCGGGGTTGAAAAAACGGAAGAATTGTGTTCTAATCGCCAGGTGAAAGCGACGGCTTACATAGCTCTCGGATCAAACCAGGGAGATCGGGAGCTTAACCTGCTGCGTGGGGTGGCCGAGCTGGGAAAACTTTCCCGGACCCAGGTCACGGCCCTTTCCGGCTTTTACCAAACCGAGCCTGTCGGAGGAGTACCCCAGCTGACTTTTATAATGCGGTCGCCAGGATAAACACCGAGTATCCCCCCTTGAACTTCTTGACGAGCTTCAGCGCATCGAATCAGGCATTTTCAGGAGAAAGAAAGAAGTGCACTGGGGCCCCGGCCGATTGATCTGGATATTCTTTTCTACAATGATGAAGTAATCACAGGTGAAAGACTGACCATTCCCCATCCACGACTTCATGAGCGACGGTTCGTTCTTCAGCCTCTTGCCGAGATAGCTCCCGACCTGGTGCATCCACTGTTGCATAAAACAATCGCTGACCTGCTGGCTGGCCTGAAGGCGCCGGAGCGGGTCGAAAAACTCTAGGAGGATAAGCTTTGGCAAAGTTGCTGGTGCTGATCCTTGTCGGCTACATGCTCTACAAAATGTTTAAAGGCCGTTCTGCGGCCAAGGAAGTCCGCAGGGATGCGGATCAGGAGGAAGAGACATTCAGGGATCCCGTCTGCGGCACCTATGTGGCAAGGGGTGATGCTGTCATCGGCAACCTGGAGGGGCGGAAATTGTACTTCTGCTCCATGTCCTGCCTGGAAAAGTTCCGCGAACAATTGGAAAACTCAGAAAAAAACGGTATCGGAGGAGAAAAATGAAGTTTTTTATCGACACTGCAGATGTGAAGGAGATACGTGAGGCCCATGAGCTGGGAGTGGTGGATGGCGTGACCACCAATCCGTCGCTCATTGCCAAATCGGGCCGCAAGTTTGCGGATGTCATCAAGGAAATAACCGGCATCGTCGACGGTCCCATTTCGGCAGAAGTGGTTTCCCTCGAACACGATGGCATGATCAGTGAGGCGGAGGAACTGGTAAAGATTCACCCCAACATCGTCATCAAGCTTCCCATGACTCCGGAAGGGCTCAAGGCGACCAAGACACTTTCTGCAAAGGGGATCAAGACCAACGTCACTCTCATATTTACCCCCATGCAGGCGCTTTTGGCGGCAAAGGCGGGTGCTACCTATGTCTCTCCATTTGTCGGCCGTCTGGATGATATCTCCCAGGACGGCATGGGCATCATCGAGGAAATCCGTACTATCTTCGATAACTACGGCTATACGGCGGAAATCATCGTTGCCAGCATCAGGAACCCGATTCATGTGCTCAATTCGGCCCTGATCGGCGCCGATGTGGCGACCATCCCTTTCTCGGTGATCATGCAGCTGGCAAAACATCCACTGACCGATGCCGGGATCAAGAAATTCCTCGAAGACTGGGAAAAAGTTCCCAAGTAGCAGGTTGAATCACCAAAATAAAAGCCCCGGCAGACCTGGATCTGCCGGGGCTTTATTTTGGTGGTGTGGCGTCTTAGGGGCTGGTCGCGCTTTTTCGCTTGTGGCGCCAGACATAAACGGCAATGAGTCCGGCACTGAAGACTATGACGCCGATTACCGCCTGGTGGGAGTATTCCATGATCAGCTCCTGGTTCTCCCCGATTATGTAGCCTATATAGGCAAGGACGGTGCACCAGATGCCGGCACCGAGCAGGGTATAGGTGGCGAACTTGCATGGTTCATGCCGGCCAGGCCGGCGGGGAGAGAGATCAGATGGCGCACCACCGGCAACAAACGGCCGATGAAGGTTGATATTTCACCATGTTTGTGGAAGAATGTCTCGACCTTGGCGAACTTCTCTTCGGTAATGCCCACATATTTCCCGTACTTGAGAATGAGAGGCCTGCCCAGATAATGAGCGGCATAATAGTTTGCGTAGGCGCCCACCAGGCTGCCGGCAGTGCCGCAGAGAATTGCCAGCCACAGATTCATTTTGCCTTCGACGGCCCAGTAGCCGGCCGGTGGCATTACCAGTTCGCTGGGTATGGGGATGACAGAGCTTTCCATGGCCATAAGCAGGAATATGCCGGGATAGCCCAACTTGAGTATGGTGGCCAGAAGCCAGTTGATTGCCGCATGCAGCATGCTGAGACCTCGCAGAAATAAATTTGATCGGTATTTTAGCGATCAGGCCGTAAAAATGCCAGCAAAACATGGGTAATAGATGAATTTTCTCCAAGCACTCCAGCATGAAGTATTGATAGGCGACGGCGCCATCGGCACCATGCTCTATGCCAAAGGTGTGAGCCCGGACGCCAACTTTGAGCATCTGAACCTGGTCAGACCTTCGCTGGTACTGGACCTCCACCGGGAGTACGTTTCTGCCGGGGCAAGGGTCATAGAAACCAACACCTTCGGTGCCAATTTTGCCAAGCTGGATGCTATCGGCATCGGTGCCAAGCTCCATGACATCAACGTCAAGGGGGCTCAGCTTGCCCGGCAGGCGGCTTCCGGACACGATGTTTATGTTGCCGGCTCAATCGGCCCCTTGGTTGGCGCCAAGGGGGGAAGAAAAGGACCTGGGGGATGATCAGATCCGCCGGATGTTCGACGCCCAGGTAGATGCACTGGTCGAGGGGGGAGTAGATCTTTTTCTTCTGGAAACCTTTTCCGATCTCAGGCAGCTGCAAATTGGGGTGGCTGTGGCGAAAAAGACGGGGTTACCTGTCGTTGCAGCATGGCTTTTGGCGAAAACAGCCGCATAGCCGGAGGCGTACCGGTGGAATCAGTTGCCGAGAGGCTGGCTGCTGCCGGAGCCGATGTGATTGGCGCCAACTGTGGCGCAGGGCCGCTTGAAATACTCCGCACAGTGAAGCGCCTGGGCAAGGTCACTGCTCTGCCCATTGCCGTTTATCCCAACAGCGGCTTTCCCGAGTATGTCAATGGCCGCTACCTGTACCGTGCCACTCCCGAATACTTTGCCGGCATGGCTGAAGAGATGGCTGCCGCCGGCGCTGTCCTCATCGGCGGCTGCTGCGGCACTACCCCTGACCATATTCGTGAGATTGCCGCCAGAGTCAAGGGGCGAAAGCCTGCCCCGCGTCAGATATCCACATCTGTGCCCTTGGCCGAACGTGGCGAGACGCAGACTGTGGCGGCGCCCGGTTTCCTTTCGTCCTGGGGGAAAGAGAAGGTGGTAACCGTCGAACTGGACCCGCCACGGGGGCTGGACTGCAGCAATGTGCTCACCGGCAGCCGCATCCTTAAAGAAGCCGGGGCCGATGCCATCAATCTTGCCGAAAACCCTCTGGCTCGGGTGAGAATGGGCAATATCGCCCTGGCCAACCTGATCCAGCGGGAGATCGGCATCGAAGTCATCGTCCACATCACCTGCCGGGACAGGAACCTGCTCGGTTTGCAATCGGATCTGATGGGAGCGAGCCTTCTGGGTATCCGCTCCATTCTGGCTGTGACCGGCGACCCGGCAAGCCTGGGGGAGCAGGCCGGCGCATCCTCGGTGTTCGACCTCAATTCATTCACCCTGATCAAACTCCTGGATGACTTGAACAGGGGGGTCAACGCCCTTGGCAACCCTCTTGGCTGCGGCACCGGTTTCACCATCGGCGCCGCCTTCAATCCCAACACGGCGCGTATGGATGTCCAGACCGGCCGCCTGCTGAAAAAAGTGACCAACGGAGCCTCGTTTGCCCAGACACAACCCATCTATGACCTGAAACGTCTGGATGATATGCTGGAACAGACGGCACAGCTGAACATACCGATCCTGCCGGTGTGCTGCCCCTGGTGAGTGAGAGAAATGCCGAGTTTCTCCACAATGAGGTACCCGGCATTGTCATTCCCGATGAAATAAGAGGGCGGATGAAGGGGAAGGAAAAAGAGGAAGGTGCCCGCGAGGGGCTGGCCATTGCCCGCGAGTTCATTGATGCCGCCCGTGACCGGGTAGGGGGTTTTTATCTGATCCCCCCTTCGGCAGGTACGGGATAGCTGCCGAGCTGGTGAGATACATAAAGGGATAGGAGAATAATCATGAAATTCGGCTTTCGCATGGTACTGCTTGCTGCATCGTTGCTCATGTTTTCCGGTTGCAACTTCGGCTACATCGTGAAAGAGAATTTTGACAAGACTTCCAGATCCTATGCCACAATGCTGCGCTGGCAGGAATTCGATGCAGGTGTTGCCTATGTGGATGCGCCGCTGCGTGACGACTATCGGAAACGTGTCGAGGCTGCCAGGGGTATCAGGGTGCTTGATTCGCGTATCCTCAGCAAGGATTGCGACACTGAAGCCAAGAAGGCGGAGGTGGTAATGGAGCTTGATTACAACATTAGTCCATCGACTACGGTGAGGACCGTTACCGATCTGCAGAAGTGGCGCTATTTCGATGAGGGTGAAAAGAAAGGGTGGCGGTTGGAGTCGCTGCTACCTGAATTTAAGTAAAACTTATCCGAAGTCAGGAGGAAAAAATGAAGAAGGATATTCTGGAAAAAGGGGCCATACTGCAGCGCGACCGGGAAACCTATGCAGTCGCTCCCCACATTCCGGGGGGAATTGTCGATACTGCAACCCTGCGCAAGATCTGTGACGTAGCGGATAAATACAAGGTCCAGGCGGTGAAGATTACCTCGGCCCAGCGTATTGCCCTGGTGGGCATCAAGGAAGAAGACCTGGACGGGGTCTGGGCCGACCTGGCCACAGCACCCGGTGCCGCCATTGGACTATGCGTGCGCAGCGTCAAGATCTGTCCGGGGACCAGCTTCTGCAAGCGCGGAATTCAGGACTCCATATCCCTGGGGCTCAAGCTGGACAAGATCTACCACGCCATGGAGCTGCCCAACAAGCTGAAGATGGGGGTTTCCGGCTGCATGGTTTCCTGTGCCGAACCGGCAATAAAGGACATCGGAATCATGGGCACCAACAAGGGGTGGCGGGTTATGGTGGGAGGCAATGCCGGCGCCCGGCCTCGTCTTGCCGATATGTTGGTGGACAATGTGCCGACGGAAGAAGAGGTGTTGGAGATAGTGGCGAAGATCATCGCCTGGTATAAGCAATCCGCCAACCAGAACCGCCTTGGCCGCATCGTCGACGAAATGGGGATCGACCGCTTCCGCCAGGAAGTTCTGGGGTAGTTCCTCGACCGATACTGTTTGCATAGGGAAGGGCGGTCCCATGGGATCGCCTTTGCTTGTTGGAGTTTTTTGTGGCACTGATTGAAGATGCGTTGTACAGAAGGATCAAGAACCGGGTCGGGCGCGCCATTGCAGAGTACGGCCTGATCGAGGAAGGGGACCGGATTGCCGTGGGGGTTTCGGGGGGCAAGGACTCCTATACCCTGCTGCACATGCTGGACACCCTGAGACGGCGGGCGCCGGTGCGCTACGAGATCGTCGCCATCAACATCGACTCGGGATACCCCGGTTTCAGGGCGGACATCATCGAAGAACATCTCCATGAGAACGGCTTTACCGTGCATATGGAGAAAACAGATCATTACGGCATCATCAAGGAAAAGCGGCGGCCCGATTCCTCCTACTGCTCCATCTGTGCCCGCCTCAAAAGAGGAGCTCTCTATGCCCTGGCCCAGCAGCACAATTGCAACAAGCTGGCGCTGGGTCACCACATGGACGATTTCATCGAAACCCTGCTGCTCAACCAGTTCTTTGTCGGCGCACTCAAGGCGATGGCGCCGGGGATGCTGGCCGACAACGGGCTGACGACGGTGATCAGGCCGCTCGTTTATGTATCTGAAGAAGACATCATTCAATTTTCCCGCAACAACCGTTTCCCTGTGGTCTGTTGCTGCTGCCCGGTTTGTGGTTCCGCCGATCAGCAACGCAGAAGGATGAAAGAACTTCTGAAGGAGCTGGAAAAGGAAAATCCATACATCAAAAAGAGTCTCTTAAGGGCTCTCGCCAATGTGCAGCCGCGCCACCTTCTGGACAAGAGACTGAAATCCTGATGCGGCTGACTTCCTTTCTGTGGCGGCGGCTGCGCCCGATTTTCACAGCTTTCAGTCGCTTCCAGTCCCTGATCTCGTCCCGGGCAGCCAGATAGCCGCAGTAGATAACAGTTACCGCTCCCGTTACAACGATAAGTTCCATTTTTCCCCTCCCCACTCTTTATGGTCAAACCATAGCATGGGTTTGGGACACAATAAGTCGCAAAAGTATGTGGCGCTCTGTAGGGATCCAATATATGAGTCAACGATATATTCAGCCCCTGAGGATCATGATCCAGTGGGGTTTTCTCCTCTTCTCCCTTTACCTGGGGATCCTCTTTTTCCGTTTTGTCTACCATCTCCGCCTGGGCGCATCGGGCCCGCTCCCTGGCAGGCCGGAAGGGATCGAGGCCTTCCTGCCCATCTCCGCCCTTTTGAGCTTGAAGGATTGGCTGACCAGCGGTTCCATCAATCCGGTACATCCTGCTGCTCTGGTCATTTTTCTCAGTGTCGTTGCCGTTTCCTTCCTGCTGAAGCGGTCATTCTGTTCCTGGATCTGTCCGGTGGGAACCATTTCAGAGGTGCTGTGGAAGGTGGATTCAGCATCTTCAGGCGCAACATCCAGCCCCCCCGCTGGCTGGACCTGATTTTGCGAAGTATCAAGTTCCTGCTGCTCGCTTTTTTTCTCTATTCAATCTTCTTTGCCATGCTGCCGGAGCAGGTCACCGCTTTCATCTATTCCGATTACAACAAGATCGCCGATGTGAGACTCCTGGACTTTTTCCTCAACCTGTCAGGGCGGCCTCTGGTGATAATCGGCCTGCTTGTGCTGCTATCACTGGGGCTACGCAATCCTTTCTGCCGCTTTCTTTGCCCCTATGGCGCTCTTCTTGGGCTGATATCGCTTTTTTCACCAGTGAAGGCAACCCGGAACAAAGGCGCTTGCGTATCCTGCGGCGTCTGCAACCAGGTTTGCCCTTCGTACATCCCCGTCATGTCCAGGGAGCGGGTTCATTCGGAAGAGTGCATCGGCTGCCTGCGCTGTGTCAGCCACTGTCGCGCAGAGGGGGCTTTGGCCATGAAGCTTACCGGACGCAAGGTTACGGTGAATGGGGTGGTTTTTGCCATGCTGGTGGTTTTGTTTTTCTGGGGAGGGACAATGATCGGCAAGATGGGCGGGCACTGGCATACTGCCATCACAGCAGCGGAATACGGTCGGCTGCTCGGCAGATAAAATGAATTTAGCACTTTCAGGGAGGTCAGCCGAGGCTTCTGGAGAGAGTGACAGAGCCATAGCGGCGAGGAATCCGAAGAAGCTACCCCCTCAATCCCCCCTACGGAGTAGGGGGGAAGCGAACGTAAGTGAGCAGGGGGGTGGGATTGTCCTAAAAACAAAAAAGGGCGCTGCTTCCGCGGCGCCCTTTTTTGCTTGTTGGCTTTTCAGGCCTCTTCTTCTTCGCCCAGTGCGATTTCCCGGTATGCTCGGTCTTCTTCAAACCGCTTGGTCTGGGCCTGCAGCTTTTCAATATCCGCCTTGCACTTGACGCAATAGCGGGCAAAGGGGACTATCTTCAGCCGGCCAATGGGAATCTCTTCTTCGCATTCTTCGCAAATGCCATACTCTTCCTCTTCGATCTTCAGCAGAGCCTCATCAATATTGCGCAGTTTCTCCCGCTCGCGGTCGTCGAGCAAAAGCCCCAGTTCCCGATCCCGTTCGCTGGATGCCTGATCATAAATATCGCCGCTTGGTTCGTTGGTGGGAATATCCGAACCTGATTTGAGAGACTTGCTGATTTCCTTGATGGTCTCTTCTTTCATCTTAAGGAGGATGGCTTTCATCTCATCCAGTTTATCAACCATAAATGCGCTCCGTTCCTTGAGTTTACCGCCGTAAAAGGCGTCGCAATAATACAGCAATAGTTTTCTTTGTCAAGGGAAAAGCCCTCTTTAAAATGGCGTCTTTAGGGGCTTTGGGAAACTATTTCACCGATGAGATCATAATCGGAGGAATCGGTGATCCTTAATCTTACAATCTCGCCAACCTGTGCATTCCCCGCTGTAATGTATACCTGTCCGTCAATGTCCGGGGCCTGTCTTGACGAACGTCCCTTAAGCAGGAGTTCGGTTTCTTCGCTGTATCCTTCGATAAGCACCATTTCTTCCTTATCGACCAGGCTGCGGTTATGCTTGAATGATACTCGCGCCTGGGTCCGCATCAACTTCTTGTAACGTTCCCTCTTGATCCGTTCGGAAACCTGTTCGGCCATCTCGAATGCAGGTGTGCCCTCTTCCCTGGAGTAGCAGAACACCCCCATGCGATCGAAGCGGGTTTCTTCAACAAATTGAACAAGCTTCTTGAAGTCGTCGTCTGTTTCACCGGGAAAACCGACAATGAATGAGGTCCTGATGGCAATACCCGGTACTTCCGTCCTCAGCTTTGCAATAAGTTCCCTGATCTCAGCTTCACTGCTCCTGCGGTTCATCTGTTTCAGAATCGGGTCGCTGATGTGCTGGAGAGGTATGTCCAGGTATTTGCATACCTTGTCCTCTTCCTTGATCAGCTTGATCAGGCTGTCGCTGATGCCGTCGGGGTAGGCATAGAGCAGACGGATCCATTGCAATCCCTCCAGTTTTACCAGCGACCTGATCAGCACCTCAAGGGTTGCTCCTTCGTTCAGGTCCCTGCCATAGCCGGTAATATCCTGGGCAATGAGGTTGATCTCCCTGACCCCCTTGGCGACCAACCCCTCTGCTTCCCTGAGAAGCTTGTCCATGGGACGGGACCTGAAAGAGCCCCGCAGGGAAGGGATGACACAGTATGAACAGCAGTTGGAACAGCCTTCGGCGATCTTGAGATATGCGGTGTAGTAGGGGGACGACTGCAACCTGGGCAGTTCGTCATCATAGAGAAAGTTGGGATCGCCGGTATAGCAGAGCTGTTCCGAAAGTCCCCGTTTTTCGGCAATGATTTCAGCAATACGGGGGTAATCGCCGGTGCCGACAAAAATGTCGACCTCGGGTAGTTCTTTGACCAGTTCCTCCTGATACCGCTGGGGAAGGCATCCGGTGACGATCAGCATTTTACAGCGGGCATCATGTTTGCGGTCGGCCAGGTCCAGAATGGTGTCGATGCTCTCCTGCTTTGCTTCCTTGATAAAAGAACAGGTGTTGACAATGATGATATCGGCTTCATGTTCGTCGGTGGTTACCTCGTAGCTGTCCTTTGACAGGTAGCCAAGCATTACCTCGGCGTCCACCAGGTTTTTCGGGCAGCCCAGACTGACCAGACTTACTTTTTCTTTACTGTTCGTACTCAAATTTACTCCTTTTTTAGCGATCGGCGGTATTCAGTCGGCGGTCGGCAGTCGGCGGTCGGTAGTCGGCTGCTGATGGTGCCCCGGCCTGGTTCACTCGGCTACTGCCTGAAATTGACGAACTGCAGATCGAGGCCCAGGTCTTTGCCCTTGAGCAGTTGGATGACCTGCTGCAGGTCGTCGATGTTCTTTCCCGTTACACGTACCTGATCATCCTGGATCTGGCTTTGCACCTTCAGCTTGGTCTCCTTGATGACATTGTTGATCTCCTTGCCCTTTTCCTTGGATACTCCCTGCTGAATGTCGATCACCTGGCGCACCATGCTGCCGGAGGCATTTTCCACCTTGCCGTACTGCAAAGCCTTGGCTGAAATGCCCCTCTTGATGAACTTGGACTGCAGGATGTCGATGATTGCCTTGAGCCGGAAGTCATCTTCGGTCAGAACCTTGATGGCATCCTTTTCAAGGGTGACCTCGCTCTTCGAACCCTTGAAATCGTAACGCTGGGCTATCTCCTTTACTGCTTGATTTACGGCGTTGTCAACTTCCTGCATATCAACTTTTGATACGATATCGAATGACGGCATCTCTCCTCCTGAATAACATCTGATGTCATTTAGTCTGACCGGGATTGACAACCTCTACCCCGCTCGGTACCTTGAAATTGAACCTGTCGCTGCGTATGCCCCGGTTAACCTTGATGTTGCTGAATTCAATGGCCGTGCGGTTGCCGTAAGAGTCGAAAACGACCGAATAGGCAATGGGGAATGGATCGGCAGCCTGTCCTTCCCTGGTAAAGCTTGCCACGGCCTGTGCCTCGATGCCAAGATGCAGCTTTGCCATTGCCTGGCTTGGCTTCTTGGGTATCAGCTCCAGGAGGTAATTTCCTTTTTTGTCGCGGCCATCGCCGGCAAACCTGATGTTGAAATCCCTTGAGACGTGTCCCATGCCGCTCAGATAGTTGAGGGCGACCGAATTGCCCCCCTCGAACAGAGAAGCCACATCCGAAACCATTACCTGCTTGTTTTCAGGCAGATAATACCAGACCTTTTTGCCATTGGAGATAATCTGCTGCCTGGGCTTCGAATAGTTGAAGCTGAACATGGCCTGCCCGTTTGCTCCTTTTTTCAGGAACAGTTCTCCGGCGCCACGCTCTTTGCGTTTCATCGATGCGATTTCTGTCTGCTGGGAAAAATCGGCCTGCAGGTCGTTCAATGTCCTGTAGCCCTGTTCGAGAGTTTTGACCACATCGTTCATTTCTGCAGCTAACCCATGCTGCGGCAGAGCCGATTGCAGCAGAACCACGCATGACAAAAGCAGGATGGAAAAACATGAACGCATTTGAAGCACCTCTTTGGGGATAGCGATTCCCTATAAATTTACAAAGGCGACATTTGATCATGTCGCCTTTTGTCCTGGCAAAGGTCGAAGAAACCCTGATTCCTACGGTGGCGAAGGCCTTACAACATCGACTCGGCCGGAATGATAAACTCGAAAAGCTGGTCGGACATGATGGTGTTGGCTCTGATGTTGCTGAATTCCATTATAGTGGTATTTTGCTGATGATCAACCACAGTTGTTGACAGAACGGGGAAAGCCAGGTCCTGCCGGAGCGGGTCGTTGAAGAGCCTGGCAATATCGCGGTTGTTTTGAACATAGAGCAGAACCGCATCCCGGCGAACGGCGATGAACAGTTTCTCTATGGTTGCCGTAGCACGACGCGGCGTCAGCTCAAGGATGTAATTGCCTTCGATATCCTGTGCCTGGGAGGGAGCAGTGATAAGGAAATCTTTCGAGATCCGCCCCAGCCCCTGAAGGAAGTTGGAGGCGCGGTCCCGGTCCGGGTTGAACCGGGAGGGCTCGAAGACGAAGCTCACATCGCTCAAGAGCACCTTGCGGCTTTCCGGCAGATACATCCACAAGGTTCTTCCGTTGCTGACAATCTCCTGGGTGGTGGGACGGAAGTAATCAAAACGGAACTTGAGGGGATCACCGTCCGTTGCAGCCTTGAGGAACATCTGCCCGTCGGCGCGCATTTCCCTGTTCTCCTTGGCTATGGTTGAGCGCTGAAAGAAATCGGCGGTCAGGGTACTGAGTGCCCGGTAGGACTGTTCCACCGTGTTGACGACGTCCTTCAGGCCTACAGTAATCTTCTCTGCCGCACTGGCTTCGGCTGAAATTGCCGTCAGGACAAGGAACAGGGCAATGATCGCTCTTCCCGTGATTTTCATGATTGCTCTCCCATAAAAACAGCAAAATGCTATATCACATGACTGTCAATATTGCCACAAGTCTTTGACCTCCGCAACTGACTTTCAGCTGCTTCAAATGAAATTCAAGTCATAAGATTTGACGCTGACGGGCGGCATGCGTTAAAGCAGGTTCGGTATATCCAGGATGTAAACGATTTCTCCGTCCCCCAGAATGGCGCTGCCAAGCAGCCCTTTCAGCTTCAGCAGCGGCCTGCCCAGCGGTTTTATGAACAGCTCATGTTGTGTCAGAAATGAGTCCACAACGAGGCCGAGCTTTTTGCCCCTGATTTCGCAGGTGATGAGAGAGATGTCTCCCCCTGCCGTGGGCATGGGGGGGAGGCGTAAAATGCGGTTAAGGCTGAGAAGGGGAATGGTTTCCCCCTCCAGGATGAAGACGCTCTGTTTCCCCTTTTTCAGGATCAGGTCCCTTTCCAGCTGACGGGTCTGCGTAATGGCGTTTACCGGCACTGCCACCTTCATCTGTCCGCAGCAGACAACCAGGGTCTGCATAATGGATATGCCGGCCGGGACACTCAGGTGAAACCTGCTTCCCTTACCCTGCTCCGTGTCGATCAGCAGTGTGCCCCCAAGTGCATGAACTGCCGATTTCACAGCATCCATGCCGACTCCGCGTCCGGAGACCTCGGTGACTTCCCCGGCTGTGGAAAAGCCGGGCAGGCAAGTGAGCATAAGGCATTGTGCTTCGACAAACCCGCTGCCTCTTCCCTGGTGATCAGCCCCTTTTCCAGAGCGGATGAAATGAGCTGGGCAGGCTCCATTCCCTTGCCGTCATCCTCGACTATGATCGAGACCCGGTCTTTCTCCCTGCGAACCGACAGGCGAATCTTCCCCTTTGCCGGCTTGCCGGCGGCCAGGCGTTCTCCCGGAAGTTCAATGCCGTGATCGACCCCATTGCGCAGGATATGGATCAGGGGGTCAGATAATGATTCGAGGATTCCTCGATCCAGCTCCACTTCACTGCCGCTGATCTCAAGAGTGATTTCCTTGCCTGTTTTTTTTGCCAGATCACGGACAACTCTGGGGAAACGGTCGCCGATCTGGAAAAAAGGAATAAGCCGGGCTTTCATGACTTGATCATGCAGGCTGCGTAGCAGTTTCCCCAGCTCAATGCAGGCATCA
Source organism: Geotalea toluenoxydans JCM 15764 (assembly GCF_001311985.1). GTDB lineage: Bacteria > Desulfobacterota > Desulfuromonadia > Geobacterales > Geobacteraceae > Geotalea > Geotalea toluenoxydans. The sequence goes on from NZ_BBCJ01000017.1 coordinate 52,639, forward strand.
TCCAGGTCGGGGTGTCTGAGGCGGCTGCTGACGGTGAAAATCCTGGATTTACTGGTTATTAGCTCCCCGGTAAGGTTGATCAGAGAATCGAGAAGTTCTGTCCTGACCCGGATGGTCGGTGAACCGTCTGCCTCTGGGGGAGAGTCGTTTGCTTTTGCCGTAGGCGCGGGGGACCGGTTTTTGTGGTTGGCGAAGGAGCATCGTTGCGGGGAAAGTTGACAATCCGGCGGATCAGGTCGTTGCTACTGCGGTTGGCGGTAACGTTCCGGTCAACATCGCCGATCATTGTTTCCAGCAGGTCTGCCCCTTCGAGAAACAGATCTGCGGCCAGGCTATCGAATACCAGAGCCCCCTTGCGCAACCGGTCCATGAGGTCTTCCAACTTGTGGGCCAGTTCAGAGATGTCACCGTATCCCATGGATGCCGCCATTCCCTTTATGGAGTGGGCGGCGCGAAAAAGGGCGTCCAGGGTGCTGCGATCGCCGGGGTCACCTTCCAGAGAGAGTATGTGATTGCCGATGGCTCTGAGATGTTCTCGCGATTCGGTAACAAAGAGCTCCCTGTAGTGGGACATGTCCATGAATCAGGCTCCCCCGCTTCGGTTGCCGCTATTTACCCCATCAGCCATTGATGGTTGCCTCCAGTCTCTGCAACAGCTTGTCCAGGGCCAGAAGCCTGATTACCTGCGTACCGTCGGAAATAATCCAATCGCTCAGTTCATCGTCTTCCTCTGCCGGCTTACGTTCCATTGTCTCTGTGGCCGCAATAGCCAGAACTCCATCCACCCGGATTGCAAGGCTGGCAAAGCGGTCTTCCAATACCAGTATCTTTCCGTCAAATTTGCGGCTGCCCTGGTTCAGCATGAGGGACAGGTCGACAACCGCCTTGATATTGCCATGTGAGTTCATGGCGCCGATCAAATGAGCCGGTGCCCGGGGAATCGGGGATAATGGCGGGGGCTCGACAACTTCCGCCACCTGTTGAAGATCGATTGCGTAGGTGGAATCCATGAGGGTGAAAAGAAGATAACGGCTGGTGTCTGACTCGCTCATGACTCCGGAGTTTCTCCACCGGGGGTGCGGAATTGTTCGACGACCTTGAGCAGCGCTTCGGCCAGCTTGGTCAGCTCAATGGTCGCCCGGACCATCTCCTGCATGGCGGACGATTGCTCTACTGTCGCTGCCGAGACTTCTTCCGTAGCCGCAGCGTTGTCTTCGGCAACTTTGGCAATCTCATCGATCATTCCCACCATCTTGCCGGCGCCTTCGGACTGCAGTTGTGAAAGTTCCGTGATGCTGCTGGTCTTGCGTTCGGTTTCCATGACGGTGTTGAGAATGTCCCGAAAAGATTCTGCCGTGGTATCGATATTTCTTTTACCAGCTTCAATATTTCTAGAGCTATCGGTAATGGTCTCGTAGACTCTGCGGCTTTCTTCCTTGACCATGCTGATCAGTTCGATGATGTCGGCTGCCGATTTTCCGGTGCCGTCTGCAAGCTTGCGTACCTCATCGGCGACGACGGCAAAACCTCTTCCGTATTCACCTGCTTTTGCTGCTTCTATGGAGGCATTCAGGGCGAGGAGATTGGTCTGGCGGGCGATTTCACCGATAAAATCGGCAATTCTTCCCACCTGCAGCAGCTTGGCATTCAGGTCCATGAACTGGACGCCGACCCGTTCCACATCGTCGAAGAAGAGCTTGACGCGCATCAGGGAGTCCTTGGCCAGGTCTCCCCCCCGATGGGCGGTTAAACTGGTTTCCCTGGCGGCTCTTGAAGCCTCGTTTGCCCTTCTGGAAATCATCTCCATTGAGGCAGCCATTTCATGGATGACCTTGGAACTCCTGGTGACCATCTCTGCCTGGGTTTCAGCCCCCCTGGAGATCTGCTCCACAGCCTGTGCCACTTCCTCTGTGGAAGCGTTTATTTCCAGGGCGTTTGAAGAGATTGTCCGGGACGAGAGAGAGACCCGTTCAGAGGTTTCCCTGATGTGCTTGACCAACTGGCGCAGGTTCTGCACCATCAGGTTGATGGAATCGGAAATGTCGTGGGTCTCGTCCTTGAAATAGGCATCCTTGAGTTTGATCTCCCTGGTCAGGTCGCCTCTGCTTATGTCTTCCGTCGCCGCAGTAAGAAGGGAGAAATTCTTGGTAAAGCTCTTGGAAAAGAACCAGCCGAGAATCAGGCCGATGGTAACGGCAACGGCATAGGTGAGGATATTGGTGCCTTCCGGCGAATACCCCACATGTTTGACAAGACCGGGGGTGAAGGCGACAGTGGCGACAACCAGTATGAAACCGAGGATGAATTTGTAACCTATGGCAATACGCATGGAACTCTCCCTGAAGGATCTGGACCTGCTTCAGAACCTGATACTCAAACGGCCCGATAAATGCGTTCTATGGGGCAAACCGTATTGAAAAGCTCCCGTGAAGCCGAAAAGGGTCTCCGACTTACCGAGCACGAGAAATCCCCCTTGTTCCAGCACGGTGGCAAAGCCTGCATGATCTTCTGCTGCTGTGAACGTTCGAAATAGATGAGTACATTCCGGCAGAGGATCAGATCGCTCACCGGGTAGCTGCTTGTGTCGAAGAGATCGCTCTGCCGGAATGTGACCATTTCCTTTATTTCAGGCAGCAGATGGTACTTCGAACCCACTTGCGTGAAGTAGCGTGTCTTTACCGGGTCAGGAACCTCCGCCATTCTATCCTCTCCATAAACTCCTGCCCGAGCTGCCTGGAGGGTGTCGGCATCCACATCGGTAGCCAGGATGGATACGTTCAGGTCCTGCAGATCTTCCTGGAAATGCTCCTTGAGGATGATGGCCAGACTGTACGGCTCTTCACCACTGGCGCAGCCGACGCTCCACAGCCTGAGTTCCCGTTGCTCCCGGTTTTTGCACTGCTGAATCAATTGGGGGATGATCTCTTCTTTTACTTTGCGGAAGGTGAGGGGATTTCTGAAAAACTGGCTGACATGGATGGTAAGAACCTTGTACAGGAGCTCCAGTTCCACCTCGCTGCCCAAGAGGAGCTCGCAGTAGTCTTCGGCCGTTTTGCAGTGAGTCGCCCTGACCCTGATGCCGATGCGCCGCTTTATGCACTTGTCTTTATAACAATCGAGGTTGAATCCTTTCAGACTCTTGAGGACTTTGCCTATGGTGCCGAATGATTCAGGTGAGATATCAAGGGGGGTATCTTCCGCCAGATTTATATCCTCATTTGGGTTAGCATCAGGTTTGACGAGGCCCGTCCCGTTAAACAGGCTGAAGGCAATGTCAATACCTGTCCAGTTCCCGGCACAGTGCATTGAATGCATCTTCTCCGTCTAATATCCTGATTATCCTGACGCCCATGCCGCTCTTCTTCACCAGTCGCAGCATGTTTGCCGGTACCTTCTTTGCCCACATGACGCGGGCTTCCATCCTGACAAGGGTCGTCTCGTCGATGGCCAGATCAACTCTTACGTCGCATCCCGGCGAAGCGACGTTTGCTGTTTTGATGAAAAGGCCGTGATGGGAGATATCTTCAGTAAAGGCAATGCGGTCGGCCTGGAGCAGCCCGAATTTAACCGACAGCCTTTTTCGCAGCCTTTTTATCCTTCGCTTGTCAGCCATCGGTCGTTATCCCAAGGTGCAATAAGTGCCGACAGATTAACACAATTTTTCCATATCTCACAGCTAAAACTGGTTCGGTAACGTTTCACCCGAACCGACTCAGGCCGGGTATCAGCTGAGTAACCGGTGGCGGCAAAAGGGGAGGATTGGTGGCCAGATAGGCAACTGGGGGTATTCTTTTAGAAGGATGGAAAGGGCAACGTTATTTTGAGTGGAAATTTCCCCTTTGACACGGCAGCGGTAAGAAGCCATCACTCCTGGTGTTGCAGCAGGTTCTTTACGCTGTCCACCCGGAATACATACCAGGCATCGGCTTCTGCCATCCGTCGTTCCGTTTCGTTGGTCACCAGCCCTTCCAGGGTTACCGCATAATCGCGGCAACGGACACGTATTTGGGTCGCATTGACGAAAGGATCCTTTTCCAGGGCCAGGCGGATCCCATCGATGACCTCGTCGTCGTTGTCTTCTTCCGGCGGGCTTATCTCAAGCCCGTTGATGACATCTCTGCTGCCGGGAACCCACCACGCCAGAACGCCGGCCATCCGTTTCTGGGAAAGGCTTGCCACCTGGCCGTTAAGGGTTACCACCCCCTTGTCAACCGCCACTTCAATTGCACCCGACGCGGCTAACGGCTCTCTTACCGACTCCATCTGCCCTTTTACCAAGGCGCGAAGTGCATATGGTTCCAGAAGATTTTCAGCGACAATGGCATTGCAGACGTGGTCCTTATCTCGCCATCTTCCATACGTTCGGCAGGCATGACATGGAGCCGGTCGATGATCGCCGAAACTCCGGGGACCTTGCCCGCTGCTTCGAGGGCGATCTTCTTTGCTGCCAGGGTTTCTGTTTCCCCGGTCAGCGTTACCTCTCCGTTGCTGTAATCGACTCTGATCGGGCTTGCATGGAGGTTTATCAGCGGTTCCCGTTCAAATGCCGCCATTACCTCTCTGGTAACGTCATCTCTGTTTTTCATGGGTCCCCCCGGTTAAAATAGTCAATGTAAGTAAATTTTAACTCAAAAATTGCCGCGGTCATCTGTCCGGGTAAAAAAGGGGGGAGCGAAGGGGCGTTTTGGTGAATTGGAAAGGGCGAAACAGGAAAGGCGGCCTCTGCAAGCCGCCTATCCTCGATCCGCTTTAAAATGGGGTCAGTTCATTTGCTCAAGTTCGTGTTCGGCAAGTTGGGCTATCTCCAGGTAAATGGCGATCATCACGCCGATGTCGCACCATTTCCTGGCGATGGTGCGGATCAACGACCAGCCATTCACTAAAGTACCGGCAAAAAGGAAGATGCCCACGGTCCGGTCCTCTTCAAAGCCCATCAGAATGACGGCATAGACGGCGATGGTGACCATTGACGCAAGCCAGGCAAGTTCCGGTCCTTTGAACGGATTTGACATGACCCGAAGAAAGTCGATGTAGTAATTGCTCAGTCCGCGGACCTTTTGCAAGAATTCGTTGACACCTTCTTTTCCCTGTTTCAGATAGGCATAGGAAAGAAACCTTTCGGTGGCACGCTTTCTTCCGGCGGTCATCCGCTCATGGACGTACTTTTCGATTGCCTCGTCGATTATTTCCGTGTTCATGACTGTCACCTCACTTCTGTTGCAGTGCTCTCAGCGATGGAAAATCATACATTATTCGTGCCGATCTCGCGCCGGGGAAATCTGCTGTCCATATTCGCCAATTATATCAGGTCATAACCCGTATTTCAGCAGACAATGCTTTTTTCAGGGGGGAATGTGGCATTTTTGCAACTATGAAAACATGTGGGTCAAAAATTCGCAAAACTAGGAGTCTGTCGGACGTAGGGGAGGGTGGAGCAAAACAGGAAAGAGGGAAGTTTTCAGGACGGGGATAGGTTGGCGGGAACAGGCTCGGCTCTGCAGCCTGTTCCCGCTGCTGGTCAGGACTTGAGATATTGACCGATTTTTTCCGCCAGCGTCTGGTAAATACGCTCGCATTCCTTGTCGTCCTTTTCCAGGAGCGTGACCCTGAACCCCTGCAGGTCGGTATTGAAGGATGAAAGCGGAACGATACAGATGCCGGTATGGGCCAGGATGTAGTAGACAAAGCGCTTGTCCGGCGAGACGCCGGGGGCGTTGACCAAGCCTTCCACCAGTTCCCTTACCTCGACGTTGTCGATGGGCAGGCTCTGCCGGTTGGTAAGCAGGCCTTTTTCGAAGGCAACCGCCATGTAAAAGGCGCCGTTGGTGCGGTTCACCACCAGTCCCGGCACATCCTTGAGAAAATTGTAGGTAATGTTGCTCATGCGCTCATAGCGGGTGATGCGCTCTGCAAGGTAGTTGCCGTATTCCGGGTGGGACATGATGGCCGGAATGGTCTTTTGGGGCAGCGTCGTTGAACAGACCTCATTCATCTTGGTGCTGAGGATGGAGTTGATGTATTTTTTGAAGCGCTCGTCCTTTTGGCCGTTGTAAACCTCAATCCAGCCGCAGCGGGAGCCCGGCCAGGGCAGCTCCTTGGAGATCCCTTTCATGGCAATGGCTGGCACATCGCCGATGACATCGGAGATGGGAACCGTTTTCTCGTTGTTGTAGACGATGTTGTTATAGACTTCATCGGCAATAATAAAGAGGTCGTATTCCTTGGCTATGGCGACAATCTGGCGCAGGGTCTCCACCGGGTAGACCATGCCGGTCGGATTGTCCGGGTTGATGAGCATGATGCCGGAGATCTGCGGGTTATATTTTACATGGTTGCGCAGGTCGTCAAGGTCGGGGAACCAGTTGTTCTCGGGCCTGAGTTGGTAGCAGACAGGAGCAGCCAGGGCGTGGGCCGCCTCCCCAAGGGTATGGGTGGTGTAGGTGGGGGAGGGCATCAGCACTCTCGTCTCATGGCGGAGATTGCCATAAACCTTGGCGATGGCGTCTCCCAGGCCATTGAAGAAGATGATGTCGTCCGGTGTTATCTGGGCTCCACCCCGCTTGTTGGTAAGGCCACAGATGAATTCCCGTGTTTCCAGGACGCCCCTGGTGTGGCAATAGCATAGGTATCATCATTCATTGCTTCTTTGGCGACAATTTCCTTCATCCAGGTGGGGATAATCTCACCCTTGACGATCGGGTCGCCGATATTTTCCCAGTTGATCTTGACGCCATGTTTCTGCAGCTTTTCCGCCACATTGACGATGTTCCTGATCTCGTAGGTCAGTTCTCCAGCTCCGGGGGTGACAATATCGTTTCTCATCCGCTTACCTCGCTCCTAAGAATTTTAAAATTCCGGCCAATCCCAAATGATAAAAAGGGCCGTGGGGGGAAACCCACGGCCTTTAAAATAAGTAAATGTTCAACGCACACTTACAGGGCAGCGGGTAGACCTGCGGCGTTAAGCGCCGCTGCGCTGATAGCTCGTGCATCCCTGTAAGTATCGAAAGATAGCTCTTTGTTCATAAGTGAACCAAATAACACAGACCAGGTATCCAGTCAATGTTTTTGTGGGTCGAATTTTTCATCGATGGATATGGTAAAACGTCCGTCATTATCGCGCCAGCGCAGCCATCCGTATGCGGTAAGGTCAACCAGAACCAGTGCCCAGTCTTCCCTGACATCGATGATGCGCAGATTCTTCTGCCTGGAGAGAACCTCCAGTTGCGGCGCAGTTGCAGAGGGATCGTGGCGAAGCAGGTAGAATTCTTTTTTCAGCCCGGGCAAAAGTTTTGCGCCCGCCCTTTGAGAAAATGGTTCCAGGTGACGTACTCCCAGGCCCTGGAGCTTTCCAGCCACCCTTCGCGTCCTGCGTCGTCATAGACGATGTGCAGCCAATTTCCCTTTTTACCAGTCACGGCAGCGGAGTATTCGCCGGTCCGGCCCTGAATGACAGGGGTAAGGGATGGAAGATCACTTCTTTCCAGGTCTGTTATTCTCTCAACGCCAGGCTCTCCATATATGGGGAGGGTACAGCATGGCTCGCTGCTCCGGGAAGGGAAAGGACGGATTACCAGAAGCCCTTCGCCGCTGAACGGCCGCGGGGGGGCGATGGCGGCGAGAGCGGTCTGGACAGAGAGACCGAAGCAGATGGTTATGAGAATGATGCGCAGTATCATCGTTAGGAGAGGAGCGCCTTCAGCTCGGCAAGATAGTTTTCCGCCGGGGAAGTCCCGTCTTCCGGAGCCCAGGGGGCTTTTTCCCCTTCGGCCAGGGGCTGGTATGGCCCCGCTTTGGCTTCAAAGAAAATAGTCCCTGGTTCAAGGCTCACTGCCGTATGAAAAACACCGTGGGGATATCGGCAATGATCGTTCCGGTTGCCGTGTCGAGAATGGTAGTCTGCAACACTTTTCCGGCATTATCGAAGGTTAAGATGCCCAGTTTCCCCCTGAGGATGACGAAGGACTCATCCTTGACCGGGTCAAGATGGCGATGGGGACGGATGTAAGAATCGGGCTCGATGGCATTGAGCAGCCGGTGGCAGCAGAAATCGTCCGTCGGATGCAGGTTGTAGTTCTTTCTGAGCCTCGGGTTTGCCTGGGCTTCATGGGTCAGGCCGTCCAGCAAGTTTTTATCGATGATTTTCACAGTATTACCCTTCGACCAGGGCGAACTGGTTGCCGTCAGGGTCTGTAACCACCGCCATCTTACCCCATGGCGTCCGCTCCAGCGGCTCGGCAAACTGGACGCCCGCGGCAGTAAGCTCCTTGCACAGCGCCTCGATATCCGAAACGGTAAGGGTAATGCCTGTATGCCGCCCTGCCAGTGGCTTCGCTGCATCGTGCATGGCCAGCGCCACGCCCAGGGTAGGTCCGCCGCCGGGAAAAAACTCCATCATGGTCGGCGACTCCTGCACCAGGGGCAGCTTGAGCTGATCCTTATAGAACTGCTTGGCCTTTTCCAGGTCGAGAACAAAGACCACCATATTTTTCATCTTGATCGACATTGTTACCTGTCCTTTTCCCGTAAATTGAAGGCATAAAATAGCAGAGCTGCTTATGGCTGGCAAGGGTCATTTGCCGTGTAGGGCTCCAAGCAGCTCTTCGATAAAGAGGTCGATATATTCCTGGCTGATGGCGCTGGAATGGGGGGTGATCAATATGTCCGGTTCATGCCACAGGAGGGAATCGGTCGCCAGCGGCTCGACTGCAAAGACATCCAGACCCGCACCATGTATGTTCATGGTGGTTTCCGTGTTTTTAAAGTTCGGGGTTATTCAAGTTTTTCATTGTTGCGACTATTGGGGGTTGGATAACTCAATAAGGCTGGGGGCGAAGCAGAAAGAAGCCCTATGTATTCCAGGCAGGAGCATAAACTAAATCTGGCCCAGTTTCCTTCAATTACCAGCCCATCTGACATGACCCCATCTGGCAATGGCTGAGAGCAAACCTGCTTGACCTGTGTTGCGCTTCATTGGCCAGTTTCCGTCAATTATAGATTGACTTTATACGTCATTGCCGTATATTGACTCTATGGTCACATTCGTCGAATCACCGCTATTTACCAAGCAGGTCCATGATTATCTGACAGACGACGAATACCGGGTTTTTCAGGCGTTCCTTACTGCCACCCCAAATGCAGGCGATGTGGTACGCGGTTCCGGTGGAGTCCGCAAGGTTCGCTGGAGCCGCCGTGGCACCGGTAAAAGTGGTGGTGTGAGAGTCCTTTATTTTGCCCGTTCAGAAGCAGGCGAAATCTGGTTACTTCTGATTTATGCTAAAAGCGCTGTTGACAGCATTCCCGGCCACATTCTCAAAGCACTCAAAGAGGAGATGGAACATGTCATTCGATGAAAAAGAACTGCTTGCACGCGATGCGAATCGTAATATTGGTGAAGAACTGCTCCAGGCCGTACGAGACATTAAGGCGGGCAAGGTCGGGCGTGTTTCCACCCTTGAAGTTTCTCCAATAGCTACCGCTCGTCAAAAAATCGGCCTTTCACAGAGCGAGTTCGCAAAAATGCTCGGTGTGTCGCTCCGAACTCTCCAGGAGTGGGAGCAAGGACGCCGGACGCCATCAGGCGCGGCGAAGTCTCTTATCACCATTGCCATCAAAAAGCCGGAGATTATAAAGGAATTGCTCGCTGCTTAAGTAGTCCGGGTTCCTGCAAATCACCAGATGCAAAGCCTGACATCATCTCCCTATTTTCAGGGGCTGATCTCAGACCCTGCCTTGACTTGAGCTCCAGCCTCACCCCATTTCCGTGCCAGCTTTTCAATGCTTTTGCTGCTTTCCGTCGCGATACCATCTTGGAAGAGCGTCACTTTGTAGCGGCGATTCAGGGCGCCACGGGCTGTGGCGTTCACACAGTAAGCCCCGTCCAAGCCCGTGATTAATAATTGGCTTATCTGCTTTTCTGCAAGGTAAGCGTCAAGCTCGGGGTTGGAAAACGCGTCCGGCCGATTCTTGGAGAGGGTGATGGCCATGGGGACTTTGATGAGGCGGTGGTCCATGTCCGTTCCAGGGGAACCAGGAGCGTTGATCCCGTCTGTGAAAAATGACATGATTGGGTTATCGATCACATTTTTTATATAAACAACAGTAAGTCCCTTTTTTTGAGCCTGTGCAAGTAAGGTGTTAGAGACCCTCACAATTCGGTCTCCGTCATGGTACCGCTTCTTAGCTTGGGGTCCCGTGTAATCTTCCTGGATATCAATGATGAGAAGTGCAGCACGTGGAACTGCATATTTCTTGATTGGTATTCCCCTTGTTGGACGCATGCTCCAGTAGATCAGAGCAAAGAGCATAAGTGCCAAAAGAAGAACCGAAGTAGCCGACCAGTACAGAAATTTTTTCAATCGCTTCATTATAGATGTCTCTCTCTTGACTTTATTGTTGTAACACAACGGCTCAAGGAACACGGGGCGCGAAGCGATCCAGTGGAGCTCGTTGTTCGCGTTTTTAATTGTCAATCTTGATGGACTTAAGTATCTCTGCGAATTCTTTTTCTGATACATCCGGACCCTCCTGATGGCCTGACATGCTCAACATAAACATGAACTTGCCACGAGGAATAAGCCAAAGTCTGCTCAAGGTCGGAAACGTCCTTCCTTCGGCGTTGCTAACGGTGTACTTGGATTTGGTATAGGCAGCCTTCTGACCACCAACAACTGTCTCTCTTATATTTTCGACGGACTTGAAATCAACCATTGCACGTTGCATTGACGGGATCACTAAATTCATAAGCTCCAGGGCAGACTTGTCTTCTAGTTGACCAAGCGGGCGAAGTAGGATTTGCACACTTGGATTAAGATCGTCGTATGGTTCTTCATATTTCATTATCGCTATCAAGGGAGCGCTAGCCCTTTGCCTCATCTGTTCTTCTAGCTCTTTATCTTTTAATCGCACATTAGCACGATTGGTAGCGATCTGGTCAGTAGTGGCAAAGACCCAGCCTTTTGGTTTAGTTATTGAGAACCCTGCCGTTGGACTTCTGAATGTATCCTCCTCTTGTTTTGAATTGCCTTTCTCGGCAGCCATGGCAGGCAGGAGTGTTATCAGGGTAATAAAGAGGGATACTATTATTTTCTTTGCCATTATCTTTCCTTTCTTTGCGCGAACGTCGTGGGGCGCAGTGGCGGAGCGAAGCGGAGACCGGCTGCCGCTGCCTGGTTGGGGATTCCTGTATCCATAAAACGCGTTCAGGAGCGACTTTTCACGAAACGGCGAGTCGCTGGCGTGCGCTCTATTGATGCAGTAAGCCAGTCTCCCATGCATAAATGGCTGAGTTCTTTCACAAGCTTCCGGTTTATAAGGTAGGCCATCGCGGGATTCAAACGCCTTGCCTCCCAGCCGTATATCTCAGCAATCGCGTTTGGGTCTTCAGGAAAATCATCAGAATTCTGCATGTCGACCGCCAGTTTCAGAGCGTCCTCACTTGGGTCCCACGGCATCGAAAAGCGGTCGAAGGTCACGAATAGCTCGGCCTCCGGGTGAACTTTGCCATAGTGATCGGCATGCACCATTCCGTGCAGCTCATGCACGGCATCTTGGACATCTTCGTCTGAGAGCCCAGTTGCAGCCACGAGGTCATTGATTTCAAGCCACGGATCAAATTTCCGCGCGTACTTAGTTCTCTCAACAAACACTTTGGCGACAGCGTTGGCTGCGGGCGAAAACCCAGAATCGGTGGAGGTTTTGATTTCTGCCACAACCGTAGGTGCCTGGCCAAGAACTGGTTTTTTCGTCACACCATATATATCGTTGACGAGTTGAGCGACATCCTTGTCTGAGTCAGTTACGACGGGTGAAAGCATGCCCTGCAAGAGTGGCGGCAGTTCTTTTACTTCAAGCTGGTGCCGGAGTGGGATGAATGTCACCTTTGATTGGAGCTTGAGCATCAGGCCGGCATCCATCTCCTGATTGACCCACGGCTTCGTTAGTGAGTTGGGTGTCAGAAGCACGATAAAATGCGTACAGGTGCCAAGGCCTTCGTCTATCTTCTGACGTAAGCTATCGCCAGCCTTTAGGCACCATTCTGCCCACCAAGTCTCAACACCACGCCCTTGTAACAGGTGAGCAATCTGACCGGCCAACTCTCGATCTTCCCATGCGTAACTCATAAATGCGATCGGAGGAGAAGAAACAACATAGGGTATTTTTGCCTTGGGAGCGGAGGTATCGACAGTAGTAAGATCCAAGCGCTCGTGTACCAATGCCAGTAATTCAGGTGAGCCTTCAATCTTGTAGGACATGTTTTCAAGTGACGTACCTGAGAAGACTACGGTCGGGAACTCTCCCGTTTCCGGATGTCGGATAGCGCATACTTTCTCGCGAATTTGCTCGGCAGCCTTCTCCATAAGTGATTTCATGAGACTTTCAGTGAAGTCTTTGGGATCGAAAGGTTTTCCATTAAACGTCATACCCATTGCGACATACCTCCTTACAGCGGCTGATTCACTCTTCGGTGTGAACCGGCGTTGAAATATGACCATGCACCCAAGGCTGACCCACCCAACGGCTGGCTGGTGAGCCTCACAGCTCTGCGGTCTGGCCGTCTCCTTCATTGGATTTCGAGCCATTATTTTCGCTGACCAACATGCCGTCATATGAATTAATTGTAGAAGTTGCAGGTTCAAGCTTTGTCATATAATTCGGATTTAGAACAATTTTCCACACACATACTATAAGGCCAAGAACATCTCCGAAAAGAGCAGCTCCAGCTGCCGTAACAACTTCAGGCGGAAATTCAGAGTGCTTAAATACGATGTATGATGATACAACCATTATCACTCCAAGAAGAAATACTGCAGAGTAGCCCATCACCAGTCTCAGAGTGAACCAAAGATTCTCTTGTGTTTTCCGTTGGTCAAAAGTCTCTTTTTCTTGCCGTAGCTTCTCTGCCTCACGCTCGAAAATGACCGGAAGGAAGTCATCTTTATTCATTTGACACCCCCGGACCTGACTTCATTTTCTCTATAATTGATTCTATAGACTGCATCTGCATTTCAATTCTTTCAATATCTCTCTTTCTTAATTTTGCAGAATAAATAAGCGAGGTGATAAGCCCAGCGAAGAAAGTTGAAGCAGTTGTTATTAACACTGCAAAAGTAATTTTTGTAAATGACAAGAATAATGCAACGACTAGAACCATAATAAGTGATGTAACAACAGCAAAACGTGCCTGTTGAGTCATTAACATTTGTTTGGCATTGTTTTTTAGTTCATACAGTTCCTTTTCCCAAATCAAAATTTGTTCTTGCGCATTAGTTACTTCCTGCCTTGCTTTGTGAGCTTGAGTCATATCAATGTTAGATTGGTCTGTTTGCAAAATAGATCTTATTAATAGTGGTAGATTCTGCTTATATTTTCCATCGTCTGTCATTTCTAGGTATAATAAATCCTTCAAAAAGAACGGAATATCTATATCTTTCTCAAGAACAATTGGAATGATTTTGTGCTTAACTCCCTTCTCACGTCGAGCTCTAGCAAGTGCTATCTCTGTGCTGACCCATGGATTTGCAGAGCTTTGGCGAGAAAGGATTAAGACGAATGCATCCGAATCTAAAATAGCTGAACCAATCTTCTCAACAATCGACTCACCTGGGCTATGGCATCACGATAGACAAAAGCATCGATACCCGCTTTCTGCAAATCTGATGCAAGACGCCGAGCAAATTCAGTGTCTTTTGAAATATGGCTTATGAAGACTTTTTTGTTCATATTTTCCCTATGTTTGTGTCCAACGGGGTCGCGAGCTGGAGCGGAATAGGGGGCATTCTATTTGCTGGTTTGCTAGTAACCAATACCTTCTCCCTCTTTGCGTCAGCCGCCCGGCCCGCCGATAGTTGTACTTTTCGGACGATATCTTGACAATGGTACTAAATCGTAGTACTAAAAACTGGTGAGACGAAAACACCTTAAAACTCTGGCATCGATCTTTACTCACCCCGTCCCGGGAAACATTCAATGGCCTGATATTGTGGCTCTCTTCAAAGAGCTTGGGGCCGAGATCACCGAGCGAGAAGGTTCACGCGTTGGTATTCGTCTCTTTGGAGATCGTAGAGTATTTCACCGCCCGCATCCTACTCCGAATACGGACAAGGGAGCTGTCGCCGCCATACGCAAATGGCTTGAAGAAAATGGAGTCAACCCATGAACAATATGACTATCAACGGCTATGATGCAGTCATTTCCTATGACCCGGAAATCGACATGTTCCGGGGGGAATTTGTTGGGATCAACGGTGGTGCGGATTTCTATGCCGGCACTGTTGACGATCTTCGGAAGCAGGGCGAAATTTCCCTCAAAGCCTTTCTCGATATGTGTGCCGAAGATGGGGTTGAGCCGCGCAAACACTTCTCCGGGAAATTCAATTTGAGAATCCCTCCTGCTCTGCATCAGCGCCTCGCTGCACAAGCCGCCGCTCACGGCAAGAGTATCAATGCCTGGGTCGTTGAACTCCTGTCGGAATGTGCAGTTCATGATCATTGAGCACCCCAGCTCAGGTAAAACCCACCATTAGCGCGCAATATAAACCCGATCTTAATTATTGTCAAAGGATCAGAGCCACTTTCTGCCTGTATTTCGATTAGCTAAAAGCATCTGCACGATGCCCCGCCAGCTGCGCCGTGTCAAACATCTGCCCTGCCTGAAATTGCATATCTCCTCCCATCGGCTACAATGTGATTCACACTTCGCAAAGCCAATGGGGAAGGGATCGACCATGAAAACAGCTTTTCATCCGCGCAGGGTCTATATTGCGGCGTCGTATATGGCGCCGGTGGGGCGGTACAATGGCAAGGAACGGGAGGCATGCACCTTTCTGGAACTGGCGGAAAAGGCGGCGGCTGTGTTTGCATCCAGCCCGGTTCGCCCCAGGGATATTGAGGCCGTCGTCGTGGGGAGCCAGAATCCGGGGGCATTTTCCGGGGTGGACAACACCGCCGCCAAGGTGGCCGGGGTGCTGGGCATTTCCGGCGCCAAGTCGGTGTTGATCGATACCGCCTCATCGTCGGGGGCATCTGCCTTTGAAAACGCCTACATGGAGATTGCCTCGGGGCGCTCCGACCATGTCCTGGCCATGGGCATCCAGAAGATGAGCGACGTCTCCACCTGGATGCCACCAAGATTGTCGCCGGGGTCATCGACCGGGACGAGGCGGAGTTCGGCCTGTCCATGCCTGCCTGCGGCGCACTGGTGCCCGGTCTCTCATGCAGCGCCTGAATCTCTCAGAGGAGGAATGGACGGCCTTCTCGGCCATGCTCACCGAACGGCCCATCGCTTTGCCGCCCGCAACCCCGATGCCCATCTCAATTTCCAGATTCCGGTGGATGAGTATTACCGGCAGATTGTCAACGGCAAGAACTACATGTACTGGTGGCCGTTGCGCTACCACGATTTCTGCCCCATGTCCGACGGGGTGGCGGCGGTCATCCTCACGGCTCGCCCCCAGGAGGTCATGGTGACCGGCGTGGGGAGCGCCACCGACATACCGACCATCGCCGACCGTCGCTATTTCCAGTCATTCCCGGCGACGGTGCGGGCGGCGGCCGCTGCCTATGGCATGGCCGGCATCAAGGACATCACCACCTTCGCCGGAAAGCTGCATGTGAACATGCACGATCCCTTTAACGGCTTCGGTCCCATCAATATGGTGGATCTGGGTATTATCCCCCGGACGCGGCTTCTGGACGGCCTCTTCGATGACAGCCTCACCGGCGAGCGGGGCCGATTCCCCACCAACCTTACGGGAGGACTGAAGGGGCGCGGCCATCCCTTGGGGGCCACCGGCATGATCCAGGTGGTGGAAAATCACCGGCTGATTCTGGAGAGGGGCTTCCAGGCAGGCCTTTCCCATTCCATCGGCGGCCCCATCAACAACAATGTGGTGATCCTGCTGGAGCGGGTTTCACATTTTCGCCACCGTCCCTGCCAGCCATACAAGCCGTGGGGGTTGCCGTCCCTGGGTACGCTGAAACCCAAGCAGGTCACCATAGATGCCCTTCTGTCCGGCACTGAGACGGTCGAAGGTAGCTACGTCACTTCCACCACCCGCTTCGACTACAAAACCGGGCAGCCGCTCAATACGTTGATGCTGGTGTCTTGCCGCATGAACGGTGGCCGCTATACCTTCCTCTTCGGCATCGGCGGCGAGCATTACCAGAGCATCGCCAGCCTGGCGCCGGGGGACAGGTTGAGCCTGGAGCGCAAAGATGGTCTGATCCTCGTCAACCAGATGCCGGTCAAGCGTTTTTACCAGCGCACCCTGGATGGCCTGATGGAATTTGCCGAATCGGGATGGAGGATATTCCAGGGAAAGAAGGTGATACAAGATAAGAAGAAAGCCGAAGGCGAGCCAACCCTTTGTTCCGGTGGAGCAGCATGAAACCGTCCGCCATGCCATCATCGCCCTCCTGGAGAAAAATGAGCTGACCGCCCGGGAGATTTCCGAGCAGACCGGCATCGGCGAAAAGGATATCTACGACCATCTAGAGCATATACAGCTGCACAGCAGAATCTTCATCTGGCCGTGACACCTGCTGTCTGCCGCAAGTGCGGGTTTGTCTTCAGAAAAAGAGAGCGCCTGAAGAAGCCGGGGCGTTGCCCGGTCTGTCGCGGAGAATTCATCGACCCACCATCCTTTTTCATCCAAAGTGGCTCTGGTGCCGGTTCCTGTTAATCGTGTTGACATGCTGCCGCACAACAGTGTATTGAATCTGTGCATATGTTAATCATGGCAGGAGATGACACTGGTGACGGTTGCCGCACTGAAAAAGCTTACCATTTTAGCCCCTTCCGTCATCCTTCTTGTCATGGCCTACCTGGCGATTCCCCATGTTGCGGCCCTGCCTCCCCCGCAGCATGAGCTTGCCCTGCTTTCCCCTTATCTGTTCATTGGCACCGGCCTGGTACTCAGTTTCGCCTTCAGCAGGGGGCGGGCCTTTTTCGTGCTGCTGCTCCTGGCCGGCTTTTACTGGTTCTTTCGCACCTATCTCCAGCATGGGCTCTCGGACTTTCTTCCCCGTGTCGTCTTCCAGTTTCTCTGCCTGCTTATTCCTCTCAATATCACCATCTTCTGCCATGTGAGGGAACGGGGGGTCTTCACCCTGTCGGGAAGGATGCGCTTTGCGTTTCTTGCCATGCAGCTGGCAGCGGTCGCCTGGATCATCAGATACCGGGAAGACTATGGCCAGGTGCCGCTATTTTTCTCCCGCCCGTTTCTGGACATCCCCTTTATTTCTGACTCCCCGGTTCCACAGGTTGCATGGCTGGTTGCCATCATCGGCTTTTTCCTGGTCCTGTACCGGGTGGTGATCCACAAATCCCCCATCGACAGCGGTTTGCTCGGCGCCCTGGTTGCGGTCTTCATTGCCTTCAACACTCTGACCGTTGGCGATTTCCCCCTGGTTTTCATTGCCGCTGCAGCGTTTATCCTTGCGGTGAGCGTTCTTCAGGATTCCCACAACATGGCTTTCCGTGACGATCTTACCGGGCTTCCCTCCCGTCGCGCCCTCAACGAGCAAATGCTGTCCATGGGACGGCAGTACACGATTGCCATGCTTGATGTGGACCACTTCAAGATCTTCAATGACACCCATGGCCATGATGTGGGGGATCAGGTGCTGAAGATGGTGGCGAAAAAAATTGGCGCCGTAAAGGGGGGAGGGCGGCCCTTCCGCTATGGCGGCGAAGAATTCACCATTGTCTTTCCACGCCGGAAAATGGGCGATGCCATACCTTTTCTCGAAGATGTGCGCAGTGCCATCAGCGCCTACGAGCTGTCGATCCGCAGCAAGGACCGCCCCAAGAAGGCGGAGGATGGAAAAAAGAAACGCAATGCCGGCCATGGCGACAAAACGGTCTCGGTTACCATCAGCATCGGCGTAGCAGAGAGCAGCGACAGCCTGCGCCTGCCGGACGATGTGATAAAGGCGGCAGACAAAGCCCTCTACCGGGCAAAGAGCAAGGGGCGCAACCAGGTGAGCAAGTAATATACCGGCAATATACCCCACGACAAACCCTCCATGATGACCGTACCGCCGGGCCGACGGCCATACCTTGTTATCCTCCATTCTTCCATGACAGAATACCCCACCAGCAGCCATTGCATCCTTAACCGGGAAGGTTAGAATTATCTTGGGACCAGCCGGAACAGACATGACAATCAGGGGGGGGCGATGGGATTCTCGGCAAGGTTAATGATGGTCAGCTGCATGTTTTTCCTGGTGCTTTTCCTGTGGCTAGCGCTTGAGGTTGCAGATGCCGCCGGCCCTGCCCATGCAGCCGCCCCTTTCCCCTCCATCACTCTGAAAAAGTACGCTTCCGGTTTTGATGAGCCTACCGATATCGCCAATGGAGCAGACGGCAGCGGCAGACTCTTTATCCTGGAGAAAAGCGGCCGGGTGCGGATCATCAGGGATGGGAAAATTCTGCCGGCGCCATTTCTGGAGATCGAGAAGCTGGTCAAGTCTTCAGGCTCCGAGCAGGGGCTGCTCGGCATCGCCTTTCCCCCCGGTTTCAAGCAAAAGGGTCATTTCTACGTCAACTACACCGATCACAGCGGCATCGGCAATTCGACTGTGGCACGCTATGGGGTAGGCGCCAATGGAGATATTGCCGAACCTTCCACGGCCCAGATCATTCTCCGTGTCACGCAGCCCTTCAGAAACCACAACGGCGGTCAGCTCGCCTTCGGCCCCGACGGTTTTCTCTACATCGGCTTCGGCGACGGCGGCAGTGCCGGGGATCCCCGCAACAACGGCCAGCGTCTCGATACTTTTCTGGGGAAGATGTTGCGGCTGGATGTGGAGTCGGGGGTGTCGCCCTACCGGATCCCCCCCGGCAATCCGTTCAGGAATGAAATCTGGGCATACGGCCTGCGCAACCCCTGGCGCTTCTCCTTCGACCGCGAGACAAAAGATCTCTACATTGCCGACGTGGGACAGGACCTCTACGAAGAGGTGGACTTCCAGCCGGCCGCCAGCAAAGGGGGAGAAAATTATGGCTGGAGAATAACGGAAGGCTCCCACTGCTTTAAAAAGAAAGATTGCTCCAAAAAAGGCCTGACACTGCCGGTGGCGGAGTATGATCATTCTGAGGGTGACTGCTCGATCACCGGCGGTTTCGTCTACCGTGGCAAAGAATCTCCTTCCCTTGTGGGGATCTACTTCTATGGCGATTATTGCAGCGGCAGGATCTGGGGGCTGAGACGCACCGGTGCAAGTGGGAGAAAAAGCTGCTCTTAAAGACCTCCCTGAAGATTTCCACCTTCGGCGAAGATGAAGTGGGCAATGTTTATGTGGCCGATCTGGCAAGCGGAGATATCTACAAGATAACCGGGCGTTGAAGCCAATATCGGGCCATGCTGCCCGAGTGGCCTGCACCGCAAATCCATCCCTGCTCCTTTTCTTTAAATATGTAAACTAAGTGTAATATGAATTCTGCGCTAACCGCTCTCCTTCCCCAGGTGGTCGTTTCTCCTTCTGTACAGGTCCCTTTTTTTCAATTCTCTCAAACCCACATTTTTTGACCCAGGTCATAATCTTCCTTCCATTGATGCCGTATGCTGAGAGTCATCAAAGAGAGGGAGGCGCCAGATGGAATTCAACAACGACTTGGGCAACAAGGCAATTCAGGATGTGATTCAGACCTATCCGGAGATAGGTGAAATTCTGAACCGATTCGAGATCGGCTGTGTCACCTGCAAAGTGGGCATTTGCCTGTTGAAGGACGTGGTCTCCATCCATGGTCTTTCCAGGGAAGACGAAGCGCGCATCGAAGCAGAGATAAACGGGTATCTGGCAAAGAACGCCGCATAAATAAATCATCAATCAGAGAAAAGGAGACGGACATGAGTAATCTGGGATGTGGCTGCCCCGGCAGCATGGCAAGGGTCATCGAGAGAGAAGAGACAAAGACTGTGGCAACGGAAAAAGCCGTTTCAGAACTGCGGCAGTGGCCGGTGCAGCTGCACCTGGTGCCTCCAACCGCACCATACTTCAACAACAGCGATATTCTCATATCGGCCGACTGTGTTGCCTTTGCCCTGGGCAGCTTTCACAGCGACCTGCTGAAGGGGAAGGCATTGGCTATAGCCTGTCCGAAACTGGATGATACGGGTGCCTATGTGGAAAAACTGGCAACGATATTTCGCGCCAATGGGGTGAAAAGCATCACCGTGGCCATCATGGAAGTCCCATGCTGCCGCGGGCTCGATGTAATGGTAAAGCAGGCGTTGCAGCAGTCGGGCAAGGATATTCCGCTGGAGACGGTCATCATCGGTGTTGACGGCGAGAGGAGGAACTGAGATGAAAAGGGATATTACGCAGGCACTGGTTGCTGAGCACAAGCTGATTCTGCGCATGCTGGCGATTTTGGAAAGGAATGCCCGAGCCACTGCCGCCGGGACTTTTAAAGAGTATCGCTTTTATCTCGACGGGGTGGATTTCATCAGGAACTATGCCGACCGCTACCACCATGCCAAAGAGGAGGACGTGCTGTTCGAGTCACTGGTGAAAAACGGCATGCCCAGAGAAAACAGCCCGGTGGCGGCCATGCTCATGGAGCATGACCAGGGAAGGGCTTACGTGAAGGCAATGGAAGAGGCGGCCATGGCGGCCATGGCGGGGGAAAGGGAGCGGGATGGAGCAATTGCCGAAAACGCCCTGGCCTATGTGCAACTCCTGAAGGAACACATTAGCAAGGAGGACACCGTTCTCTACCCGCTTGCGGAAAGGCTTTTGCCAGAAGCTGCCCGTGATGCCATTATTGCCGGGTATGGGGCTGCCGAAGCGCGGATTGCCGAGGGCTTTACAACCAGATATGAAAGGCTGGTGGCAGCCTGCGAGCAGGAAGCAGTGTCAAAAGCAGCATGAATTAAAAGTTTTACCCGGGTCGGGACGTCTTGCGACGTTTGAGAAAAAAAACGATCACCACGGAAAATGCCAGTGTGATCAGGGTGCCCACAAGCCCGGCAACGCTGGTACCAGCCTTACGGTCGCTCTTCTCTTTTTTCGCCCCTGTTTCCCCCGGGTTTTTTCTTTCTTCCGCAGGCTTACTGAAGGAGTAATCACGGAGCAGGGCGGTCTTGTCCTGAATTCGGGCCAGTGCCCCGTGAAGCCCCAGGTTCGGCCCCGCAAGCTCTTCCTTGCCCGTTACCTTGAAAATGGCCCATTCTAGCCGTCAGGATTTTTTGAAGCGAACCAGGAGAGGGCACCGGCGGCTATGATGGCCACTGCCATGAAGGCCAGCAGAATATCACGTAGCGGATGATTACCTGCAGGTTGCCCGCTGAAGGCATTTTCGAGGATTTCCGGTCGGGCCTTGTAAATGAATGACACCACTGCCAGGGTGACGAATCCTTCGACAATGCCTATGGCCAGATGAATGGGCTGCATCAGCAGCACGAAAGTGGGAAACGGCAGGGCTGAAATGCCTGAAAAAAAAAGTTTCCAGCACCACGGCAAGGGACCCCATCTGCAGGCAGGCAATGGCGGCAATCATGGTGGCCATTGTCATGCGATAACGCCCGGGATCGCGGCCGAGGATCTTCTTGTAGATGAGAGGGTATGCAACAAAGGCGGGGAAAAAGCCCATGTTGAAGATGTTGCAGCCGAGAGCCAGCAATCCTCCGTCGGCAAAGAACAGGGCCTGGACCACGAGCACCGAGGCAATGGAGAGGAATGCCCCAAGGGATCCCAGAAGGATCGAGAGTAAAAGCCCACCCCCCAGATGGCCGCTGGAGCGGTTCCCGGAATGGTGAAGTTGATCATCTGCGCTGCAAAGAGAAATGCGCCGAGCACCCCCATGAGCGGCACATTGCGTTCATCTAGCCTTTTCCGCACTTTTGCCGAACAGTAGGCGATGGTGATGGCCGATGTCCCCCACATGGTTCCACCGACAGCCGGAGACAGTAATGCGTCCGCCATATGCATAGAGAGATCTTCCCCTGTGGCACGAATATTCCTGGTTTTCATCCGGAGTTTCCGGGTGGAAACTACTGGTAATATGAGCCATACGCTATCGGATATTCAGTGTCAATGGATTTTGCGGAACAGCCGCCATCTTCGTCTCCGGAGGCATTAATCTGTTGACCACAGACATGGGATTTGCAATAGTTGCAGAAAATTCATTTCAAGCTGTGGAGGGCTGAAATGGTACGTCGCAGGATCACAGTCACGCTGACCATCTTAATCTGCATTGTTTGCGCAACAGCTGTCCTGGCCGATTACGAATCAGGGCTTCGTGCCTATAATGATGGTGATTTCGCCACGGCCATGCGTGAGTTCAGGACGGACGGGAGCCCAAAGGCATTGTATCAGATCGGCCTTATGTATGCGGAAGGGAAAGGGGTAAGAAAACCGAACCCCTCTGAAGCGATGAAGTGGTATCGCAAGGCTGCGGACCAGGGTTTCCTGAAGGCCCAGTATGCCCTTGGCCTCTCGTATGCACTGGGGGAGGGCACCCCTGCTAACCGGAAGGAGGCCGCCAGGTGGTATCGCAAGGCTGCCGATCAGGGGCATGTGACGGCCCAGTACAACCTGGCCCAGATGTACAGCCGTGGCGACGGCGTCAAACAGGACGAAGCTGAAGCTTTCAAGTGGTATCGCAAGGCCGCAGAACAGGGGCATGGCACAGCCCAGTTGACCCTCGCCCAGCTTTATGACAAGGGGCTGGGTGTGGAGCCGGATAAAAAAGAAGCTGCCCGCTGGTATCTGAAGGCGGCCGAGCAGGGGAAGCCAGCTGCCCAGTTTGCCGTTGCCACCATGTATGAAAAGGGGGAAGGGGTCGAAGCCGACAAAAAGGAGGCGCTGAAGTGGTTCCGTCGTGCCGCCGAACAGAAACACGCCAAGGCCCAGTTCAAGGTGGGTTTTTACTATGACAGGGATGACAGTGGTGCCGAAGGTAAAAAGGAAGCGGCAAAATGGTATTGCCGGGCCGCTGAAAGCGGTGTTGCCGAAGCCCAGTTCAATTTGGGCATTCTTTATTATTACGGCAGGGGGATGGAACGTAACAAAAAAGAGGCTGTGAAATGGTTCGCAAGGCCGCCGGCCAGGGGGACTCCGATGCCCAGTATAACCTGGGGCACATGTACGACCAGGGGGACGGCATCAAGCAGGACTGGAAGGAAGCAGTCAAATGGTACCGCAAATCAGCCGACCAGGGCTTCGATCAAGCCCAGTTCAGTCTGGGCCTCATGTACTTCCATGGCCATGGGGTGAAGCAGAACAGGAGGGAAGCCATCAGGTGGTTTGTCAAGGCAGCGAAAAACGGTTCCGAAGAAGCGATAAGGACTCTGGAAGCCTTGGGCAGGCATGTTCCGCTGCAGGCGCACTGAACAGTTACTCCATGTTACCCTGCCATATGGGATGGCCAGTTCAGGTCATTCACCCAGCACCCCCATTACCCAGTCCAGGTTGACCCTGCCACCAGGTAGTCCCGTTTCGCCCGGGAAAAATTGCTTTTGGCCTGCAGCAGGTTCAGCTCGGCATCCTCCACCTCCAGGCGGATCTTTACCCCTAGCTCATACCCCTTTTCCGCCATGGTCAGCAGTCTTTCTGCCTGCTTTACCGTCCCCGACAGGGCGTTTACGATCTCTTCCGATTCGGCCAGGGCGTTGACCGCATTCCGCGCATCCAGGGCGATGGCATCCAACTGCTTTGCCTCGTCGATCCTGAGACTTCTGACGGTTGATTCGGCCTGGGCCGTCTTGCCACTGGTGCGAAAGCCGTCGAAGAAGGGGAAGCTCAGGTAGATCCCCGCACTCCAGGCAAAGCCGTCCGCCTTGTTTACTCCAATCTCCAGCTGTTTCCAGCCATAGCTTCCCTTCAGATCCAGGCGAGGCTTGTTGTCGGCTGCTGCAACGGTTACCAGTTCCTCGTACATCCCCCGGCGGTGGCGCAGATCGGCCAGCTCCGGCCTCTTTCTTTCGGCAACGGCGATAGCTTCCTCATACGTGGCATGTGGCGTTATTGCCGCATCAAGGGCGCCGCTGACCTCAACCTCATGGTCCAGGGCAAGCAGGTAGCGGAGTTCCTGGCTGGCGGTGCGGATCTGGTTCTCGGTGCGGATCACCTCCGGGCGGGCATTGTCGACGGTCACTCCAGCAGCGAGCACATCGTATTCGGTGGCAATCCCTTCAGTGTATTTTTTGCGGGTTTCATCCAGGTGGCGTTTTTTCTGTTCCAGGTTCTGCGATGCAAAGGCGTTCAGTTCCCGGGCGAGGAGGACGTTATAGAAGGTGGCGGAAACGTCACGGGCTGCTGCCTGACGGTAGAGGCGCAATTGATCGTCCGCGGTCTTGAGGCCGATCTTTGCGGCGCGGATGGCAGCTCCCACTTTGCCCCAGGAGAAGAGCACCTGGGAGGCGCTCAACTCGGCGCTTCGCCTGTCCTGTGCTCCCGAGACGCCGAAGAAGGCGCTCTGGCTGTCGTCCCAGTCCCGGGCGACGGTGCCGTTCAGGGCAAGCTGCGGCAGGGCTGCTGCCCGCTCCTCCACATACCGTCCTTCCACCTGATTGAAATATTCCCGCGCCTTTTCAATGTCCCGGTTCTTTTCCGCCGCGATCTGCAGGGCCCGCTCCAGGGTCAGCGTCTGTACCTCCGCATTGGCTAGGGACGCAAGGACCACCGAGCCGCAGAGCAGGCAGAGCGCACCGAGCAGTCCCCTGAAAAACCTTCTGCCGGGAAACAGCCTGATTACTTTGCCGGCTACTCTCCGGGCCTCTCCTGCCGTCGGGTCTCCGGCGTCCGGACTCTGCCCATGCTCCCTGTTCCACTTCCGCTTCAGCCATGCCCCCAGGTCGTCGACAACGGTATAGACCACCGGCACCACCAGCAGGGTCAGAAGGCTTGAGGTCAGCAGCCCGCCGATGACGGTGCGAGCCATGGGAGCACGCCCCTCGCACCGGAGCCGAGGGCGAAGAAGAGTGGGAGCATGCCGAAGATCATGGCCAGTGTGGTCATGGCGATGGGGCGCAGCCTCGTCCGTCCCGCTTCGATCACCGCCTGCCGCCGCGGCATGCCGTCCCGCCGCTGCAGGACTTTGGCATAATCCACCAGCAGAATGGCGTTCTTCGTCACCAGCCCATGAGCATTATCAGGCCGATCAGAGACATGATATTGACGGTATCGCCGGTCAGTTTCAACATGCCGGCCACGCCGACAATGGAGAGGGGCAGGGAAAGCATGATGGCCAGCGGCTCCAGGAACGACTCGAACTGGGCGGCAAGGATCAGGTAGACGAAAAGCACCGCCAAAAGCAACGATTCTCCCATGTAGCCAAATGATTCAGCCATGTCTTCCGCCTCCCCGGAAAAGTTGACCGAGTATCCGGGAGGCATCCGGATATTGCTGGCTGCCGCTTCCACTTTTTTTACCGCCGTGCCGATGGGGAGATTGTCCAGATTGGCGCTGACGGTGACCTGGCGCGACAGGTCACGGCGGTTGATTTCGCTGGGGGTCGCTGCTACCTCGTAGGTGGTGATCGCTGACATCGGCACCAGCTTGGTGCTGCCGGCTCCGTCGGGGACGGAAATTTTCAGGTCTCGTACCTGCCCCGGGTTCTGCCGCAGGTTTTCAGGCAGCCTTACCCGCACGTCGACGGCATCGCCGTCCTCATCTTCATAGGTGGTTATTGCTTCCCCCCCTACCAGACGGCCCAGGGAGGCGACGATGTCGTTGGTGGACACACCGGCGGACAGTGCCCGCTCCCGGTCCACCCGCAGGCGGTACTCGGGGATGTCGTGTTCCAGGGTTGCCGAGATATCGACGATACCGGGAATTTTGTACATCTCCTCCTTCAGTTTGGCTGCAAGTCCCTTGAGGACGGCGATGTCCTCCCCCTTGAGATTGGCATTGAGCGGCTTGCCGCTTCCCATGCTGCCGACGATCTCGATGGAGAAGGTGATGCCGGGAATTTGCCGGAGGCGTTCCCGCACCACCTGCTGAATCTCCTGCTGTTTTCGCGTGCGCTCCTGTTTTTCCTTGAGTTTCACGTAAACGAGCCCATCCCGGACCGTGCCGCTGTCGCCGGCGCCGATGGTGGCATAGGTATGGTCTATTTCCGGGATGTTCTTCATCCGGTCAAGGACCAGGCCGAGGCGGTTTTCGGTCTCGGCCATGCTTGCATCGGGGGCTGTCTTGAAGGAAACCTGGAATTCTCCGTTATCTTCAGTGGCCATGAAAGAGGATTCCAGGGTGGCAAAGATGGCCAGTCCCGCGATAAAGGCGACGAAGGCCGAGGCCATGACTGTTTTGCGGTGATCGAGAGCCCAGCCGATGGCGCTACGATACTTGTCTGCGGTATAGTCGAACCAGTCGTTGAAGGTTTCAAGCAATTTTGCCAATCCTTTCCGATGACCACGGGCGGTAATGGCGGGATCGTGCCAGCGGGAGGAGAGCATGGGGTCAAGGGTGAAGGAGACGAACAGCGATACCAGCACCGCAAAGGAGACGGTGATGCCGAAGGGGAAGAAAAAGCGGCCTACGATCCCCTTCATGAAGGCAACGGGCACGAAGACGGCCACCACTGACATGGTGGTGGCGAAGACCGCCAGGCCGATCTCGGCGGTGCCGAAGCGGGAGGCCTCCATGTGGTCCTTGCCGTGCTCCAGGTGCCGGACGATATTTTCCCGGACGACGATGGCATCGTCGATCAACAGGCCGATGGCCAGCGACAAGGCCATGAGGTCATGACATTGAGCGTCATTCCCATTGCATTCATGACGATGAAGGAGGAAATGACCGAGATGGGGAGGGTGACGCCGGTAATGACCGTCGAACGCCAGGAGTTGATGAAACAGAAGACGATGACGATGGTGAGGATACCGCCGATTAGAAGTGTCTCCTTCACGTCAGCCAGGGAGTCCCGGGTCATGATGGAGCCATCGCGGACCAGGGACAGCTTCACTCCCGGCGGCAGGTCTTTTTCAACCTTGCCCATGATCTTCTTGATGTTGTCCACCACCTGGACCTGATTTGCCCCGGATTGCTTGTAAATATCCAGGCCGATGGCGGGAATGCCGTTGATCAGCGCCAGCCGCCGTTTCTCCTCGACCCCGTCGCCGACGGCAGCCACTTCTGCAAGGGTTACCGGCCTGCCGTTACTGCGGGCGATGACCATTTGCCGATAATCGTCGGCCCGTTCCGGCTTTCCTTCCATGCGCAGGGGGTATTCGGCGCCGCCGCGGGTCAACCGTCCCAGGGGCGCGTTGGTGTTTTCGCTCCGCAGGCCGTCCACCACATCGTTGACCCCCAGCCCCACCGCATCCAGGCGGGCCGGGTCGATTTCCACGTTGACCTCACGTTTCTGTCCCCCGACCATGTCAACCTTGCCGACGCGGCAATGCTCTCGAAGCGCTTCTTGACCCTCTTTTCCACCAGTACCGTCAGCTCCCGCGGGAGCAGCGTTTCCGACTGCACCGCCAGGGCCGCCACCGGCATGGCATTGAAGTCCAGCTTCTGGATGATCGGCTCTTCCGTGGCTGTGGGCAGGTCGCCGCGGATGGAAGTAATCTTCGCCCGCGCTTCCTGGGCCACGTCGTTCAGCTTCTCTTCCAGCCTGAACTCGACCACAACCGTGGAAACGCTTTCCCGGGAGAAGGACATGACGTGCTTCACCCCTGCCACCTGGTTCACCGCTTCCTCGATCCGCTTGGAGACCTCCCGTTCCACCGTTTCCGGCGAAGCTCCGGGAAACTTGGTGACGATTGAGATGACCGGTATCTCCACGTTGGGATACATCTCCACCGACAGCCGGCGGTAGGAAAAGATTCCCAGCACCACCAGGGCCAGCATCATCACCGCTGCGAAGACCGGCCGTTTTATGGACAGCTCTGAAAGTACCATGGTCTATTTCCCTCCGGCCGCGGCGAAGGCTACCCGGTCCCCATCCTTGAGGTTGAAGCTGCCGCGGTTCACATAGCGATCGCCCGCCTTCAGCCCTGCCGTTATCTCCACCATCTCGCCGCTGACCGTGCCGATCTGCAGCTGGCGGCGTCTTGCCTGGTCTTTCTCCACCACGAACAGGGTCGCCTTCTTTGCCGACAGGTCCAGCCCGCTCAGAGTTCCGCGGGGAACCTGCAGGACGTTTTTCCTGACGCCGCAGATGATTTTCCCCTTGGCAAACAGTCCCCCCTTAAGGATTTCCGGCTCGTTGACCACCTCGGCGACCACTTTGAGGGAGCGGTCGGCAGCCTGAACCTCAGGGTTGATGAACATGATCCTTCCCTGGAAGGTCCTGCCGGGGACGCCGTCGGTGGTGAAAAGCAGCTTCTGTCCAACCTGCAGACGGGCCATTTCTGCGGACGGCACAGTAAAGGTCAGGTTGAGCAGGCGGTTGTCGACGATCTTGAAGATCGGCATGGCGGCAGCGGCGTCGCTGGCCAGATCGCCCACATTGACAGCGCGCAGGGCGACGGTGCCGTTGATGGGGGAGAAGACCATTCCCTTCGCCTGGCGCAGCTTCGCCTGGCGTTGCTCCTCTTCGGCGACCCGGATACCGGCACGGCTCGCCTCGATGCGGGCGGCAGCGGCGGCAGCTTCCGTATCCGCATCATCACGGCCTGCTGGGTGGCGAGTCCCGCCTCTTTCAGCTTATGCACCCGTGCCAGCTCCCTGTCCGCCCGTTTCGCTGCAACCTCTGTCTGGGCCAGGTTTGCCCTGGCGGACTTGATGGCGGCCTCGATCCGCTTGACGGTTGCTTCCGTTTCGGCCACGTCGATCCTTGCCAGGAGGGTCCCCTTCTTCACCCGCACCCATTCGGTGACATAAACCTGTTTCACCAGGCCCGGAATCTGGGTCTTTATCTCGGCGAAGAATTTTGGCTCCAGGGTGCCCGTTACTTCCACCCCTTCCTCAAGGTCGGCAGCGGCAGCAACGGCAACTTCCACGGCTACCGGCGGCTTGACAGTGTCTTCACCCTTACCGGCAGATGCTCCTCCGCTTTTAGAGCAGCCCATGGTTCCAGCCGCCAGGCATAGTACGCACAGTATCAGCAGTTGCTTCATTTCTTCATCCCCTTTTCTTGGAGTAGTTGTCCTGTCTTTATCCGGGGCGTCATCAGCCCTGCAACACCATGTCCAGCATGCGCTCCATCTGGACACTATCGATACGGGGGCAAGTCTGGCACAATTGTTCTTCCATGGTGGTATTGAATATGGAGACGATGATCCAGGCAGTGTCCCTCGTGTCATTGGCCACAAACTCTCCTTGGGCAATTCCCTCCTTCACCAGAGCCTCGACAGTTGCGACAATTCTTGAGTAATAGTCTTCGAAGTCAATGGGGGGAGCCCCTTGTGGCGGACCATAATAAATGGCGTAAATGAGGCGGAGAACTTCGAGCCGGTCGATGACCAGTGCCAGGAGCAATGAGCAGAAATGGATGATTTTTGCAGCGGCAGTCCCGGAAATGGTGGTCATACGGTCCAGTGATGCATCGAACTGGGCGAAGGAGCTGTTCATCAGCTCCAGGTATATGCCTTCCTTGCTGCCGAAGTAATAGTAGAGTACCGGTTTGGTGACGCCCGATGCCTCGACAATTTCACGTACCGACGTTGCAGCATAACCCTTGTTGTTGAAAAGCGTCAAAGCTGAAGCCAGAAGCTTTTCCCTGACGCCGTCCTGTTTCTCTTGTTCTGCCATGGTCACCTCGTGTCAAACTTACCGACCGGTAAGTAGCATGAAGGGGTGGGGTGGGTCAAGCAAAACTTACCGATCGGTAAGTATCTGCCGTGGGGTGCCGGCAAAAGGAATGGATTGATTTTTTTAGTCCGAATTTATATAGTGCATAGATGCCTGTACCTTGGGTGCAGGCAAATGGCTCCAAGGACATTCACATCCCGTTCCCATCCGGAGCCGTGGAATTTGCCGGGCTTTATATAAGGAAATGCCATGATAAGAAAAATACTTACCTTTCCCGATCCGGAACTGAAAAAGAAATGCCAGCCGGTAACGGTTATTAACGATAAAGTCAGGGAACTGGTGCGGGATATGGCTGAGACCATGTACGACGCGCCGGGAGTTGGGCTGGCCGCGCCACAGATCGGTGTCCACCAGCGGGTGGTGGTAATTGACGTGACCGGGAAGGACGAGCAGCCCCAGTTGCTGGTTGCCATAAACCCTGTCATTGTTCATGCCGACGGCGAGGCCTATGAAGAGGAAGGGTGCCTGTCCATTCCTAAATACGCTGCCAATGTGCGCAGGCATGAGCGGGTGGTGGTGAAGGCCCTGAATCTGGAGGGAGAGGAAGTCACCTTCAAGGCCGACGGCCTTCTTGCCATTGCCTTTCAACATGAGATCGACCATCTGGACGGCATTCTCTTCATCGACCACATTTCGCCCTTGAAGAGGGAGATATTCCGGCGCAAGTACCGCCGTACCATGGAAGACCTGCAGGAGGCGGGGTAAATGCGGATAATCTTTATGGGGACCCCGGAATTTGCCTGCCCCACCCTGCAAAAGCTGATCGACCGGAAGGAAGAGGTCGTTGCCGTAATAACCCAGCCGGACCGTCCCAGGGGACGCGGCCAGCAGACCTTGTCGCCGCCGGTAAAGGTGCTGGCGGAGCAGCATGGTATCCCGGTGATGCAGCCGGTCAAAGTACGGGTTCCCGAGGTGGTGGAGAGCATCCGCGAGCTGGCTCCCGATCTGATCGTTGTCGTTGCCTTTGGCCAGATCCTTCCCAAGAGCCTGCTGGACATTCCCCCATATGGCTGCATCAATGTCCATGCCTCGCTTTTGCCGCGCTGGCGGGGGGCGGCGCCGCTCAACTGGTGCATCATCGACGGCGATACGGAAACCGGGGTCACCACCATGATGATGGATGTGGGGCTTGACACCGGTGACATGCTGTTAAAAAAAACAACCCCCATCGACCCGGACGAGAACACCCAGTCACTGCACGACCGCCTGTCGATTATTGGTGCCGACGCCCTTGCCGAGACCCTCGATCTGCTCAACGCAGGGAAGCTGGTCCGGGAAAAGCAGGATGACGCCCTGACCTGCTATGCATCCATGCTGAAGAAGGAAGACGGGCTCATCGACTGGAGCAGGGACCCCAGGTCCGTAAAAAACCTGGTGCGTGGCATGACCCCCTGGCCTGGCACCTACACATTTCTAGACGGCAAAATGCTCAAGGTCTACCGGGTGAGGATTGCCGAAGGTGAAGGCGAGCCGGGGACGGTGATCGGCGCCGGCAGGCAGGGGCTGGAGGTTGCCTGTGCCGGTGGAAGTGTCATTATCGAAGAACTACAGCTGGAAGGCAAGAAGAGGCTTCCAGCCGGCGATTTCCTTGCCGGTTACAAGATCGCTACCGGAGCAAAGCTCGGGCATAAGGATGCAGCTTGACCAGTAACCAATTACCCCAAACTCCTCCCCGCAAACGTCTCTTTGTTGCGCTGATGGGGGTCACCTGTTTTCTGATCGTCGGCATCATTTACCTGTTCTGGTGGGTGCCGACCACGGGTCTGGCCAACATTCATCCGGATCTGCCACGTCTGGCCGGAGTCATATTCGCCGCACTTTCGGGAGTCGCCCTGTTCGGCACACTGCTTTTGGTTCTGACCACCGCCTTCGGGAAGGATATATTCTTTACCCGCTTCATGCGCGGCGTGGTCATCAAGTTCCTCCTGCCGGTCATTGAGTTCATCGGCACCATCTTCGGTATCGCCAAGGACACCATCCGCCAGTCCTTCGTCGCCATGAACAACAGCCTGGTCACCTCGCAACACCTGAAGGTGCGCCCGGACCGCATTCTTATCCTGCTTCCCCATTGTTTGCAGCTCTTCGACTGCGAGATCAAGGTAACCGGCGACATCAACAAATGTATCCGTTGTGGCCGCTGTGACATCAAAGGTTTGGCTGAGCTTGCCCAGAAATACAACATTGACATTTCCGTGGCCACCGGCGGTACCCTGGCCCGCAAGGTTATCATCGAGAGAAAGCCGAAGCTGGTGGTGGCCGTCGCCTGCGAACGTGACCTCACCTCCGGCATCAAGGACTGTTATCCCCTGCCGGTGATCGGGGTCCTCAATGATCGCCCCTTCGGCCCCTGCTTCAATACCAGGGTGGATGTGGAGAAGATTGAAGAGGCGCTGAGATTGGTGCTGCCCTGATGTGCAGATGAAAACGAACCGTGTATTCTTGATCAATCCTTTTAATTCCGCAGTATTACTGGCAGCGCTTTTGTTTTTTATCGTTGCCTCTCCTGCTGTCGCTGCAGATAAGATCTCCGGTTATAAATCCCTTTTCCACGTATGTCGAGACGAAGCGGGCAACCTGCAGCTGGCCATCCGCCAGTTCATACTAGACAGCGTCACCTATCTGCTCCTGGTAAATCCGCGCAGCCTGCAAACTTCCATTGTCCCGGCCTCCACTACAACTTCCGTATCTGCCGGCGAGGCGAAAGCCGCAGCGCGCTCCCCCTTTGCCACGGCACTGGAGCGTTTTACAGCACAACCCCGGTTGCAGAATGCCGGACTGACCCATGGGGAATCGTCCAAGAACGGGCTGTTTCTGAGCGTGGATCTGTGTCCGTCGAAGAAGCCGTTCGAGCGTGAAATGTTCACTGCCGTGGCTGATATGGCTGGAAAAACAGGCGGTCCCGTGCCGGTAGCTGTGGCAATAACCGGTTACTGGCTGGCCCATCACCAGGGTGAAATGGAGTGGCTCAAGGGGGAAGTGGCCGGAGGCAGGCTGGCTATCACCTGGGTCAATCACTCTCACAGCCATCCCTATGATCCCAAAAAGCCGTTCAATCTGAATTTTCTGCTGACTCCAACGGTGGACTTCGAACAAGAAGTCCTGTCCACCGAGACGGCGCTGCTTGAAAACGGCCTATTGCCGTCGATATTTTTCCGCTTTCCGGGATTGGTGGCCGATGGCAGATTATTGAAAAAGCTGCGTCAGCTGTCACTGATACCGGTGGGGAGCGATGCCTGGCTTGCCAAGGGGGAAACTCCGACAAACGGCAGTATTGTCCTGGTTCATGGCAACGGTAATGAACCACAGGGAATAAAGAAGCTGCTGCCGCTCCTTCGCAGCGACAACCCTCCAAGGCTCCTGCCGCTCAAAGATGCCGTTGCCGGCAGTGCGTCCTAGCTAAATAAATTCAGAGATCGGCTCTGATTTACGGATTATCCCATGCAATTTGCCGTCAAGCTTCTCCTGACCAACCTGATCATCATCGCCTGCACCCAGATCGGCAGGAAATTCCCCACCATGGGAGGCTGATCGCCACCATGCCGCTGACGAGCCTGCTGGTTCTCCTCTGGCTCTACAGTGACAACCCCGGCGACTCCAGATTGATGACCGATTACACCAGGGGTGTTCTCTGGGGGATCATCCCGACCGTACTTTTCTTTGCCGTGGCCCTGGTTTGTTTCCGCCGCCAGTGGCCGCTGCCCCTCGTGCTTTCCGTTAGTTTCGCCGCCTGGCTGGCAGGGGCGGCAGTTCACCAGTGGCTGCTCAAATAGAAGGTTTCCATATGAAATATCTCTTCGCTGCATGTTTCATTCTTATTGCATGCTCCTGCTTCGCCGCCGAATCGGCTCCACGTTATGCAGTGGCCCAGCTGCCGACACCGGTGTTGAATACCCCCGATTTTGCCGCCGTCTTCGGCGGCAGTGACGGCGCTCGCTCCAGACCGATGACTGCGGACTGATCAGGGCCATGGAATTCGTGGCGCTGCCGGGAACGGCATTCACCGTTGAAGAGCAGATAAACAGGGGGGCGCGGCAAATTCTCAGGATTACTACCGCCGATTACCCATATCCTAACAAGATTGGCTATTACATCGACAGCCGCTTCGTCCGCCTGACGGATAAAAAGCCCATAGAGCGCCCCCGCCGGCTGCCATCACGCCAGGCCATCATCGACGACATGCTTGCCGCCAGGGGGAGCCGCTATGTCTGGGGAGGTAATATCCGCCTGGGCATAGACCAGATGCACTCCTTTTTCAGCCCTGCAAGAACCATCAGTGCCGAAACAGCCGACCTCTGGCGGCTTAAGGGGGTGGATTGCTCCGGCCTTCTTTACCAGGCAACCAACGGCTTCACCCCCCGCAATACCAGCGAACTGGTCGGCTATGGCAGACCGGTCCACATCGCCGGAAAGGGCATGGACCAAATCGCAAAGGAGGTCGAACCCCTTGACCTGATTGTCTGGTCGGGCCATGTCATAATCGTCCTGGACAGGGAAAGGACTATCGAAAGCCGCCTGGACTGCGGCGGTACCGGCGGAGGCGTGGTCGTTCGCCCGCTCCGCCAGGTGCTGGCAGGCATCATGAAAGCACGGACCGCCGTCAACGACTATGCCGAAGCAACAAAGCCAGGGAAGAAAGGCTTTGTTATCAGGCGTTGGTATCAAATTTAAATCCCATCTCCCGCCTCCTACGCCTCTGCAGGCGCATCCCCATTGACAACCGGCGCTTTTCTTCTATAGTTGATTAACAAATTCACATTTTGGTGAACGTTGATCGACATTTTCCAGCCATCACACCCGGCCATGACAATCCATTTTTCGGTAATGACCTATAATGTCCATAGCTGCATCGGCATGGACGGCAAAGTTTCTCCCCTGAGGATTGCTGAGGTGATCGCCCACTATGACCCGGACATTGTCGCACTGCAGGAACTGGATGCCGGTCTGACCCGTTCCGACCTGGTGGACCAGGCTCACCTGATCGCCAAGAGCCTGGAAATGTCCTACCATTTCCATTCCTCGATTCAAGTGGAAGAGGGGGATTACGGCAATGCCATCCTCAGCCGCTTCCCCATCCATCTGGTAAAGGGGGGAGCGCTGCCGACTCACCCGGTGAATAAAAACCTGGAGCGGCGAGGTGCTGTCTGGGCCGAGGTCGAACTGAAGGGGATACGGGTGCAGGTGGTGGCGACGCATCTGGGTCTTAACCGCCGGGAGCGCATGTGCCAGGCCAACGCACTTACCGGTCCGGATTGGCTTGGGCACCCGGACTGCCTGCCTCCTGTCATCCTCTGCGGTGACTTTAATGCACTACCCGGATCTTTCGTTTACCGGCACTTCATTCGCAGCCTCAATGATGCTCACCGCAAGGGAAGGGGGAGACGGCTGAAGGGGACCTGGCCGGTCCGGCTTCCATTGATGCGTATTGACTACCTCTTCGTTACTCCTGATATCACGGTAAGACGCATCAGCGCCCACAGAACCCCGCTGACCATGGCGGCTTCCGATCATCTGCCGCTGGTGGCGGCACTGGAGCTGTCATGAGCATACTCAAGCCCGGAGTCAACTGCATGGGGATCTACGAAGTCCGGGAATCAGGTCTCCTGATCGATGCCTGTGACTATTACCGTGCCTTCTACCATGCTGCCCGCCATGCCCGATACAATATCCTCATGGCTGGCTGGCAATTCGACTCGGAAGTGCGCCTCATCAGGGGAAAAGAGGCCCAGTTGGCGGATGGTGACGTGCGCTTTCTCGCCTTCCTCGAATCACTCTGCGAAAAGAACCCGGAACTGGAGATATACATCCTTGCCTGGGATTTCAGTGTCTTCTTTTCACTGGAACGGGAATGGTTCCAGGACCTGATCTTCAACTGGTCCACCAATGAGAGGATTCATTTCACCTTTGACGGCAAGCACGCCGTCAACGCCACCCATCACCAGAAATTCGTCATCATCGATGGCCAACTGGCTTTCGTCGGTGGCATCGACATCTGTTCGGACCGCTGGGATGACCGTCGCCATCTGCGGCACAATCCGGAACGGAAAAATGTCGATGGCATCTCCTACGGCGCTTACCACGATATCCAGTCGTACCATACCGGCTCGGTAGTCAGGGAACTGCTTGGATTATTTCAGGATCGGTGGGCCGAGGCAGGAGGGGAAACCATAGTCTTTCCCACGGTTAATGGGCATTTGCCAAAGGTCGACGGGGCTGCCCTTCCCTTGCCGGCAGAATCCGTAGCAATAAGCCGGACCCAGGCCCGTGATCTGCTTGCCCTGCGCGAGCAGATCCAGGAGATTCGCCGCTTGTTCATCGATGGGATCATGGCTGCCGACAGGCTGGTCTATATGGAAAACCAGTACTTCAGTTCCCAGGCGATTTTTCAGGCGCTGGTATCGAGGATGAAAGAGCGGCAGCGGCCGAAGCTGGAGATTGTCTTGATCCTGCCCGACAGGCTCCCCTTTACCGAGGAACTGTTTCTTGGCCTGCCCCAGATGAAGATGCTTAATGGCTGAAGGAGGTGGCCGCCGAGAACGGCCACCGTCTGGGGATCTATTCCACCGTCTGTACCGACAATGGCGAGAGAAACATGACCTTCATCCACTCCAAGCTGATGCTTGTGGATGACCGGTTTCTGACGGTGGGTTCGGCCAATGCCACCAACAGGAGTCTGGGGCTCGATACGGAACTGAACATGAGCTGGGAGGCGGAGTCTGGGGAGGGGAGAGGACTTGAAGAATCGATCCGCCGGGTGCGTATCTCCCTTCTGGCCGAACATTCGGCGATGTGCGGTGAAGGGGCGGAAAACAGACTGGGGAAGATCGAAGGGCTGGTGGATTATCTGGACTCGCTGGTGGATAATAAGGAGAGCCGGCTTTGTCTGTATCAGCCGGATCCGTCTCTGGAGGGAATCGGCTGGCAGGGGGCGCTGGAACCGGTGACCCGTATCGTGGATCCCGAGCGGCCCCAGGTGGAAGAATTCGTCTTTGAAAGCCTGTCCAGATTTGAAACAAGCAAGTTCACCAGGGGGATATTACTTCTGGGGCAGTGGCTGTCCGGTCTTTAACAGGATCAAAATAACTTCTTCATTCTATGAAACTCGAGCCTTTCCATTTGCCGTAGAATACCACTTCCTCCAGCGGTTTTCTCTTCGGTGCCTCCGTAATGGTGTCATGTGGATGACCTATGGGGATCAGTCCGACAATGCGGATATTCTCCGGAATGTAGAGCAGTTCATGGAGCTTCCGTGCATAGAAAAGACCGACAAAAACACTGCCCAGGCCCAGTGAGTGGGCGGCAAGCATGATGTTTTGGGCGGCAATGCCGGCGTCGGTCATATAATAGGGCTGTCCCCCCATCTCCCCCGATTGGCCGGGTCGGCACAGAGAACGATGACCACCGGCGCTCGGCAACGGCAGCCTGTGCAGGGTTGGTCTGATAACCCCTTGGGGCGAAAAATGCCGCTACGAACGACAATTCACTCAGTTTTTTTCTGGTAGCGGCATCGGTGACGACGACGAACCGCCAGCACTGCATGTTGGCCCATGACGGGGCCATCCTTGCGGCATCGAGCACCGCGTGCAGCGTGCCCGGTTCGACCGGCTTATGGGAAAACCTCCGGATACTGCGGCGTGTTTTTATGGCTTCGAGGGTATTCATGGCGCACCCCTTGTTCGGACGTTTTTTATAATTTTAGCGTAAATTGAATATACTGCAGTATTTCTCCTTTCGTTTGCAGCGGAGTTGCCATGGCGTTGGCCAAAATGGAGCAGGTGCAGTATGCCGTGTGGCAGATTGAATCACTCAGGGATTATATAGAACTCCTGGAAGAAACGCTGCTGTCCAACAAGCTGGCTATTTTTCGCGGTCAGGCCCATGATTGGCCGCTGGTGCCGAGGGTGGCGACGGTAAATCATCCATTGCCCATACTGGAAAACGAGAGGCTGATGTTCGATACCTTCTGCCGCGAAGCTTTCCCTTTTGTCCATCCCGAGCCGGCAAACGAGTGGGAATGGCTGGCGGTTGCCCAGCATCACGGGCTGCCGACCAGGCTGCTGGATTGGTCCACCAATGCATTGGGGGCGCTCTGGTTTACCGTCAGAGCCCCTTCGTCACCTGAAGAAAATGGGGTGGTATGGCTGATGATTCCCGACGAGCAGGATGTGGTGAAGCATCCCGACCACACCACTACACCCTTTGGCGGTGACAGGACCGAGGTCTATCTGCCGCGGCATGTCTCGGGACGGGTCCGGTCTCAGGAGGGGGCCTTCACCGTTCACAAATACAGCGAGGAAATCGGGGCCTTCATTCCCCTGGAAGAGAGCGGGATGCAAAACGGAAAGCTTATCAAGATACAGGTGCCTGGCAGACGCTTTCCCCATGTCAGGTATGACCTTTATCGGTGTGGTGTCCATGCCGGTTCCCTTTTTCCCGATGTGACCGGCGTCGCCGAGAGGATTCGGAACCATTGCCTGCTGCTGGCCGATGAGCTGGACTTCCAGCCGAAAAGGCCTGTCGAGGTGGGTAGAACTGATTGATTGTTTTTTTTCATATTACGCTGTAACATTTCCTCTCCCTGAGGGAGAGGGCCAGGGTTAGGGGGCATTGAGCAGGTGGGCACTGCCCCTCATCCGGCCTTCGGCCACCTTCTCCCATGGGAGAAGGAAGCCGCAAAAGGTAGTAATTCTCAGATGACGTGTTAGAAAAAGTCTGAGTAGCGGAGGTTCCATGGACAACCTGCTGGCCGCCCGCACACTGATGGGGGTTTCTCTCGCTTTCCACATCATCTATGCCACCATCGGCATCGGTCTGCCGCTGATGCTGATGATCGCCGAAGGCATCTCGCTGCGGAGCGGCAATGATCTCTATCACCAGATGGCGCGCCGCTGGGTACGTCCCGCCGGCCTTTTGTTCGCCATCGGCGCGGTCTCAGGCACCATTCTCTCCTTCGAGCTGGGTTTTCTCTGGCCCAGGTTCATGGCCTTCAGCGGCGCACTCATCGGCCTTGCCTTCACCATCGAAGGATTCGCCTTTTTCACCGAGGCCATTTTCCTTGCCCTATATATCTACGGCGAAAAAAGGCTGTCCCGCCGGGCGCTGTTCTTCTGCACCATTCCCATTACCGTTGCCGCCGCCGCTTCGGCAGTCTTCGTCATCAGTGCCAATGGCTGGATG
This sequence comes from Geotalea toluenoxydans JCM 15764, assembly GCF_001311985.1. Taxonomy (GTDB): domain Bacteria; phylum Desulfobacterota; class Desulfuromonadia; order Geobacterales; family Geobacteraceae; genus Geotalea; species Geotalea toluenoxydans. The sequence goes on from NZ_BBCJ01000017.1 coordinate 91,514, forward strand.
AACACCCCGAGCGGCTTCAGAATGGTGGACGGCATGCCGGCAGATCTGCACCCGCTGCAGGCCCTGGCCAATCCGGCATGGCCCATGAGGCGGTCCACGGCACCTTTGCCGCCTATGTGGCCACCGGCTTTGCCGTTGCCGGTGTCTATGCATTCTCCATCCTTCGCGGAACAGATACCGTTTACCACAAAAAGGCGCTGACCCTGGCCCTGGCGGTGGCCGGCTTCTTTCTCCCCCTCATGTTCATCTCCGGCGACTGGGCGGCTTCCTTCGTGGCCAAACATCAAAAACCGAAGCTGGCGGCCATGGAGGCCCATTTTACGACCATGGCCGGCGCTCCCCTTGTCATCGGCGGCTGGCCTGACCCCGCTTCAGGCCAAGTCTTGTATGCCGTAAAAATTCCAAAGATGTTGAGCGTCCTTGCCCATCGGGAGCCGAACGCGGTGGTGGAGGGGCTTGATGCCTTTCCTCCCGGTACCGCTCCCGACCCTCGCCTGGTTCATCCGTTTTTCGACCTGATGGTCGGCTCTTTCTTTATCATGGCCGGCGTTTCCTGCTGGTTCTGGTGGCGGCGCTGGCGAGGCAGGGATGACGGACCTGCAGAAAAACGGCTGCTGCAGGGGGTTCTATTTGCCTCCCCCTTCGGTATGATCGCCCTGGAGAGCGGCTGGTTCGTCACCGAATTCGGCCGCCAGCCTGGATCGTCCAGAAGCACATGACCGTGGCCCAGGGGGTGACCTCCCATCCGGACATCGATCTGGTGCTGGCAGCTTTCGTCACCGTCTACGTGCTGATGTCCATCGGCCTGCTTAAGCTGCTGCTACGCCCCGCGGGTGGTGAAAGAATTGCGACCCGCAAGGAGAGCTGGCATGTTGACTCTTGAAAATATGGCCGCCCTGGCCCTCCATCTGGGCCTGATCATGTATGCACTTTTCGGCGGCGCCGACTTTGGCGGAGGCATCTGGACCGCCCTGGCCTCGGGTCCCGTGCCCGGGAACAGCGGGACAGCCTCTTTTTGGCCATTGGCCCGGTCTGGGAAACCAATCACGTTTGGCTGATCTTCATGGTGGTGACACTCTTTACCGCCTTTCCCAAAGGTTTTTCCATCATCTTTACCGCTCTCCTGGTTCCCTTCGTCATTGCCCTGATCGGCATCAATTTTCGCGGCGCAGCTTCGCTTTCCGTCACTTCGGCAAAGAGATCGGCCAAGATGTGCCCCTGGTGGCGCGGACCTTTGAGATTGCCAGCATTCTCACCCCATTTACCCTGGGCATGGCGGTAACCGCCATCGCTCGGAAGAATTATCCTCGCCGATGACCAGGTCCAATTGACCCTGTGGGGATGGGTCTCCCCCTTCACGCTGGTCGGGGGACTAGTGGGGATGGCGGTTTGCGCTATCTGACCCCCATATACATGACCGTGCGCACAGTGGGGGCATTGCGGGATGATTTTAGACGGCGGGGGATGGCGGCTGCCCTTGCTCTCGGGGTTATAACAACCATGGCGGTACCCGTGGCCATGGCCGATGCCCCGCTTTTTGCCCAGAGACTGCTGCGGTCTTGGCCGCTGGTCTTCGTTTCCCTGGCTGTTCTCTCCGGCTTGACCACCCAGATGCTGCTCTGGCGGCGGCAATACCTGGCGGCCCAGATCGTGGCCGCCGGCACCGTGGTCCTCACCATCAGCGGGTTCTCGGCGGCCCTTTATCCCGACCTGATCATCGGGCAACTGACCATAGCCGCGGCTGCTGCGCCGCCGCCGACACTAAAGGCTTTTTTGACCGTGCTCCCTCTCGGGGCACTGATTCTCGTACCGTCACTGGTGTATCTCTACTGGACCTTCCGGGGAGAGCCGGACCCCCATGCGCCGCCGGGCAAGCGCAATCGCTGAAGCCCGCTCAAATTCCCTTTCAGTTAATGGTGATCCTTCCCGCTTTGCCCAATTCTCCTTCAACGGCATATCTGCACGCGCCAAACAGCTCCATAACCCAGAGGTTGGTCAACAGATGCCGCGTTACCGCCGAGGTGGTAAAGGCCGAGCTCTCCCTGCATAGGGCCAGATAGAGGACGATCTGGTCCGCCAGGTGTGGGTCCATGGCAGCACCCGCCTCCACATGCTCCAGTAGCTGGTTTGCCGCTTCGGCAGCGACGGTCTCTGCCGGTTTGCCCGGCGCCCCCAGAGCCTGAAATCCGGCGAGGCTGTTTTCTTCTTCCAGGCGGAGGAAGACGAAGGAGCCAGGGCCGTAGGCTTCCACCCTGATCCGCTCCACCTCCACCGGGCAGGGAAGCGGCTTGAGAAGCTCCATGGCCCGTTTCTTCTGCCGCTCGGCGATGCTGTCGGGCAGGTTGCCCACACCCGAACAGCCGGTCACATGGCGGATCGCGCCACGTACCGTCGCTTCAAGGGGCGACAGTTTTTCAGTCCTGAACACTTCCACCCTGACCTTACCCCCTCCACGAGGGTAGAAGCCGTAATGGTCCCGGTGAATTCGGATGGTGCACCCGAGCTTTTTAAGCGTCGGGGCAAAGACCTGGGACAGGTACTCGACAGAGGGGCTGAAGGGGACATTGGTGCCGCCGGTGACGGTAATCGTCGAGTCACGATGGGCAAAGAGGAGGATGGGAATGACTGTCTGCAGCACCAGGGAGATCGATCCGGCGGTGCCGATATCGAAGCTGAAACTGCCGCCGCTGATGGTACGGGGGGCAAAGGTGATTTCCATGGAGTCGGCGGCATCGCCGCTGACCTCGGCATTGGCAACGGTTTTGGCGGATTTCACCGCCATCAGGTGTTGGGGCTGAAGGCCGGGCTTTTTCCTGGACGCCTGATGTTGACCATGCGAAAAGACTGGCCGAGGATCGCCGAAAGGGCCAGCGCGGTGCGCAGGATCTGTCCGCCCCCTTCGCCATGGCTGCCGTCGATGGTGATCATGGTCTCCATAACTGTCGGGAAATCGGCTCCTTGGTAAAAGTTTAACATGACATGGGGGAACGGCTGGCATTCAAAGGAAGTTATGGTTACTGATGGTCGGATTTCTTTCCCCAATCAACGCTCATTGCATACTCCATGCAGCGCCTGAAGATGTCGTAGCTGAAGTGGGGCGGGACTGGATTGGCCGAGTCCCGGTCGGTATTTTGCCGATCAAAGATTCGGAGGTCGGAGAGGTAGGGACGGTAGGGTTCGATGAAACGGTTGAATAGCTCTTCGGCCGGGCTCGGTTCATGTCTTGCGCCTTGGCCGTAGGTGATTTCCAATCCCTTTATGTTGAGGAACCTTTCGCAGTATTCTGCCAGTTCTTCGGTTGTGCTGGGTTGTCCATTGGTCAGATGGTAAATGTTGTCAGTACTGGCTGCTTCAATAATGGCGAGAGTGGCAGCGACGAAATAGTCGACCGGGATGAGGTTGATGCTGCCCGGCTGTTCCAAAGTCAGCCTTATGGGCAGATGAAGAATGCCCTCCCCGTCAAGGCGGATTCCATGGCCGGCTGACTTCATGCCCCCGTTGTTCCGGATGTCGTTCAAGTAAATATCCCTGATGGCGGCCAGGGACCTCACATGGTGATAGATGGCGTTGAAACGGTTGGCCCGGCCGCTTCGGGAATCGCCATAGACAATTGACGGCCGGACGATGGTAAAGGGGATGCCGCAGGCACGGCAGCTGTCGGCAATCCGCTGTTCTGCCATGGCCTTGGTTTCTTCATAGACGTTGAAGAATTCCGTCGATGATACCGGCCGCTCCAGGCATAGGCCAGAATGGATCCCGGCACTGTAAGCGGTGCTGACGTAATGGAAAGCGGAAGCCTTGCAGTCACTGGCGAAGAGGAGGAGGCTGTTGAGGCTGGTCACATTGGCAGCCAGGGATTGACCCCGATTGCGATCGGAAAAGGTGGTGTCCGAGGCGCAGTGGATTATCAGGTCTGTCTCGGCGCACAGGGTCTGGTAGCGCTTTTGTTCAAGGCCGCACCGGGGTTTGAGGAGGTCCACCTCCGCCAGTTCCAGGTGCGAGCTGTGCTGTTGCAGGCCGAACCACGCCAGTGTGGCGGCGATCCTCTCCGTCAGGCTGTTGCTGCCGGCAGGCCTGCCGAAGACGATCAGCCGATCACCCCGCTGAAGCAGGGCTGCCATGAGGTGACTGCCGAGAAACCCGGTTGCGCCGGTGAGGACGATGGTGCGAGGTCTCTGTTTCATGTTTGATCCTGGGAATAGAGGAGGTTTTCCTTTCTGCAGTAGCCCTGGTAAAGGATATAGCGGAGCGGCGTGATGGTTCCGGTTCGCCTGGCGCTTTTTTCTATCAGCTCACCGGCGGCCGCAATTGCCTGCTGTGCCCGGTGGATTTCGTCGGCGCTGGTCTGGTCGGCATAGTAGTCGTATTCCATGACGCACCGCTTGCCGTTGTCCACCGGGGTGATGAAGCCGAGGCTGTTCTTCAGCTGGTGTCGGTCCGCAATTCCCTTCAAGGCGGTTACCATTTCGCCAATCAGCTGAGGCTCCAGGCAGGTAGACGACAATTGGAAAAAAGTGCCTGTCCCGGCCGATCCTGGAACTGGTGATTCTGAACATGTTGAGCCAGACCAGATCAGTCAACTCCGGGCGGGCGTAAAGCTCCTCGAAGAAAGGCCTCAGTTCAGGGTCCAGGTCCTGTACAAGTTGACCTGGGGATGGGGCAAGGGCCGCTTCAGCGAGCTCGGCAAAACCCCTGATTTTCAGGTAGGAGAAGGGTTCATCTTCGGTCAACTCATGGATCAGATCCAGCCAGCGGGCGGAGGCGAGGGATGGAAGGCCGAGGGTGAGGGCGGTGACCAGGCGCTGGTCGAATAGTGGTAGCCCCATTTCGCCGATGGCGGCCATTGAGTATTTGTCGCCGATCACCAGGACCATGCAGGCCATGCCCAGCCTGTCCGCAAAGATTTCCTTGACCTTCACCGCCAGTTCCTGGGTCGGCGAGATAAATGCCGAGACATACTCAAGGTCGAGAATACCCATGGCCAGGCCGATGCGCCTCGTGGCACACTCCCTGGAGAAACCGATTGCCTGTTCCATGGTTGCAAAAGGGACCAGGACGCCCGTCTCATCGGCAGTTTTCGGGTGAAGTTTTACGGACAAGGCGGTGCAGATGCCGGGTGCCTTCTGCTCGACCCTGTCAAATGCATAGAGATTGGGGGCTGCCTTGTCATTCAGGGAAAACATCGATCCGTCGCTGCCGACGAACTCCGCATCCACATAGTTGTCGGCTGCGGTGCCATAGGTGGTTGAAAAGAGGGAGAACAGGCCGGAGCAACTGGTGCTGCCGCAGACGGCGGCCGCCGGTTCGGCCACATGGACCCGGTAGCCGTGCCGGGAAGCCTCACGCTGCAGGTCGAAGGCTGTGACCCCCGGTTCAATTTTGGCGAGCCAGCGCTTTTCATCGAAAACGATCCCTTTCATCCGGCTGAGGTCAATGACCACCCCCTTGCCGAGGGCCAATCCGAGAATATTGGTGCCGTTGCCCCGCGCTACCCAGGAATGCCATTCCCATTGAAGAGCGTTATGAGGCAGGCTATTTCTTCCCGTGTCTTCGGCATCACCACGTAGTCGGGCATCTGTGGCTTTGCCATGGGGCAGGGGTCTGTAGAATAGGTGACGGCAACGCCCCGGTCACCGGTAGCCCAGTTAGGGCCGACGATCTCCTGCATCTCTCGCAAGAGGAAAGTTTCCTTTTCCTTTAAGATGGGGTTACCTGCTGCAACATGTTTTCCCACCAGCGTTTTCAATGCCCTCATCACCTTTGTCGGGCGCATTTCCGTGACGAAATAGCACTGGTAATCGCATTTTCCGCACAGGTTGCAGCTGTCTGCCGCCTGGACGCATTTTTCCGTGACAGGGATTTTGCCGTCGGCGAGGGCCGCATAAAGGAGCATCCTTCCCTGGGGATAAAAGGTCACGTAATGCCGTTCGAGGCCGGAGGCACAGACCCCGCTCCCAAGAAAGTCGATCTTGCACATTGCATACTGTCGGCAGTTGACGGCGATGTCCCTGGCGTTGTCCATCAGACCCCCTTCCGTTCGAGTCGCAGCGGCATGGTGTCTTTGACCGCATAGCCCATATACATCACTGCCGTGCTTCTGCCCTCGATGAGCTGCAGCCGCAGGGCAAGGTCCTTGTAGTTCCATTCGCCCCTGGCCCGCCGACGCAGAAAACTCAGGGTTTTGATTGGTGAGGTGACCGGCTTGATGCCCCGGTGTTCCCTCCAGCTAGGTGGTTCGTCTCCAGGAGCATTTTCAGTTCCTCCGGTTTGATGAATTTCGTCCAGGTATGCAGCTCGGGCGGCATCACGGCCCAGCGTTTCCATTTCTGCAGTATGCCGATGACCACCAGCCAGCTGATCAGAGTGCGGTTCAGGGTGTCATAACAGAAGATGCCCCCCGGCCTGAGAACCCTGGCAATTTCGGCAATCACCCGTGGCTGGTCGTGCACATGTTCCAGCACATCACAGCAGAAGGCGGCATCAAAGGAACCATCAGGGAAGGGGAGGTTTTCTCCGGCACCCTGCTGATAATCGATCGCCAGTCCCTTTTTCCGTGCGTGTTCCCCGGCAATCCGCAATGACCCCCTCGACGGATCGATGCCGGTGGTCTTGAAGCCCATGGCGGCGATTTCTTCGCAGAGAAAGCCGCCGCCACAGCCTACGTCCAGTGCAGTGGCGCCTGGACGGTCAGGCAGCAGTGCTTGAAAATAGGCAATCCTGGCGGGATTTATGGCGGTCCGCAGCAGGAAAAGCGCCGATTGTGGTTGCCACCATGGATCTTGCTCATAGATGTCGCCCTGACTCTGTTCTTCCATCGGTTGGCTCCACACGTTCTTAAAAGTATAGCATGTGAAAATTTTTATTAAACATGTTGACAATATATAACGCTTTGGGGCAGGAGACTGTCGGAGTAATTTACACGTTGAGTATAAATGTTGATAAAAATGCTTTGTAATTCAATAGGATAGATGTGGCATGGAATGTGAAGCCATTAGCGCAGGCTCTTGGGCGCCGGTCCAAGACAGCCGCCCGGCGGACCTGCAGCAGACGACAGTGGGGACGAAAACTGTCCGGAATTGCCTGTAAGCTTTCCCGACGTTGCTGTCGGTTAATTTTACATTGGGGGAAAGGCAACTTCAGTACATTGAATGTACAAATATCGGAGGAGGGAATCATGAACTGGTTCGATTTGCAGGTAATTTCCTATCTCAACGATTTTGCTCGGCATTCCTGGCTTTTCGACAAGGCGATGAACCTCCTTGCCGGGAACATCATGTTCAAGGGGGGCTGATCATCCCTGTGCTCTGGTGGCTGTGGTTTCGCCGTGACCCAAGCGGCCGGGAGAAAGAGTACCTGCTGTCGATCCTTATGGTATCGTTCCTGTCAATCATGGTTGCACGGCTGCTGGCGCTGACGCTCCCCTTCAGACTGCGGCCGCTGCACAATCCGGCTCTGAATTTCACCCTCCCCTTCGGCACGAGGTCAAGCTCCCTGGAGGGATGGAGCGCCTTTCCCAGCGATCATGCCGCCCTCTTCTTCACCCTCGCCACGGGCATTTTTCTGCTGTCGCGCAGGGCCGGCATCTATGCCTTTCTCCACGCCATCTTAGTCATTTCCTTCCCGAGGGTCTACCTGGGACTGCATAACGCCACCGACATTTTCGGCGGCGCCGCCATCGGTATTCTTATGGGGTGCCTGGTGCATCTGGGCCGCCTGAGGCAGCTGGCGAGCTCCCGCCTGCTGCAGTGGGAGAGCTCCTGCCCCGGTCTGTTTTACGCCTGTTTCCTTATTATCAGCTACCAGATGATCTGCATGTTCGACCCGCTGCGTATGCTGGGTAGCGAATCCCTGATGATGGTCAAGCATCTGATCAAAGAGACCATATTCACCGCCTGGGCGAAATAACCTCTTATCCTCTGACCTGCAGGACGATCTTCCCGCGGGCGTGATGGGACTGGCTTATCATCTGGGCGTTCCGGGCTTCTTCAAGGGGAAGGATCTTGCCGACGACCGGTTTTATCTCGCCTGCTTCCACAAGCTCCGCGATCTTGCCAAGCTCCTTGCCGTCCGGGTGCATGAAGAGGTAGCCTACCCTGACGCCTGTCTGCTCAGCCAGTTCATGGTCCGGCTGTTCCAGGATGGAGACCATGACCCCGTGCTGCTGTCTGAGTACCTTGAAGCTTTTGCGATAGGTCTCACCGCCGATGGTGTCGAAGACAATGTCGTAATCGTGGATCTGTAAGGAAAAATCTCCCTTGGTGTAATCGACAACCTGATCCGCCCCCAGGGACCTGACGAAATCCACATGGGTCGTGCTGCAGGTGGCGGCAACATAGCAGCCTTTGCTTTTTGCCAGCTGGATGGCGAAGGAGCCGACGCCGCCGGACCCGGCGTGGATCAGGACCTTGTCGTTCTTTTTTATTCCAGCATAGTCCACCAGGGCCTGCCAGGCCGTGAGCCCCACCAGCGGTACCGCTGCCGCCGCCTCAAAGGAGATGTTTGCCGGTTTCATGGCCACATATTTCTCGTCAACGGCCACATACTCGGAATAGGTGCCGTTCCTGGCGATATCGGTCCGACTGAAGACCTTGTCCCCCCTTTTGAATTTCGTGACTCCGGGGCCGGTGTCCACCACTACACCCGCCGCATCCCAGCCGAGGATAAGGGGAAACCGGTGGTGCAACATATCCTGGAGGTAGCCTTCCCGTATCTTCCAATCCACCGGATTGACGGAGGCCGCATGAATTTCAATCAGCACATCCTTTTCCATCACTGCCGGCTTCGGCAGGTCCATCAGCTGGAGCACCTCAGGTCCACCATATTTTTCAATGGCAACAGCTTTCATGGCTATTTCCTCCCGATACTGGAGAATGAATATCTTCTGAAAAGTGTAGCAACTACTGGAAGGAATGAAAGGTCGGCAATCAGTGTCTGCGGCGGTGGAGCGCCTCTTCGACCGCTTTTTTCCGGGGGCTGTCGAGTCGCCCGGATGCGAGCAGCTTTTTCAACTCGGCGCTATTCAAACCGGGGAGGAAGAGGTCGAACCAGATGAGCGGCGTTCGCTGGTTCTTGAGAATGGCGCCAATGATATTGGGGCGGGTCTTCCAGCGGGGGTGGCGGGCGATCATGGAGATATTTTCGGCAGTGGCCCTGGCGCTGCCCAGGAACTGAAAAATGAAGGCTTCCTTGATCTGTGGGTTTGAGAGACATATTTCTACGACCTGGGGATCTCCCTCTCTCAAAAGGGCCTCCAGGACGGGTGCCGTGCCGCGGCGGGCGAGGGTCAGTTTGTTGCCCAGGGGAGTGGTGGGGATGCGCTGGATGACGGCCCGTTCCGCAGCCAGTTTCTGGTCGGGAGTGACGCCGGGCAGAAAACAGACAGCCACCAGCTCGAAAAGGTAGAGGTGGGGCAGCAACGTGGTAATGATGGTGCCGGGGATATTCGGGTTTTTCACCAGGGCCAGTTTCAGGTTGTGGCTCTCCCCGGTGAGCGGCAGTTTGTGGATGGCCTTGATCAGATCCTCAGACAGGTCACGTCGCTTCAGGAGTGTCAGCAGGTGGGCTTCATCCAACGCCGGATTTCGCAGAGCCGCCCGAAGCACCTCCATGGAGGGTGATTGCAGCACCAGGTACAGTTCGTCTTTGCCGACAGTCAGTGCCTGGTGCAACTGGCGGGATAAAGCAGGATCGAGGGTGGGGTTCTTTTTCGTGTCTTCCATTGGGTATCGCTATTTGCCAAAAGCCTGACCAGCTTGCCCATGATACGAGCAGTTCTTGGTATAATTGAGACAATAACGCCTGTTAGCTGCAGATGCAACAATTAGTATGGGGGATGTCCTACTTCATGCTCATGCTCAATGCCAGAGGTGGGGTAATCTGTCGAAGAAAAAGGGGGAGCTTTCCCCCCTTTTCCATTGTGAAGCTCATTTGATGACGCCGAGCTGCCTGAAGAGTCCATAGATATCCATTACATCCCAGTGTTCGGCAAGTTTGCCATCTTGTACCCGGAAGATATCCACCGCATCGAAGCTGTATTTCTGCCCCGTTCCCGGAATCCCGAGCCATTCTTTTTCCAGTGTTCCCGAATAGGTGCCGTATACCCATACCTCGTCTCCCTCGGCGACGATCTTTTTCAAGGTATAATTCCAATCAGGAACAGCCGCGAACCATGCTGCAAAAAACTCCTTGAACCCGGCCGAACCCTGTCTGACCAGCGGGTTATGCTGAATATAATCCGCACGCACATACCGCTCAACCTCGCTGAGATCCTTCTTGACGAAGACTGCCTCTGCGAATCTGCCTAACAGCGCCTTGTTTACATCCTTCTCCTTTGCCATCGCTGTTCCCCCCATGATGAAAAGTAGTCCTGCCATCAACAGGGTTGCCTTGATTGCTTTCATTTACTGCCTCCTTTAAGAATTTTTTTCGCCGCTAGCGAACCTGTTGCCAACAATAAACAATGTAGGTTACTATTCGCAAGTAGGCACCTTTTTGTATTGTAGTCACCTTTTGGTTACTATTGGATCTATCAAGGGAAAAGAGGAGATATATATGCAGTGGGATGTTTATAACGAACGCTGTCCGACGCGAATGGTCCTGGATCGCATAGCCGACAAGTGGACGGTACTTATCATCGGCTCGCTGGAAAAAGGGACGAGAAGGTTCGGCGATCTTCGCCGGGAAGTCGGTGGAATCTCACAGAAGATGCTGACCCAGACATTGCGGGGGCTTGAACGGGACGGTCTGGTGACTCGTGTCATCTATGCCAGCATTCCGCCGAAGGTTGAATATTCATTGACCGATCTCGGGCGGACCCTGGTTGGTGTATTTGAGGGGATACGAAACTGGTCGGAAACCAATATCGAGGAAGTTCTCAAGGCGCGGGAATTCTACGACAGCCGGGGAGATTTGTGACAAAAGGATGGCGTTTCTCTTCTCTTTGGAGAGCCTACCAACAAACAATGTCCCGCTAGCCTCTCCCAACATTGCCAAGCTTGCAGTGGCTACGGAGATCTCCCGCCCCCGCCTGTGCGAATATCTGGAGAAGCTGCAGGATGCACGGTTCAAACCTCTTTTGCCTTCACCCTTCACCCTTCACCCTTCACCCTTATGTCTTCAGCCCTCAGCCTTCAGTCTGGTGTTGCTGAATAATTAGAAATTTATAGTTTTAATGTTGTTGCTTCAGATTAGGCGTTCCTACTATATTGCTGAACGTGTAACAAAACCAATTAGATAGTGTAAAAATTTTTTTACACTGGCAAATTTTTTTACACCGGCTGGGATTTTGTGCCAGGTGTGGCACGGGGGTAGGGTGGAAGGAATAAAAGCAGAACAAAGTGGTTATGCAAATGATGCCGAAACATAGAAAGCTAATCAGATGGATGATTCTGATCTTGGCGGTTGCGGGAGGCCTTTTCCTTCTGAACACAGTATTTTTCTGTGCCTGGGTATCTGGCGGGCCACCGAATGACTACCCGAAGGCATGGCTACACCAATCCTATATTTATTTTGGCTACAGCGGAGCGTTGCTTGGGACTGGCATTATGGGCTTCGTCGCGCTGCGGGAACAATTCAATTGGAAGAAATCGATCGTATTCTACCTCTGGATTCCCTTTACCATCTACTGCATTGCAGGACCAATTATTAGAAAGCAAATTCTGATCGATAAATGTTTAGACTCGGGTGGAAAGTGGGACGAGTTGCATTTTGTATGCAAGGGCGAATAGCGCACACCAAGGCGCTCAGACCAGGAGGATCTCTTCAGGTAATACGGGGAGTGTCCCTAATTTTCCCTAATTTTCCCCTAATTTTCCCTCGAATACTTAGAATTTCTAATCAATTTATGGGATAAGGTAAACAACGTATACGGCCAGCAGAGTGTATCCACCGCGATCTTTGGATCGGGAATTACGCGCATTAAAGGGCACAAAAACATCAGCGATGAAGATCTTCTGAAGATAATGTTGTGGACATTCCGAATTAGCGAAATGCGGTTCAAGTACCCGGCAAGGCTTACCGTTGTGATTCATAAGGATAAGATCGAGAAAATTAATCTTCTCGACATAAAGTCTGCAAGAAATGGCGTATAAATTTTTTAGGAGGAACTGGTGTCGTGTCTAAACATTGGCAGAGAATAAGGGATTATCCAACCAGTCGGTTGCACGCCGGTTGCACGCCGCCCCGCCCGGAAAACCGACCGGGCGAAGCAGGTGAACCGGGCACGCTGTTGGACAGTAAACCGATATTTTCATGCCCTTGATGACGCAAATCGAAAATTAACACACTTTTACAAAGGAGATTACCAATGGACTTCATTGATCGCTTACGCGTACTCTCGACTCAAATTACGAACACCAAGGCCATGATTCAAACCGAGGAGGCGACAAAAAACTCCATGGTCATGCCTTTTATTCAAATACTGGGCTATAACGTCTTCGATCCAATGGAAGTGACCCCTGAAATTGTTGCCGATGTCGGCACAAAAAAGGGAGAGAAGGTTGACTATGCAATTCTGAAAGATGGCAAACCGATCATTCTGTTTGAGTGCAAGAAAGTCGGTACCGACCTAAACATCAACCACGCCGGTCAGCTATTCCGCTACTTCCATGTTACCGCAGCACGCTTCGGCGTCTTAACAAATGGGCTCGTCTACAAGTTTTTCACCGATCTCGAACAACCAAACAAAATGGATGAGAAGCCGTTCTTTGAGTTCAATATTCTGGAGTTTAAGGAACGCGACGTTGAGGAACTGAAGAAGTTTGCGAAGACGGCGTTCGATTTGGATACTATCTTGACCACAGCGAATGACCTAAAGTTCACACGTGCCATACAAAACCGTTTGGCTGAGTGGATGGCCAATCCCTCTGATGAATTCGTGCGTCTTGTTTCTGCAGACCTTCTCGGATCCAGACGCTTCACCCCCGCCGTAAAGGAGCAGTTCACGCTGATCGCCAAGCGCGCTTTTGAGCAACTTATTGCAGAACGCATCAACGAACGGCTCAAAGGCGCAATGACCCCAGAATCAAAGCCAGTAGCAATACCCGCTTCTCCAGCTACTCCCGTCATTACCGTCGAAACCGCAGCCGAACCACTGGTTGTCACCACACCAGAAGAAGTCGAAGGATTCCATGCTGTTCGCGCGATTCTCCGAGAAATCGTAACTCCACGCCGCGTCTCTTTGCGCGATGCCCAAAGCTATTGCGCAATCCTTCTTGACGACAATAATCGCAAGCCAATCTGCCGTTTGCGATTCAACAATACGCAGAAGCTGCGGCTAGGAATCTTCAACGACAATAGGGACGAAGAGCAGTTTCCGTTGGAGAGCGTAGACGACATCTTCAACTATTCCGGGCAACTGAAGGCGACGGCTTCATCATATCTGTCAGCACCGCAGGAATGATTTGTGTGGGTGAAACCCCCTTTAGATTAATGGAGAGGAAAAATGAATCCATCAGAAAAGGTAATCCGGATAACCGAGACATTAAAAAGTACGTTGCTTTCCACCCAGACCGGCACCAAAAAGCTGAAGGTAAAAACTCTTCTAAATAAATTCGGTTTTACTAGAAGAACGGAGAAGAATACCACTGAGATTACAGAACTACTGGGTTCCTATGACATATTGACAAACCCATCGATCATGAAGCTGGGGCATACATGGGAGCTGAGTTATGAAGATTGGATATATCTTTCAGTAGCAGCAGGAGAGCCTAAAACTAGCAGCCCTTTAGTAACCGATTCAAACGTCTTGCCTGATAGTTGGAATAGTGACGGCTGGTTTGATGCCGTGAAGATAAAGAATTTCAGGGAAAACTAGGGACACTCCCCGGTTTTCTTTTTAGGGGAAAACTAGGGACACTCCCCGGTTTTCTTTTTAGGACGCCCAGGTTTCTTTGGTCTGAGTACCTGATTCAACCTAAATTCCAAACATGTCAACGAAGGACTCCGATCCAAAAGGCCGTCCGGAGTTAGTAGCCTTGCGGATGGCGCTATCCGTTTCTTCATCTTCAAAGGCCACAAATTCCCGATACGCATTGTGCTCCTGTGGTGAAAGCCAAGAATCTGCAGCCAGCAGTGGGTCATGTGCGCCTGACACATGGGCTTTGGCGCTGGACCACCGATACCCTTCAACATTCGTAGCAATTCCTGACTTAACAGGGTTGCGCTCGATGTAGCGTGCCACCGCCCAAAGATATTGCTCGTTTTCGACTACACAAGAAAAAAAACGATTTTGCCAGATCCGACCTGACTGCTTACGTTTTCGATTGAGATACTAAGTATACATCTGGTTTGCAAGGCCGATGCCGCGCGACAGGGATGTTTACGTCGCCAAGAGGCAACAATTGTATTTAATTATTGCTATTTTATTGCATAAATATAATTTATTTTGCAATTTACAGAAATCACTGGTAGTGTCGCTCCTGGTCTCATGCTGTGGAGCGAAATCATTGGCAGGTTGAGCGCCAATCCATATATTTTGCTTACATCAACGGAGACGATAAAAACATGGGGCTTCTCTGAAGGTTCCCACGGGGAGGTGTTGAAGCAGGCATATGATTTGATTGGGCGAAGCGATTGCTAACATCATCATTTATTGGAAAAGGAGAACAAAGCATGGGGAAGTTTTCAGTTCTAGCTGCTGTTTCGATTGCATCAGTGACCCTGATGGCCGCCAGCCAGGTCCAGGCAATAACCTATCAGACTCCACCCGTTTTAATGACTTACCATAATGGCGCGTCAAGCCAGGCCACATCGGTAAAAACCGATTCACAGGGCAACATTTATGAAGCAATAACCTCCATGGGTGAAAACGGCAAGATCATAAAGTTTACACCAGACGGGCAGACAGCCTGGACGGTGGATTTTGATCCCAACAACCCGAGACCCGCTGACAAGATGGTCAATTTTGTCACCAGCACAGGGATCGCTGCTGTTACAGTTGACAGGAACGACAATATTTACGCCGTAGGAGAGTCCTACAACGGGATTACACTCGATTGCCTGCTCAAGAAGTACAACGCCGGCGGTACCCTGATCTGGCAGACCAGGTACAGTGTCCCCCAATCGGGCACCATTACCCAAGATCAGTACTGCATGATATCACAGTCGACAACGCAGGCGACATCATTGCCGGCGGAACTTCGTTAATCTTCTCCGGAACAAGTTATACAGGTTACGGCAACCAGATTCTGAAATGGGATGCAAGCGGGAAGCTGATTGGACAGTTCAATTTGACAACCAACGGAAATGCGGCTTGCGGTCCGGCTACACCATGCCAGTCTCAGATCATGAAAGTTGTTACCGATCTGAATCAGAACATCTACGCCATAGGAAAAATGGGTGGCATATATGCCAATTCGACCTATTACCTGCCAAGTTCAGTTAAGGATCTAAGTCCCTCTTGTCCAACGGTTATGACGTTACATCGATAAATTAA
>NZ_BBCJ01000018.1 GCF_001311985.1 Geotalea toluenoxydans JCM 15764
GGAAGGCGCAGGTTCCATCGATCGTTTCAATCTGAGCGATATTTTTGAATATATGTCCGGGGAGAATTATCAGCGCTTGCTTGAGCGACTGCTGGAGAGCGGCAGAGCAGGTGGACGCTCGCCTACTGGAACATGCTGGCACCCCGCAGCCGCCCTGAATGCCTGGCGGACAGGCTGAAGGCCTTGCCTGAAATGTCGGCACGCCTCTTTAACCAGGACAAAGCCTTTTTCTACAGCGCCTTCGTCGTGGAAGAGATCCTGTGATGACCTCGCCCTGGCTCGGCATACTCCTGGTAACGGTGGTTTTAGGCGCCGTCATGGCAGGTCTGAAACTGATCAGCGCCCGTTGCAACCTGCATCCGGAAAGCAGCCGCAAGTCAGTCCATATCCTCATGGGGCTGGTGACGCTTTCTTTCCCCTGGCTTTTCAAGGAATCGTGGCCGGTGCTGCTGTTGGCGGGCATCGCCGTTGCCGCCCTGATGGGGACCCGGCTGATCGGCCCCCTGCGGGAGCAGTTCGGCGGGGTACTCCATGGCGTTGCCCGCAGCTCAAGGGGAGAACTCTATTTCCCCCTGGCGGTGGCCGCCCTCTTCCTGCTGTCGGAGAGCAGCCCTCTGCTGTACGTCATTCCCCTGCTGACCCTGACTTTGGCCGATGCGGTGGCCGCCCTGGTGGGTGTCCGTTACGGCCAGCACCGCTACGCCACTTCCGAGGGAACCAAGAGCGCCGAAGGGTCGCTGGCTTTTTTCGCGGTAGCCTTTCTCAGCGCCCATTTGCCGCTCCTGCTGCTGAGCAACACCGGCCGGGCGGAATCGCTGCTGATCGCCTGATGCTGGGAATCCTGGTCATGCTCTTCGAAGCGGTTTCCGTTGGGGGGCTGGACAACCTCTTTATTCCCCTGGGCTGTTATGGCCTCCTCCGGCGTTACCTGGCACTGGAGGCAGACGAACTGATTTTCCGGCTGGCTGCCATCTGCCTGGTGGCGCTGGTGGTCTTCACCTGGCGAAGGCGCACCACCCTCAGGGAGAGCGGCCTTTTGGCCGCAGCCCTGGTGGGATACATGAACTGGGCTCTGGGTGGCTGGCAATGGCTGGCAGTTTCCCTGGTCCTTTTCCTGACCTACGTCCGCCTCTGGCCGAAAAGCGAGGAAAACGCCTCGCCGGTGCATACGGTGCGGGCGGTGGCCTCAGTGGCAGCTCCGGGGATGGTCTGGCTGCTGGTAATGGTGCAAAGTAACCGTACGGGCAGATTCCTGGAGCCCTTTGCCGTCTCCTACGCTGCCCACTCGGTCATGATCGGCATGACGCAGCTTGGCTACACCAAACCTGATCAGTCGCTACGGAAGAACCTGATACAGGCCGTGTCCCTGACCTGGCTGGTGTTTCTGCCGGTGCTGTTCCTGCCAACCCTGATCGGATGGGGAGTTGCCCGGCAGGTCACCCCGCTGCAAATCTGCCAGGGAGCGTTCATGGCCGGTATTTTTCTTCCCCTGCTGTGTGGCGTCGCCCTGTTGCATCAGCGGGTAATCCGCTCTTATGGTGATGACGAAGCCTCATATGGCCGCTGGATGATCCGCGGGCTTATTGCCTTCGCTGCATCCCTGGCGGCCTGGTGGCTCTCCCGGATTTTCTTCGTCACGCCTTTTTTGGCTTCAAACCTGTCATGCCTCATTGGGGGTTCGCCATGAGAACCATTCTGCACGTCGCAACTGTAGAGGAATTGCCTTACCAATCCGCCAGCGACGGCATCGATGGGCTCAAGGCAGAAGAATTCGTCGCCCATAAACCTGATCTGCACCTTGTTCTGGTGGAAAACTCCACACTGCGGGCCAGATGCTCCCTCTGGTGGAGTTCCGTGCCGCTCATTGCCGACGAACGGCCAGCCTGCGTCGGTCATTTTGCGGCCATGGAAGCTGCTGACGCTGCCCAGTTGCTGAAGGAAGCCTGCGGCACCCTCGCCAGCCACGGGGCCTCAATGGCCATCGGTCCCCTGGACGGAAACACCTGGCGCCGCTATCGCCTGGTAACCCAGAGGGGGGAGGAACCGCCGTTCTTTCTGGAGCCGGACAACCCCGATGCCTACCCACACTATTTTGAGGCGGCGGGGTTTAAGCCTTGGCCCGCTATTACTCATCCTCAATGATGACCTGGCAGAAGCGTCACTCTCCCCACCGGGCAGCGCCATCACCTTGACCGTGAAGGAATCAGCATCCGGCACCTTGACCCGGGTGCATTTATGGACGAGCTGTCATGCATCCATGGTATTTCTCTCGCCGGGTTCAGGGACAACTATCTCTATTCCCCCATCAGCCGAGAGGAATTTATCGCCATGTATGCCAGGGTGCGGCCCCATGTGCAACCCGAACTGGTCCTCATGGCAGAACTGGCTGGAAAGCCGGTCGGTTTCATCTTTGCCCTGCCGGACATGCTCCGGATTCAGAACGGCAATGCCGCTGACACGGTTATCCTCAAATCCATGGCAGTTTTGCCGGAAATGGCCGGGAGAGGGGTCGGAGCCCTGCTCATGGCCCAGGTTTCAGGCAACGCCCATCTGCTGGGCTTCAAACGCTCCATTCATGCCCTGATGCACGAGAACAACCGCTCCAGGGGAATGAGTGGCCATTATGGGCGGGAGATTCGCCAGTACACCCTCTACTCAAGGAAGCTCCCATGAATATTGCCGCTATCCTGCACAATCAGGCGGAAGCACGGCCCGATGCCGCGGCAATCATCGATGTCTACCGGGGCAAAGACCGGAGCACCTCCTTTGCCGGGCTGGAAAGGGCATCGGCAAGGGGAGCCGCCCTCTTGCTGGCAAGCGGATTGCGCACCGGCGACACGGTGCTGGTCTTTCAGCCCATGTCGGCGGAGCTCTACATTGCCCTGATGGCGCTCTTCCGGGCTAGCATGACCGCCATGTTCCTCGACCCATCAGCCGGCAGGGCGCATCTGGAGCAATGCTGCGCCATAAGGCCACCGGCGGCCTTGATTGCCTCCCCCAAGGCCCACCTGTTACGGCTGATCTCGCCTGCCCTGCGGCGCATTCCCCAGCATTTTTCCCTGGGTTCATATGTACCAGGCTCCATCTCCTGGAACCGGAGTTATCGGCTGCAGCCCCATCTGCCCATCACCCCCTGCGATGGGGACACACCGGCCCTGATCACCTTTACCAGCGGCAGCACCGGCCAGCCCAAGGCGGCGGTACGCAGCCACGGTTTTCTCCTTGAGCAGCACCGGGTTCTGGAGCGGACCATCCACCTGACCGCAGATACCGTTGACCTGACCACCCTGCCGGTCTTCGTCCTGGCCAATCTGGCTCGGGGGTCACCTCGCTGCTGCCCGATGCGGACCTGCGCCGCCCCGGCAGCAGCGAGGCGGAACCGGTGCTGCGCCAGATCGAGCGTTTTCGACCCGCTTCCGTGGTGGCATCTCCGGCTTTTTTAGAACGCATTGCCACAGCCTGTTTGAAATCCAACCGGACCGTGGCTGGCTTTCGTTATGTCTTCACCGGCGGCGCTCCGGTGTTTCCAGATCATCTGGAAAGGTTCACCGCCACCTTTGCCGATGCAAAGGTAGTTGCCGTCTATGGTTCCACCGAGGCAGAACCCATTGCCCACATTGCCGCGCAGGAACTGACCAACAAGGACAAAGCGGCCATGTCCGCCGGCGCCGGTCTCCTGACCGGGGTGCCGGTAGATGAAATCTGCCTACGGGTAATTACCCCCAGTGGGGCACGCCGCTGGGGATACTGGATGGGACGACCTTCGCCGGCATCTGCCTGCCGGCAGGGAAAGCGGGCGAAATCGTCGTCAGCGGCGGACATGTGCTGAAGGGCTATCTGAACGGCATTGGCGACGGGGAGACCAAGTTCCGGGTTGACGGGGTAATCTGGCATCGCACCGGCGACAGTGGCTATTTCGATGACAGGGGAAGGCTGTGGTTGTTGGGGAGAACTTCGGCGGTTATCAAAGACCACCATGGCGAACTTTATCCCTTTGCTGTAGAGTGTGCCGTGCGCCAGCTCCCTGGCGTACTGCGGGCCGCCCTAATCGGCCGGGAATCCAAGCGCATCCTCTATGTACAGGCGGCCAAGGGAGCAGACCTGGATCTGGATGCAGTGCGGGCTGCCCTTGGCTGGGCAGACCTTGACCAGGTGCGGCTGCTGGCCCAAATCCCCCTTGACCGGCGTCATAACGCAAGGTGGATTATGGACGGCTGGCGAAGATCGCCTGATGGAAGAAAATCATTCGACAGGAAAGGTGTTACCCATGAAAAAGCGTGGAAATGAATACCCTGGAGCACTTCTTCAACATTGACAGGGGAAACGGCAAGGGGCTACGGCGTAGATCCGTAACCCCTTTTTTTGCCGAGCCTCCATGGAAAGTTTTCCGGCTCTCACACGTCTCATTTCCTCCACGGTATTATTGAACCGTTATTTTCTTTACCTTCTCCTTCGATGACGCAGTTTTCGGCATCCTTATTTCGAGGATGCCATCCTTGAAACTGGCCGAAGCCTTGTCTGTTTCCACCTCCGCCGGCAGTGGTATGCTCCTGCTGAAGCTCCCATAGGATCGCTCCAGCCTGTAGTAATCCTTATTCTCTACCTTCTCTTCCTTCTTTTTTTCACCCGAAACCGTCAACATATTCTCCCTGAAGGTCACGTCAATATCTTCCTTTCTGATTCCGGGTATCTCCGCTTTGACGATAATGCTGTCGCTTTCCTCGTAAACGTCCACGCTCGGGCCTGCGACTTCCTCCCATCCCTGAGCGCCGGTAATCCACTGGGATGGGGTAAGCAGCGAAAACGGCCGCCGGAAAAAGTCTTCGAACATCCTCTCCATCCTTTCCATTTCGTGGAAGGGGCTCAATGGGCGTTGCGGCACACGCCGCGACAACTCTCTGGTTTCTTTTTCCGCCATTACCGTACCTCCTTTTCCTGGGATTGGTGCGCCTTCTTTTTTAAGCTTATCATTGACAGGGACCAGTTCAAATGCCGGGAAGCATTGCCGTGGATCTCTTGCGCTTTCGTCCGGCAATGGAGATAGATTTGCGCAAAAAAGCCCTCGACAGTTGCCGAGGGCTTTTCAAGTTCCTACGTTGGAGGTTAAATCTTGCGGTAGTCAGTCCTTCTGTTCATCCGTCAGCAGGTACCACTTCCGCTGCCATATCTTCATCAGTTCGCCCAGCTTGACGTGTATTTCCGTCGCTTCCAGGCTGAGTTCCGACACTTCTTCAACCGCTTCGACAATTCTTTCCAGGTTGTCCTCAGCTGCATCCCGATTCGTAACAAATTGGCGGATGCCGTAGAGTTCCGACAAGGCTTCGTCCACTCGCTTCCGGTCCTTTTTATCGGTGACTGAGAGTGTATACAGATCGTTGATGACAGATTGCAGAAGCCCGGTAGAGTCCTTTTCCAGGGTAAAGGTCATTTCACTGCCGGCATAGAGGCGTAGGTGCCGTAGTTGGCGTACCTGAATGCGGTTTTGGTAGTATATTCTCCCTTGGTGTCGGCAGATTGAGGTAGTAGCAAGGGTCAGCCGTTGCGTGGCCCCAAAATACTGGCGCCAGGTGATAATGCTGTCCAACAGCGTTCCAGGCGGGGTGATGGTATCGGCAGTGGCCGTTGCCGGGATGTTCTCCTCCACCTCAAGGCCGAAAGCATCGGTGGAGTTGACGATTTCGATAGATATGGGAATGCTGCCGAGGGGGCGCAGGTAATGCTCCCGGGGCTTGAGCAGGTTCAAAGACTTGGCCAGGAGGTCTGCCGCTTTTATGCCATCGGGTGAATCGGCAAGATCGAAGGTCATCAGCAAAGCTTTCCCTCTGCCATATTCATTATAAATTAGCGCCGGCAGCTGTTGGTTTTTATCCGTCACCGTACCCAAGACCTGGGCGGTAGCAGAGGTTACTGTTGTTCTCGCTATTTTGCCCGTAGCTTGCAAAGAACCAGCTGTTCCCAACGGACCTTCCGGAATAGTGACTACAAGATCACTGCTCGTAGACTTGCCGGTGAATTGGACGCCGAAGATGTCGCTTATATGGTCATCGTCATCGGGCCGGGTCTTGATGAAGAGTATGCCGTCTCCGTAGTAAACTGCTTCGCGGATTTCCGCACCGGCTTCCTCTTTCCCGTCGTCGGTCAACAGGTAAATGTTGTATCTGCCGGACCGGCTGGCCAGTTCGAAATCTTCCTCGTCAATGGCTCGATAATAGGACACACCAATGGACTCGAGCAGTGTTGCGAGCGAATCCGACTGTTTCTTTATCCTTTGCGCCTCTTTCTTATCCTTGTCTTCATTCTTCCCGGAGAAAAGGAGGACGACCGGATCGGTGGACTCCGACTTCTTGAACACGAAGGAGATTAACCTTACCGTGACAGTCTGCTGCAGTTCCTCGTTCTCCACATTATCCACTGCACTGTAGGCGATGGTGTGTGAGCCCGCTTTGAAACCTGCCAAAGTGAAGGCGCCGTCATAGCGCTGCCACTGGTCTCCGTCGATCCTGTACCAGATATCCCTCACCCCGGAGAGATTGTCTGTTGCAGTCAATGTGAATGTGGTGGACGGAGAAATGGTATTAGTTACTCCCTGTCTCAGCGTATCCGAGCTTTCAATGGCGGTGGTGGGTGTAGTCTTGTCAAGGACCAGGGACAGCTGCTTTGCAACCTCCACAATGCCCAGGTTGTCCGACGAGCGATAGGTTATGGTATGGCTGCCGTCGGCATATGCGGCGAGGTTGAACGGCTCGCCATAAGTGACAAAGGGTGCGCCGTCGATACTGTATTCGATGGTTTTTACACCGCTGGAGTTGTCGGTGGCGGCAAGGGTTATGCCGGTTCTGCCACTCACATGGAGAATGCCAGAAGCCGTGTACTGTGGACTGCCGATGGTGACCGCGGAAACGGGCGGAGTATCGTCAATGAAGATTTTCAGCACCTTTTCGATTTCCCTGTTTCCCACATTATCGGTACTCCGGAAGCTTATGGCATGAATTCCTTCTGTGGGAAGTATAAAGGGGGTATATGGTATCCATGTGCCACCGTCGATGCGGTACTCGATTCCTGCAACGCCGGAAAGGCTGTCTGTAGCCGTCAAGGTGAAGCTGGTGGCTGAGGTCCCATACAGAGTGCCGTCGGCAGCAATGTACTGCGGCGTGCCTGTAGTTATCCCTGTCGCAGGCGGCATGTTATCAATGGTGACTGCAAGGCTCTTCTCTGTTTCGATGTTGCCGACATTGTCGGTACTCCGGAAACCTATGATGTGTTTACCTTCAAGGACAATGGTAAATGGCGCATAGGTCATCCATTCCCCGCCATCGATCCGGTATTGAATTACGGCGACCCCTGACAGGTTGTCTGTCGCAGTCAGAGTAAAGGTGGTGGCGGAAGTCCCATAGAGGGTATCGTCTGCCGCTGCATATTTGGGGGTACCGGCTGTTATCACCGTCAACGGCGGCGTGTTATCGACGATAACAGTTACACTCTTCTCCACTTCCCGATTGCCGAGGTTGTCGGTACTCCTGTAGGCGATTACATGGCTCCCTTCGGTGGAAATGGTAAAGGGCGTATAGCTAAGCCAGGCTCCCCCATCGACCCGATATTCGGTTCCAGCAACGCCGGCAAGATTATCGGTGGCAGTCAGCATAAACTGAGTTGTCGCCGTGACGTACTGGGCGCCAGCGGATGCTGTATGGTTCGGAGCGCCGGTTGTAATTGCCGTGATCGGCGGCGTGTTGTCGATGATGACGACGAGGCTTTTCTCTGTTTCACTGTTGCCCACGTTGTCGCTACTACGGTAAGAAACGGCATGTGTCCCTTCGGTGGCTATGGTAAAGGGCGCATAGGGAGTCCACTCCCCTCCGTCGACCCGGTATTGTGTTGCTGCCACGCCGGAGAGGTCGTCGGTGGCGGAAAGGGTGAAAAGGGTCGAGCTCTTGACGAAGAGGGTGGCTCCGGCATATTTCGGCTCACCGACCGTGATGATGGTCTCGGGTGGGGTGTTATCCACGACGACCGCGACGCTCCTCACCTCCTCCAGGTTGCCGACCACATCCATGGAACGGTAAGCGACCGTATGAGCACCTGCTGCAGCCACCGCCAAGGCCCCTTGGTAAGTGTTCCAGTTTCCACCGTCGACACGGTACTCTGTTTTTTGCACCCCTGCGGCATTGTCAGTTGCGGTCAGGGTAATGGGCGAGGTTCCGTGAATATACAGGGTGCCATCGTTCGCAGCATGTTGGGGCAAACCGACCGCTACCGCCGTCACCGGCGGGGTATTGTCGATAAGGACAGCCTGGGACTTGATTATCTCCAGATTGTCCAGGTTGTCGGCACCCCTGTACTCGATGGTGTGCGATCCTTCGCCGGTAAATGCAAAAGGCGCGTAGGTAAGCCACTGGCCACCATCAAGCCGGTACTCAACCCTGGCGACACCGGCAAGGAGGTCTGTTGCCTGCAGGTTGAAGGTAGTGGCAGAGGTCGCCGCATAAGCGCCGCCGGCCAGAAGATAGCTTGGTCCGCTCATGCTCAGGGAGGTGATCGGCGGAGTATTATCCACGATCAACGTCAAGGCCTGTGAATTCTCCCGATTCGTCGCCCTGTCTTTGGCGCTGTAGGCGACGGTATGACTTCCGTCGGCTAATCCGGCAAAGGTTAGCGGAACCGAATATGGAACCAGGGTTGGTGACGCGTCCAGCTGGTATTCTATTCCGGCCACACCTGAAGGCGCCAGGCCGGGGTCCATGGCACTGATGGCCAGAGGGGTCTGGCCGCTGATGTAGACAACCCCTCCGGCGGTATACCGGGGAACAGACAGATCCGCGGTGCTGGTTGGTGAGGTTTTATCTATAACGAAACTTATGGTCTCGGCAGCAGTGTTGCCCGCCAGATCCTCAGCCGATACAACCAGTGTGTACAACCCTTCTGCAGTTATCACGGTTCCGGTAATGAAGGATTGACCGTTCAAGGTCACCCTGTTTTCCTTGAGATTTACATCGGTTACGGTAATCGATGGGGTCACGTCGCGATTGTAAAAATCGCCATTGGCCGCACCACTGACCGTTATGGCCGGCGGCGTCTTGTCGATGGTGAAATGTACGCTCTGCGTCGTTTGATTGGCAAAGCGGTCCGTGGCGGAAACGGTCAGCGTGTAGGCGCCGTCGGCACTTATCGGACTCATTGCGTAGGGAGCACCATTCAGCGTGACGACCTGGGCCGCCAGATTAGTGTCTGAAGCTGAAACCTGCGGCGTCACGTCACTGCGGTAAAAGGCACCTTCCGATACTCCGGCGATGGCAACGGCCGGCGCAACGTCGTCAATCGGAGTTGCAACCACGGTCACACCCCGGCTCTCATTGCCGTGGGTGTCATATGCCGTTACCTTTAGTTGAGAAGCCACGCCGGTAACAAGTCCTCCAATCTCTACGCCGTGCGCTGCAGAATCCTTGACTTCCGCGAGCAGCGTTGCTCCCTGGTAAATCCGGTAACCGGCCGTGTCTGAGGATGGGGATGGGGTCCAGGACAGGGTAACCTTGCCCGTATCGTCTGCAGCCTTGTCGGAAGCATTGCCGGCGGTCACTTCTGAAGGTGCGGTATTCAGTGCCACATTAATGGGAGCCTCGCATAGAAGCTCGTTTCCAGCTTGGGCTGACTGCTCCAGAACCACGTCAAGGGAGTGATTTCCGCTGAAATTGTCTATTTCGTATACGGAGCCCAGCACAAGCTGGGACTGGGCAAGGCGGGCGGTTGCTTCGGCCAGGGAAAGCCCTGCCAGATCGGGCATCCTGGTGAAGCAACCGATCTGCACCGTTGCACCGTTATTGTAGTCGAGGGGATAAGCCGGACCGCCGTCCAGGAGCATGACGTCGTTGAGACTTACAGTGATCTCTTTTGCGTTGATCGAGCTGCCGACCCGGACCATGAAGCGGGCCACCGAACCGCTCCCGGCGGGGGGAGTTGCTCCATTGGTATGGGCAAAGGTATAGAGCGCCGAGCCGCCGGTGAGTTGCTCATTATCCATGATGAGGATGCCGTTGTTGCCCCGGTTGTTCCAGAAGAAATCGCCGATTCCCGACCGGGTCGGGGTCGCAGGCGAAACGAGCAGCGGTGTGGCAATTGCCACATCTTCGGCACCGGACTGTCCAAGATCGCTTACACCGGTAACGGTCCCTCCAGGCACAGCCACATTGAGCCGGAACTGCACCCCTCCCAGGCCTTCTGCCGGTATTCCCTCGGCAACCACGTCAAAGAAGAAGTCCTCGCCCGGCAGCACCCTCTGGTTGAAGGAACCACCCTGATGCCGGCGGCGGTGGCGCTGCCGCAGAAGATATGCATACCAATGAAGAAAGAGAGGAAAATTATTAGGACTGTCCGCGACACGGCCATCTGTCCCTCCTGGTAAAGCAACGGAAAATTCAGAACAACATTCAATGATCAGCTGGTGGCCTGCAGCGACAAACACTCTGTTTAGGCCCATCTTACACTTCAGGCACTACGGTTTATGCTATTGGACACCGGTCCGGCCGTACTCTTTGGCGAACCTGGCAAAATCCTGGGCATCCACCTTTCCCGCCGGATCGGCCAGGAAGTTGAAATCGGGATTGTAGGCGACGTCGTCGGGCAAGCTACGGTATTGCTTGCGGAATTCTGCGAAATCCTCTTCATCCACCCTGCCGTCCAGGTTGACGTCGGCGAAAAATCCTTTCACCGGTTCCGCCACTGTCACATTACCGTCACTTGCCGGGAACCTTCGGTAGTGCAACAGCGTGGAAAGCGTACCCCCCCGGTAAATCCGCAGCAATGACTTTTCCCCTCCTGCGATGCGCAGGGTGGTTCTGTCAATGCCGTATAAATTGTTGAGGTCGACGACCCCTTCCGGCGCGGCGGTTCCAGCTCCGACAAAAGCGCTCACCGGATATGCAGAGAACTGAGTCTCCACAAGGATCAAGTCCCCCAGTCCCGGAATACCCTCCACATCACTGGGTCTCAGGTAGACCTTCATGGAGATCATGTCGTTGGCAAAGCCCTGGAGCTACCATCTTCCGCCGTTTGATACGGTACCACCTCGGCAGCGGTATTAACCCCCTGCACGCCCGAATAGCTGATGCTGTCCGCAGCGGCGGGATCGGCGGTAACGGTCCGCACATAATAGGTGGTATTCGGAGTTACACCAGTGACCCGGATCTTCATGATCCCTTTGCTGCGAGCGGCAGCTGCCACTTCCTGCGGCGCATCCGGCATGGGAGACAAGCTTATCGTCTCCGTAAGCCGGTTTGTCATCGCCGCATCGGTGTATACCTCCACTTGTGGCATAGCTGCCACATCGGTCAGCCAGACAACGGCAAAGGATGAGGTGGTCACGTCGGTTACCCTTACGCTGACCGTTTCCGGAACGGCAAGAGCATTTTCTGCCGCAAGCAGCCCCAGTACCATGGCGATGAATAAATTCCTGATCATTTCTTACCCCCAGAAGCCCCGCCTGAACAGGTGGGACATACTCCAACCGTCTTTATTTCCTTGTCCGGCTTTGCTGCCCACGCCGCATACCCACCTTCCAGGAATCGTATATCCGCTGAAAGGGTCTGGAACGAACGCTCCAAAACAGGACGTGGATCGGTAACCGTGGGGAAGACCAGCACGGTGGTCGCCGGTTTTTCCAGTTTGGCAGCCAAGCCCTTGTTCCCGCCATTGCCGATTAATTCCTTAGCCTTCTCCACCCGTTCAGCCAGTGTTTTTCCCTCCACCGGCTGTGCCTGCGCAACCGGTCCCCGCGCCTGCTCATCCTTTTCCCGCAGGTCAAAGATCTTCAACGTAATGTGATTGGCCTGAGCCACTGGATATCCTCGGGCATGACACTACGGAAAACCCGGCCCCCTTCTTTTCCGACCACTGTATATCCTTCACCTTGCCAGGCCACCAGACCGCCGGTAAGCACGAACACCCTGGCGCAGCTTTTTTCAGCAGAGCATCGGCACACTCCCGCCCCTTGCGCACCCCCAGGCTGTCGTCCACCAGAACGATAATTTTTTCCTGGGGAAGATGCTTGGTGGCAAAAAGCGCAGCCGGAATGTGCACAGCCCCTTCAATGTGCCCGGCTGCAAAGGCTGCTTCACTCCGCACATCCACGAGCCACAGACCGCTCCCTTCTTTCACGAGCGCCGTAACCCGCTGGGGGGTAATCCATTGCCAACCAGCCGCTACTGCCAACACCGGCATTGCCAGAAGCATAAAAAACAACGAAAGACAAACGAAGATGCCGCTCTTACCATTCACCATTCACTATTCCCCATTCACTGCATTTAGGGTGTCCATCCATCCACCCGGCTTTTCATCGTTATCTGGAGGCCGTCTCCAGGAGCAATCGAGAAATTCAGACCGACAAGTTCATTTCCGGTTGTCGCCGTTCGCACCGAAACCGTCTGCCAGGCTCCGCTCGTGGTGTCGAAACGCCGGACGCTCCGGACATTGTCAAAGCCGAGCGATCGCACCAAGTCGAAAGCACTGTAGCCGAACGGCACCATGAGAATACCGATCTGATTGGTACCGGGCAGCAGCGTGTATGTGGCGGTTTCCCCGCTTTCAGCAACCTTGAGCATACCGGACTTCTGCGCATAGACAACAAGCCCTGCCCCTTTTGTCAGGGTAAAGTCTCCGCCAGAGACCTTGGCCTCGGTATAAGTATTATGGAGTGGGTCGTGGAGGAGCAGCCGCTCTATTCCCAGCTCCTCACCTTTTGCGGCAATAAGGGCAGAGGCAGAAGGATACTGCCCAGCCAGCCAGTTCCCCACTGTCACCAGGTTAAAGCCCGGCTTGATCGGCACTTCGACAGGAAGATCCTCGGTGGCAAAGGGGGCATAATAGATCTGATACTTGCCGTCGCGGTTATCCTGCCAGAGCATCAGGTTGGTACCGATAGCCGCCTCTTCCTGGCGGGCCGGGTTAGCTACCAGCCGTTCACCGACACCACTGGAAAGAAGACGGAAGGATAGATTGGGGTCATTTTCACCCGATTCGTAGTCGGTATAGACAAGAAGATCGCCAAGGACCGCAGCCTGGCTATGGTCGCCAGGGCCATAGGTAAGGCGGACGGCTCCGCGCGTCAGATCACTGGTATAAATATCGTTCTGGCCATTTCTGCGGTCACTCCACAGGACCGTCGAACCCGAGATAGCCGGAAGGGTTTCATCGGCCGGCCCGAAGGAAACCTGCGTCTCGGTGCGGGTTGCCAGATCGTACTTGTAAATCTCCCCGAAACCGTGGCGATAATCCTCCCAGGTGATGGTCGTGCCGGAAATGGCCGGATGGAGCTGGTCACGCTCGTGGGAAGTTACCTGGACAGTTTCCTGGGTTGTGAGGTTGTAGGCGTAGATGTCACCGTTGCCATTCCGGTGATCCTGCCATGCAACCCAGTTGCCTGCAATTACCGGCTGCGTCTGATCTCCCGATGCGGTTGAAATGGAAAACTCGGCGCTGTTGGCAAGGTCATAGCCATAAATATCCCAGTTGCCATTTCGACCATCCTGCCAGACGATGCGGTTGCCGTCGATGGCCGGACGCTGCCGGTCTGGGCTTGCGCTTGGAATCAGCGTAGAAGAGCCGCCGGCCAGTCTTTCAGATAGATGTCCCACCGGCCGTTACGCATATCCTGCCAGACCGCTTTTGCCCCGGAAATGCGAGGATGGAGCTGATCCGCTGCCGGATTGGGATCACCGGCTGTGCCTTGAACCAGTCCTCGATGGTTACCGTTACCACGGCGGTGGTATTGTGTCTGGGGGCATTGGCGTCGAGGAGATTGTCGAGGCCATCGGCAACTTTCACCTGGGCCGTATAGACGCCGGTGCTGAGGAGCTTGCCGCTGCTATCCTTGCCATCCCAGGTAAGACGCAGTTCCGCGCCGGAAGTTGCCGTGCCTTTGAGGGTCCTGACTACCTGACCTGCCTGGAAGATTGAGCCGGGAGAGATTGCAATCTCCACCGGAAGAGAAGCAACCCCGCTCGTGGCAGTGAGACTGAAATCGGCACTGCGAACCGCCGCTACCCCTCGCGGCGCCTGGGGAGCGAAGGAGGCCGGGGCAACGTTGAATGCACTAATGGCCGGCGCGGCATCCACCACCACAACGGCCGCGCTCCTGGTCTCCTCCACGTTACCGGCCAAGTCCACACTGTAGTATTCAATGGTGTGGCTGCCCGCCGTCGTCAAGTTAAACGGGAAAGCAGGGGCAAAGTCGTTATCGATACCAGCTTCTTTTTTAAACATCCCATCTACTCCACTCCCCCCCTCGTTATCGGCGGCCGTGAGCAACAGTCGGGTCTGGGGCGTAACATAGGCCGGATTGGCGCCGGTAGCCGGGCCGTCGAAGACCAGGCTGGTAACCGGCGGGGTAGTGTCCACGCCGGGCTGAGCGAACTTGAGGGTATACGCGCCGGTGGTGTTGGCGTCGGCACGGTAATCGACAAACTGAAGGGTCCAGGTTTTCTTGTAGTTCTGGTCAAGCCCCTGGTCCACCCAAAAGTTGTGGGGGTCAAGGCGAACACCGTCGGCGCGCACCACATCCATGAGCTGCAATAATCCTTGGGAAGGATCGGGAAGTCTGGTATAGACCCAGCCGAGTTGTCCGTTCGGGAGTACCATGGAAACGTCCGGAGCTGCCGGGGTTGGACGGGAGGTAAAACCGAGGGGATTTCTACTGTTACCGGAGACTTGGCCTCGGCCATATTCGAGGAGCCATTTGGTATCTCCGACTCAAAAATAAATTGCGGTAGTTTGTCCGGGTTGTTCGCGAGATCTGTCTCATAGCTGAGAAAATCCAATCTCGCGTCCCTCCCCGGCAGGTTAACCTTGACCATGTGGGTCAGGTAATGGGGATTGGTTTCTCTGATGAGGGAGGTGAGATCCCCTCCCAACTCCGATGCGTGGGTGAAGCTGGTCTTGAACTCGATGAACCGGCCTGAAAGAGTGGAGATCATCCGCCAGGCAGCGGTGCCTGCCTTCTTGCTCGGGAGGTCACCGAAATCCACTGTGAGGGACGGGCTGACCGCTCCGTCATTCACCGAAGCACCCAGGAGCTTGAAATCGATGAGCAATCCCTGCTTGTTTTCCACGATCTTCGGTTGGGCGGAATCAATCCTTAGCTTATTGGCTGTCCCGTAGCCATCGTTCATCACGCGCACTGCCAAGGGGTATGGAATGGGCGGCTCTACCTGAGGAGTAAAGGGGTTGTCCCCGAGGACGCTGAAGGGCATGAAGTAGTCCAGGACCAATATCGGCATTGGCTTGACCGTGATCCTGTCCGGGGTAATAGGGACAATTTCCTGCTTGCCGGCGATAGTATATGACAGGTTGGCTCCCACCCAGTAGTCGACGCCGGTTGGCAACTCCCCTCCCGCCCCCGGCGAAGGAATGATGAGCCAATGTGCCTCTCCGCGACTACCCGCGCCGACCGTTCCCGAGCCATCCACCCCGGTAATCCCGCTCAGCTCGGGTTTCTTACGAAAAAGAGCGCATCCTTTGAGGCCCCTTCCCTATCTTTGACGAAGACATCCACCCGGATATTTTCCAGCACTTGGTCCGGAACCCCATTGGTAATGACCAGTTTGGCATCGAAGGCGACCCGCTCCAAGGTCAGTTCCTGGAGTATTTCAATGGATACTTTGGCGCATGCAGCCTCTGTCTTGGGCGCAAATGCAGTTGAACAAAGCAGTATCACTCCCCAAAAGAGCAGAACCGTGAGCTTTCTCATTGTATGACCTCTGTGTGAAGGTATTTCATGACTTCATCTCCACTTCGATCCATATTAAAAACAGCGGCGCCGGGTGTATTTACCATAAAGGCAAAGGCAACTTCCCGTCCCCGAGCATCGACTCCGTATCCTGCCAAAGCATATACATCTTCCAGCCTGCCGGACTTTACCCGAAACCGTTCATCTTTATGCCCCATGTCTCTCACCGTTCCCTCGATTCCAGCCCGCGGGAGAGAGCTACGGAAGCTCTCAAACCAGGGCCTTTTCGTGACTGCGTATAGGTAACGGGTCAGGAATCCCGCCGTCAGCCGGTTTTCTATCGAAAGCCCCGAGCCGTCCCCGATGGCAGCTTCCCCTTTGCGAAGGCCAAAAGTTGCGAGAAAATCATTCACTGCCCGCATTCCCTTTTCCCGCGTCCCTGGTACACCGTACTTCTCCGCTCCGAGGAGAAGGAAAAGATTGTCCGCCTCCACGTTGAGGCTGTTCACGTTCACATCGCGAAGCAGTGCCCGCAGGTCAGGTCCCTTGATTTCCGCAAGGGTCTTCGCGTCTTTTGATGTTTTTCCTCTACCGATATTCTCCACCTTTACCCCGGCCTGATTCAGAGCTGCTCTCAGCGCTCCCGAGGCATAGAGTGCCGGCTCATGAAGTGCGAAACGCCATTTCAGCGGCCTGGAGCCCGTCGAGATGTTGCCTGTAACCCGGTACGCCAAGTCATCGATCTGCGTCACCCGGATGTTGCCGGTTTGCGCTGTCGTCGTTCTCGCCTCAACTGCTAACCGCACCGCAGCGTTGGGAGGGTCCACAGATATCGCCGGCGGCCTGTCTGGCTCGGCAGGCGAAACAATCACTGCTGCCGTGTGTAGATCGGCCCCGAGCGCCCCGGCCGGAGCATACCCAGGCCCCGTATGGCTCCGCTCCAGTCCCTTCGGGTCGAGAAGCGAATCGTCAGCAATGATGTTTCCGGTTATCCGCTTAATCCCCTTTGCAGCAATGGTGTGGGCCACCGCATATATATCAGCCGTTGAAAGGAACGCATTGCCCT
The DNA here is from genome assembly GCF_001311985.1 of Geotalea toluenoxydans JCM 15764. Lineage (GTDB taxonomy): Bacteria > Desulfobacterota > Desulfuromonadia > Geobacterales > Geobacteraceae > Geotalea > Geotalea toluenoxydans. The sequence continues at coordinate 16,779 of NZ_BBCJ01000018.1, forward strand.
GGCCGCGGAAATAAAGACTCCCGTACAGTATCCCGTCCTCGATCTTCCCGTCGTGGAGGATGATCGTTCGCAAGTCAAGCCCATCGCATTCGAGCACCGCTCCGGCGGTAATGAGCTTCACCAACGATCCAGGGATCAGCGCCTCCTTCAGCGATGAGCCGGCTGAGGCAACTTCCTTCCCTGTTTTCAGGTCGAGCGCCACCACCGCCCAACGGGCAGTGCGGGGAAGTATTTCGGCCAAGCGGACTTGCAGCTCTTCCTCGGCAAAAGCAGGGTTTTCAAGGAGCAACATCAGCAAGAACGAAAAGAAAATTCTGAGCATCAATCCAGTCTCACTTCAAGGACAACCGTATTGGTTCATTCTTCAGGGATTTCCTCATTCTTGAATGAGAAATAGAACCCCAACAAGATCGAAACCGCGATGATTAACACTCCCAACCCGTGAACGGCATTGCCGATAGTCTTGTCGTAAGCGAGAATATTAAATTTCAGCAGCAACCAATTCCAGTCGTGTATCCCCTCTCCCCCGCCGATATTCACCAGCGGTAATTCCATGACCGCCGCATCCTTGATGTAGACCGACATGTTGAACATGTTTTGTCCAAGCCAGAAGAGGATCACAGTAGCGGAAAAGAATTCACGTTTCCGGATGAAGTAGGAGCCGATTCCTACCGGTACTAGGAGTTGTCCCAGAGTTCCGCCGATGACCATGAGAAACTCACCAAAGTATCCAAATAGAAGGTGCCCTGCCTCATGGGCGATAAGGTCCACTCTGTCGAGAAAACTTCCCTCTTCCGCGCTCCGCGCACAAATAAAACCGTAAATCACCAGTAGGACAGTGAAGGTTGCCCTTAGGTAATTCAGGGACCTTTTTGCTGTAGTTGCGGCCATTGTTTCACCTATGCGATGGGAAGTCACGGCAGCGCGATATCCCTCAGCTTGAATGGCACCTCCGCCAACGCCTTTTCGGTCCCAATGAAGATTCGCAGTTGCGCATCCGACGGGAGGGGCTTGCTGAACTTCAGGACCTTCACCCCTTCCGATGTCATCGACCCTGAGTCTGCATTACGTTACCCTTGCCGTCCAGGACCTCAATGTCGATCAGCTTCTCCGCCGGGTCCGCCAATTTGAAGATCACGTCATGTTCACCCACTTCGAGAAACATACCCATGAACCCTTCAACCATCTGCATCATTGCGCCCGAAAGTCCCTCTTTAGCCCCCTCTGCTCGAACCCTCTCCTCTTCCTGGCGCTTGACCGTCGCATTGTAATCCGCTTTAGTCAGCACCGTCACCTCGACCCGTGCCTTGGCTAGAGATACAGCCCCGAGAGGTTTCCCGGCTTTCGCCAGAAACCCTTTCACCACCACAATCGATGCTGGATCACGTTCCGGCATGAAAAGTTGCAACTCACCGGACAGCTCGCTCACCACTGCCGCCTTGCGGGCCGGGTTCTTCAGTTTCAGGGTCACCTCGGCCAGTCCGGATGCGGCATCGCGGAAAGGCTCGAAAGACGCGGTCTGTCCCTCTTTTTTCAGGATGCTTCGTCCGGTGCCGTCGATCGCTGTGGTGAACGTGGTTTTCACTCCCCTGATGGAAGGTACGTCATCTCCGGTCAGCTTGAGCTTGATTTCCAATTCGTTTAAAAACTGGCTGGTCGAACGGCTGTCCTTCACCTCGCCCACCGATACCTGTACATCTGCGGCATGGAGTGCTACAGGCAAAAAGAACATGATTGCGAGGACGATTACGCTATTGACCTTCATGGTTCCCTCTTGGTGTTGTGCAAGCAGGCATCAGGCCATGCATTGCTATTTCCTCAACTCGGCATCGATCATCAGGGAGAACCCTTCCAGGCTCCTGTCCCCAAGTTCCTTGCCGTTGACGAAGATGGTCGGTGTTCCGCTTACTTCGTTGTCTTTTCCCTCGGCAATATCCCGATCTATTATTCTCTGGATTGCCGGGTCCTTCAGTTTTTCATTGAACTTGTTTAGGTCAAGCTTCAGTTCTTTAGCCAGTTCCTGAATTTTCTGATCGTTAATATTCCTAGAATCGAACAGTTTATGGTGGAATTCCCAGAATTTTCCCTGCTCCTGGGCCGCCAGGGCAGCGGTCGCCGCCTTACGAGCATGGCTATGGAACGACAAAGGGTAATTCTTAAAAACGAGCTTCACTTCTTTTGGATACTTCTCCAGCACCTGCTGGAGTAGCGGCTCAAGTCGGCCGCAATACGGTCATTGGTAGTCGCTGAAGACGGCTACCACCACTTGGGCGTCAGGTGGCCCCTTGTAGGGAAGCCCTGATAAGTCGAGTGTTTTCTTCACCTCGAAAATACTCAGTGACGTGTCCTTACTGCTAGAGAGCAGGAACGATTTCCCTTTACCAGCGACTGTAAAATGATCAAACTTGCGATCAATCGGCATGAAGTCAACAACGCGGTTTTCTGCTTGGGAGAAAACAAGGATCTTCCCGGGAACGAGGATATAAACGTTCTTCCGTCTGGGGCAGAGACCATTGCAATTGGTGAGGCTTCAAGGTTTATCTGATTTTTCAGCGTCCATTCCACGGAAGCATGTGCCAACGTAGGCAGAAACAATAGAACTAAAAATAGATACTTCCTCATGCGCAGCCGTAATCCCCAAATGTCATAGTTAAAGATCACCATACTTGTAAGGCAACCTTCCATCCGCTGCTTTCCTTGACCAACTTGATAGTCCCTTTTGCTTCTTGATAAGTTCCTCCTTGCTGTTTCTTGCCGACTCCGGCGAGCGCAGCAATCTTGCCGTCAGGAGATACTGCACATTTCTGCACATGGAAATCCTTAACCGCCAAACTCTGCAAGACTTTCCTTCTCTGCTGAAGCACCTTCTTGTCCTTTACCTTCGCCAACGCAGCCAATGTGCCTTGAGCCTGATGGGTCGTCATGTACCTTGCCACCGCAGTGAAATCACCGGATCTCGCCGCCTGATTGTATTTCTCAAACATCTGGAAGAGTTCTTTCTGAACCTCGGGAGTGCCAGGATTATATCCGTCGGGCGTTTTTCCCGCACCCCACCATGTAATATCCTCGGGCGGTTGTTCAGTTGTATTAGCCTCCTGCAAGGTATACATCTCAGGATTAGCATTGGCAGTCCTCTTTATTTCTTGCTTCTTTTTTCCGACGCTTACCTTCGCTTTGGCAGTCTTGGTGAAATCCACTTCTTCTAGGGCAAAATCAAGTGCAGTTTCGCTGTTAATTTGGGCAATAATACTGTCCCCTTCTTGTCGATACGACTGACACTCTATCTCACTGCCGTCTTTGAGGTAGATGCTTTTAGCCCAGAGTGACGAAGAAAGGAACAGGGGAATTGATAAGACTAAGGTTATGATTTTCATTTTTTTATACTCACTATTAGACAAGTAACGGCTTATATAGTTACTTGAAGACTGACTTATATTTTGTGAATGTATGGCCTTTATCTTGTACTTAAATGGGCTATGTACTTCTCTTGGTTCTATATCTATGCTAATACTTTTCTGGCTTTACAATCTAAATAATCATCGGATCAAAGATAACTGCAAACATTACAGACTATTCTGTTTTAGATCCAATTCTTTGTCTATTTCTTGCTTGATAAACTTGGCTTGCTCCATTGACCTTAGGTTCTTGACGATTAATATTTTGCTACCGTCTCTAGCCACTCCATTCACTGATGCAGACTTGTTGGGCATCATCCAACCTGGGCCAGTATCAACTTCAACTCTTACTAAGTTCCCAAGGAGCATGGATCTATTATGATATGAGTACCAAGGAAAAGGATAATGTTTAATGTTGATTGTTCCATCGGTTATAGCGATATCGGTTTTATTTATTGAATGCATCAAGGTGACATATGTCATACCAAGACCTCCAAGAAGTGGTAATAATGAGACAGGCCAGAAGCTGTTTTCATTAGAGAAAACATGTGTGCAAAAGAACCAAATCATGAAGATATCCCATATTATGCAAGCACCTAAGAACTTTGCTATATATATATGAAACCACCTATACGTGATGATTGTGTTTCTGCCATTTTTTGTAACATTTATGCTCTTGGGCAGGGCAGTCATATCATTGGTCCTTACTTTTAGTGAAAATTTTCAGGTAACATGCCCATAATACATTATTACTGAATCACTTTTTTTCTTTTGTGGCAACGTGCCTCTATAAGACATCATTACATAGTTATATATTGGGTCTGAACCTAAAGCGCCTGTTAGGTAAAAGTTGTCATTTACCTTTTTTATCGTGTATGTTTTAACTATGCTTGTTATTTCGTTAAATACATGTTGCATAAAAAATACTGTGTATTCACCAAAATCTATTTTAGCCAAAAATATAGAATTTTGAATCTGCTTGTACCGATTTTTGTTTAAAGTATAAATCTCATTATCAGATATTATCTCGCTTATACTGCTTCTTTCATCAGGTGCCCATAGATTTAACAGTTCCGTTTGGGTTCCAGTCGCGTTGGCCGCTATCAAGTTAAACACAAATCTTTCATCTGCATCCAAAGATAAATTGTTTTTCGTAATATCGTCAAACCATAAGTCATTTATGTATTGCTTGCCTGTAAAAGATATTCTTACTGTGTTGGTGCTCGATGTTGAATTGACTGGGCGCAAATCAAATGAAATATCATTCACAGCAAAAGCATCTTGTAGTTTAAAAATGACTAGGGCAAAAACTATCACAACAGCTATACTCTTAACCTCACCTATGATCTTCATCATGCATTTCCCCTTTAATTTAATTCTTTACAAACACCACCCATCATTCAACGTAACTGATATACCTATGGGCTGCATACCTAGAGTAAATACTTTTACCGCCGAAGTAACTTTTCCAAAGCACCCTTCGAAACTCCAGTCACCATGACAATCCACCGTTCCTTCAAAGGATCCGCTGCCTGTCACATCCCCTGCCACCTTTAATATGTCCAAATCTACCATACTTGTGATTAACGCAGCTTCAACAGTGCCTGTTAGTTTCGAGGCAATTTCAATGCCAACACTCCAATCACAGGTTTCTGCACAGGCATTTGATCCACCAGATGCACTAGCGCTGCCATCAATTAAAAGTTCCCCTAGAGCTCTCACATAAGCGATTGGAACAGGCCCCAACATCAAGAATTTTGGAGAAGTGGCACACTGAATACTTGGTGACGACAATGTAAGCGTACCTGTAACATCGCTACCTTGTCTAAATCCCTTTCCTTCACAACATTTGTTCATTGGTCGGGTTTTGATATCACCTGACACGCTAAGGTCACCCACCATCCTACATCCTCGCATCAATGCCTTTGCACCAAACGACTTCAATGTTTGTTTGTCAAAGCCTGCAAATGTAATTTCAGGATTCAAATACTCATCCTCAATCTTTTTTCCTTTGCAAGTTCCGCCACTACACTTGTCTGGACCAAGTTTTCCTGGCTCTCCCGTAAATGAAGTACACATCTTACTATCATCACATCCATCATTATCATCGTTAACCGTTACAACTGCACCCCCCTGACATTTCTCCTTCTTGCAGTCTCCATTTGCTTTTTGAGGTGGTACCTGTGAATCATCAGGAACTGCCGTACAATTGCCGCTTTTGCAGACTGCCTTCCAGCACATCGTTGTTCCTGTAGCGCACGGCGTATCATCAGGCTTACAATCACAGGGATTAGTTGACGGCAACGGCGTGCTTATCCCTGGCCCTCTCGTCCCTGAACTTTGCGAACCTCCAGTCCCTGAACCAACTGAAGTTGTATAGGAGTATGGAATTCCCGTCCCTACTCCACTTCCTGTCCCTCCTCCACTGGGGCAAGCATAGGGTACAAGCCCATAATAGGTCGTGCTTCTATCTACCGTCCTTGCTTGAGGAGTATTCGGACATATGATCGCCGTCCCGTGAACCGTGAACAGCGGCACAGACTTGTAGCAGGTCGACCCACCAAACCCTCTTACCTCTTCACAGAGAGAAGCAAGATTACTTGATCCCTCCCCTGTGTTTAAAGCAACCGACTGCTCCTGGTGATCCGGTATGGCACGGTGATCTTCTGCATCGCATTGAGCCGTTTCGGAATCGTGGAATCCAGTATTTCCACATCGTAGCCGTCAAAGCTGGATGGGAAGTTGAGGGCGACGTTGTCGAGAGCGATCAACCCGTAGTTGGTTACGGTGAACTCGCCGTTGAATACCTGGCCCGGCTGCAGGTCGGGAAGGGTCACGTTCGGCGGCTCCATGACCAGTACGGGAGTGGGTACGTTGGTCTCGAATGTCTGGCTGATGGTTATCTGGTACTGGTCCTGGATCACCGTCGGTGTAACGCTCCACTCGATGGTAACAAGTTTGAGTTCCAGCGCAACAGGGACAGTGGTGGTCACTCCCGGCTCGATGACAAATGAGTCGGAATAGGAAGCCGCGCCGGATGCGCTAATGTTATATGTGTACCGCCCTTCCGGGATGTCGAAGAGGAATGCATTTCCGTCAGTTCCGGTCTTTACTGTGTAAATGAGATCGAGGGCAGACTGGTGCTGGACGGTAATGCTGGCGTTTGCCACGTCGCGCATGATCTCGTCGAGCACGCTGAACTGGACGTTCCCCACCGCGCTGCTGCTCACCGTCACCTGGATGTTGAAAGTATAGGGGATGTGATTGTCGGCGTAGATGACTATCCTGTCGTTGTAGACCCCCTGGGGCAGTGAGTCGCCGGGACGCAGGAGGATGCCTATTTCCTTGCTCTGGCCGACGCCGACGTCGCGAGGTTCTTGTCGATGGTAAGAGACATCCATGTGGAAGACGGCCCTTCTATCCGGGCGTTACTCAGGGCCTCAATGCCGGTGTTGCTCAAGGTAAAGCTCACGATTTTCTGGTTGCCGCGCATCAGCCCCGTATCGATGTAGGAAGGGCTGGTCCTGATTACCGGCAAGGCACTGACCAAGGTAATATTTGCGGTCACCTTGTCGGATAGCCCTTCAGCGGTGGCGATGGTGAGATTGGCATAACCGGAATCGGGAGCGCTCGTTTGCGGCGAAATCCTGAAGGTCACGGTCTGACTTTCGCTGCCGGATAACTTATCGTCACCGCCATTTATGATTGTGGCGGTGATCCCGCTGGCCGAGTCGGTAACCAGGGACAATCCACTTAATTCCGTGCCCGAAAGGTTCTTGATGGTTACCGGGATGTCCACCGGCTTGTTGCGAGTCGTGGTGACATTTACGACTTTCGGGGAAACCTGCATGCCGATGATGGAGAACTGGGCCTGCACGGTGCGGTCGCCCAAGTCGGGATGAATCGCCCAGACACTGTAAGTGCCGGTTTCTGAAGAGCCTGGGGTAAATATGTATCGGAAATTCCCGGACTGATCGGTGGTTGCCGTGAAGAAGCGGTCGAAGCCGCCGACTGATACGCCGATCTTCACCGGAACCTGCGGCGTGGGGGTGCCGTCAGCGGTGGAAGTCACATGGCCGGTAATCGTCACCGTCTCGCCCTGGTGGTACACAGCTTTATCCACCTGTGCCTGCGCCGTGTACGGCACGTCGGTAATGGTCGTTGCCAGCGACTGCTTCAGACCAGGAGCCACGACCTGATCGGGCTGGTTGTAGTGATAGTAGGTGTTGTCGATCACAGCCTCGAGAACCACCTGCGCAGGTACGGTAGCCGGAACGGCAAGGGTGATCGGGTCGGAGAGGAAACTTCCCCCCGGCTCGATCCGGGCTGTGGCGTAAGAGCCGGAACTGACGACAGCACCGGTGCGCTGGTTCAGTTTCGCCTGGGCGAGGACGTTGCGTCCTGGTCCTTGAGATAGAGCTTCACCTGGCCAGTCGGGCCGTTGTTTTCGGATGTGAGGAACGACAACTGGGCGGAACCGAGGTTATTCACTTTGAGCCGTACCCGCTTCAGTGCCCCGGACCAGCGGATCGTTGAAGATTTCCAGGGCCGTGCCGGAGCCGAGAACAGAGGCCACTGAGCTCTTGGTAACCCGCACAGTAGTGCCGGGGGACGGATTCATGATGGCGGAGACCACAACAGCTTCCTGCGGCGGTGCGGCAGCCTCGGTGGCGGCCACCTTCTGGACCTCAAGCAGTGCAGCTGGGGTCACGGTGAACGGACCGGCAAGAGTGCTTTCCGGGAGGGAACCGATCTTCAGAGAGATGGCATCGATGGTGAGGCTCCCGGCGGCATCGGCAGGCAGGGCAACCACGACCGGCACGGTCTCCAGCATCCCCCGCCGGAGGGTGGTCCCTTCCTTAAGGCCAATGGCGAATGCAGGGAGTGTCGCTTCTTTCACCGGGCTCTCGGTACCGGTGACGTTTACGGCCGTGATGCCATAGGTAACGGAGTCGCCTGCATAGTAGCTGTCGCTGTACGTGGTGGTGGGGGTGGGTATCTGGTTCACCTTGTTGCCGTTTCTGAAGATGTAGAACCCTTGCAGATTCGCCTCGCCCCCTTCCCAGGAAAGGGCAGGCTTGCCGCCGTCCACCAGGGTGAGGATGAGGTTGCGTACTGGTGCAACCGGGAATGTGATCTCCTCGGTGACGGACGGTGTACTTTCGTTGCCAAGGGAATCAAGTGCCGTCACAGCGTAGTATCGCTTGGTGGAGGTCGGAGACGTATCCACGGCAGGCGAGGCCTTAATGGTGATCAGAGACGTCTGGCCACTGATGGATGTGATGGGGGTGTCGGAGCGGTAAAGACGATAGGCGTTCGGCACCTCGCTCCCGGCTGTTGGCGCATCCCACGCAGCCTGTATGCCGTTGCCGGTGAGCGCAAGAGCAAGACCTGTCGGTGCCGGAGGCCCGTTCCGATCAGAAAGACCGGCGACTTCCGTACTCTTGGCGCTCTCGCTGTCGAGGAGCCCAAGGCAGATATGCTGTAAAGCCACGTCCCGTCAGCGGGCGGAGTATCCGTGTAAGTCGATTGTGATCCGAAGATGTCGGCAACTGCAACGAAAGAGGTTTCTCCTTCTCCTCTGCGATAGACCCGATAATTCTCGCATCGCCGAACCGGCCCCAATCAAGAGCAACTGCCCCGGCCTTAAGGCTCTTTGCCGTTAATCCTTCAGGAACTGTCGGGGCTGGTGGATTATCCCTGTAGAGAATGATTGATGCACCAATCTTTATGGTGCTTCCAACATTATCAAAGCGATCCTTCGATCCGGAAAGGACGAAAGCTGCGCTTCCTTCCGGCAGTGAAGAAGGATCTAGCGTGCCGGACCAATGGATCCCGCCATCAGCGGAGACAAGGCCTGTGACCGGCACTGAAGTTGTGCCGGAGCGAAGTTCCAGGACCGGGGTGGACACAGAAGGCTCATCGAAGGTGAGTGCGACCGTGGCCGGCCCTGCGGTAGTCTTGAGGATGGTGAGCGGGGCGTTGATGGTCGCTACCGGCCCTTTCACATCAATGGTCGGTCCGGTACCGCTGCCGTTGCCGCGGTTGCCGATCAGGTCCTTGCCGGAAAACTTCCACGTCGTCGGCCCTGATGGTGAGTTGGCGTCAAGGGTAATGCTCGCCTGGTAATGGGTGTCGTCCACCTTCCACATTGGAATGACGATGGGTGACCCGGCCTGAGGTTCGAGACTCATGAAGGGTAGTTCCTTCAGCGTCTCGGTCACAGCCAGTTTGACCGTCACCGAGCCCGGCCCGAAGGAGTTGTCCACCGGAGTCCCTCCTGAGGCATTCGACAATGAGACAGAGGCCACCGAGGGTGGGAGCCGGTCGGATGCGATCTGAATAATGTTGGAAACAGGGCTTTCGTTCCCGGCTCCGTCAAAGCGGTAACGGCGTAGTAGCGGGTGGCGTCGTCGGCCGGAATGTATTCTTTTAGGAGATATGGGATAGGAGCACTGTTGGTTTTCCGCACGCCCGCATCGGTCTTGGTGCTGAAGGATTGAGTCCCTTCGTACAGGTTGTAGCCGGTCGGCACCTCTCCCGTTCCCATCTGCCAATTGAACTGGATAGAGCCACCGGCCAGGGGCTTGGCAGAAAGGCAGCCGGGGCAACCGGGGCGCCGCTGTCGACGGTGATCCGCAAGTCGGTGCTCCAGGCGCTTTCGCCACCACGGTTGGCCGCCTTGACTGACACGACATTGTCCCCCTCAACCAGTGAAACAGCTGCAAAGCCGAAGCGTGAGTCGGAGGTAGCGACCGAGGAAACGACAACTCCGTTGACCCGCAACGATACGTTGACCCCAGTCTGTGCAGTACCGTTGATGGTGGCTGCATTCTGGGTGATGGGACCGCTAAAGGTCGTTGTGATGACCGGCGCAAGCGGCGGAGCGAGGCTCACCACTACCGGTATCACGCTCTCTGTGCTGTTCCCCGGCGCATCGTAGACAACTACCTTCACCGTGTGATTACCGTCGACTGCCTGAACCACGTCCCAGGCGTAACTGATGGAGGTGCCGTTCTGGCTCTTCACCAGGTTTCCGTCGATATACAGGTCAAGCTTTGTCACGACGCTCTCCGCGTCGGTTGCTGAGGCGATGATGGTCATAGGAGCAGTGATAACCTGGTTAGCCGTCAGATTGAGCCCCGCGATAACCGGGCCGGTGGTATCGCCCCGCGGCGCTGTCCCTATACTCTGGACACTGGTCCGCTCGGCGCCGGATGTGTTGAGAGTGGTAACAGCATATTGGTAGGTCAGGCCGTTGGTTAAACCGGTATCGGTAAAGCTGGTCCCTGTCTGACTCTTGACCAAGGTCATGGAGGTCGCGTCGGTCTGGGGAACGTCAGACTGGAGGCGGTAGATATTGTAGGCCTTGACGTAAGGAGAATTGACCGCATTCCAGGTGATGGTGGCCTTCTGGCTTCCAGGCGTTGCAGCAAGGCCGGCGGGATTTGCCAGCCTCGTAACCGCCGTTACCACGATTCCTGCACTCTCGTGGCCCTGGGTATCCTTGGTGGTCACTTTGAACTTGTAGAGTGTGGCGTCGTTGAGCCCTTTCCGGGCATAGGTGATAGCGGTCTTACCCACTGCTGTCCCGGCATCGTAACCCTGTCCTGCATCCATATAGACCATCTGGTCAGTTAGGTCTTCGGTGGAATTCTTACTGCCGGTCCAGGTAAGGGAGGCAGTATTGCCGTCGGCAACGGAGTATGTTGCCGATGCAACAAGACCGGTAACGTCCTCGGGCGGCAATGTATCTGCCGGGACACCTTGAGCCGTGTTGACCCTAGGATCAGCATTGCCGCTTATGCCTACCGGTACGACTGCAAAATAATAGCGGGTACCCTGGGTCAGGCCGGTCACTTTGAATGATTTATTTCCTTTATTGGCCGTGCCGACAGGGGTAAGAGCAGATGTATCTGTAAAATCTGCCCCACTGAAATATACCCGATAGTAAGCAAGGTCGGCTAACTCCACATACGAAGGCCAGGAAAGAGTGACTTCAGTCCCCTTTCCGCTACCGTCTATAACCAGCATCCCGCTTGCCAACGGCTGTGGAGGCACCGTATCGCACAGGATGTCTATGGTCTTGGTCGTGACGTTGCCGATGGCATCTGCCGCAGTAAAGACTAAACGATTATTGATCCCGTCGGTCACGGTTATGGGATACGACCAGGTGGCGCTTTGATCAGTGGCATCAAAGATAGTGGTAACACTTGAACCATTTTTCAGAGTAACTATAGATCCCGGCTCCTTTTTGCCGGAGATGGTCTGGGTGGCCGTCGGAGCAGGATTTTTGTATACGTCCACGGTAAAAAGAGGCGGCGTGGTATCGAGGGTTATGACCGGCGCGGGGCTAATGGGGTAGAGTCGTTGCCGGCGGCATCACGTGCGAAGATTGCCAGGGGGTTGGCACCTTCCGCGAGTGGATAGCTGTAGCTCCAGTTGGTGTCGGCAGTTAGGGGAACGCGCTGGACGTTGTTGATGATGATGGCGCTATTGGCCTCTTTGCTGCCGGTTAGGGTCTGGTTAGCCACTTTGGTGGGAGTGGTAACCTGCGATGTCAGATCAGGAGTTGTCGGCGGGGTGGTGTCGAGGACAAAGCTTCCCGCTTGCTGGTCGGCCATGGCGTTTTGCGCAAGATCTTTAGCGCCACTTACTTTAACTACGTATGTCGCATCACCGCTACTGGCGGTGAAGCTGTAGCTACCGCGCCAGGTCGTGGAGTTATGCCAGCCGCCGGTTATGGTGTAGCTGGTTTCGAGCAGGAAACCTGGACGGGTGACAGTGACTGTAGGTTGGGTGCCTGTGCTCATTGCTTCACTGAAGGTGAGGGTTAATGTTATGTCGCCTGCTTTGACCGGAGTCGTTGGGCTCATTGCCGTGACCGTCGGTTTGGTGGTATCGAGGATGATCTGGCTCGACAATTGACTGGAATTCCCGGTACTGGTTTGGAACTGCACGTAAACTTTTTTCAGACCATCGTTAGTCGAAAGGCTGAATGGTAACGTAGAAGTAAACTGTTGGAATAATACCCCGGCAAATGATGGATCCTCACTGATCCTGAATTCTTTGCAGGTCATGCAGGAAAGATTGATCGTTATACCCGGTGATGCTGTGATCGCCCCCTCGGAAATGGTGAATGAACCGCCTAGAATAGGGATCAAATTGGACCATGGCGAATACACCACTCCGTCGCTTACCTGGTTTCCAAGCCCGCCGGGGTTGTATAACCCTCCCCCCGCTGTATCATCGGAAGCATCAAGCGGCCCGCTCGTATCTCCCCACCAGTTTTGCACAGCTTTGATGGGATGAGCGGGGTTGAGATTTCTCAGGCCGTATAAGTTCCCGGTGATAAAAGAATTACTGAGAACCGGGTTACCGTCGCCTGACGCTTCGATTCCGACGCCGTTTCCCGAGATAACTCCATTGCTTATAGTCGGGGAAGCTCCTTCCCTGAGTTTTATGCCGGCACCAGCGCTATTCTTGATCTGCGCACCGTTTATTGCCGGAGATACGCCACTGATATCGAGGGCCGCTCCATCCGCTGCACCACCATAACTGATTGTCGTGCCGCTGAACCCGACGACGGTCGCCGAGCCATACACCCGTATCCCCCGCCAGTCTCCCGGCGAAGGAGCCGTCTTGCCGCTTGTAATCTCAGCCTCTTGGGCGTTGAGCGAATCCCTGACGACCAGTTGCACCTGCTCACCGGCCTGGACCACAACTCCTTTGGCGATAGTCAGTGTTGCGCCATATCCGAATGTAGAAGAAATGGATATATGAAATAGTGCAAGCCCCATAGCAATACCTCGCCATTGCCGCCTGAAACTTACACTAGACAAATTGCGCATACTCAACTTCCTCCAGAAATTGCAGCGTTCATGAACTGCAGGAGCATAGCCAAACTATGGTGAATACAGGTATCAGATGGACCACCCACCGCTAGGTCGTGGGGTGGTCCATCTGAATAGTTAAATTACGTCGTACAAATCCAAGTTGGACGGCATCAGGTTTAGGAAGCCTTCCGCACCACTCCATCTGCAGGATATTCCTTGCCAGAGGCGGTAATATAGGTGACCTTCGATGTGCCATCCATTTCGGCATCCACCCGAACCTTGGCCACATACTCGCCATTGAACTGCGGCAGACTCATCGCCACCAGTTCGGTCACCGTATAGCTGGCCGATGCCAGCAGCACGTTGTTGCCGTTGCTTAGAGTCACTGTAGCGGTTGCAGTAGTACTGGCATCGGAAGAACCGTCAAGTGCGTTACTGAGCGCGGACGAGCGATTGGCGGCAACGGTTGGGACCACATATACGGTTACCGTTGTTCCCCGGGGAATATTGGTGGCTGCAAGCTGAACTGTGGCAGTGGTGGTACCCTGGGGCAAAGTAATGTCCCCTACACCGGTCGGATTGGCCGGCACCTGCTGGGTGTTCCCCCCGGCGGTGACGCTGACGATGGCCAAGGTCGGGTTATTGGGAACAAGCACCTTGCCCGGTGGCGTACTCCAGGAATAGGCCGGATCCGTATAACCGGACCAGTTGGTATTGTTCGCTTCGAGCCTGATCCTGCCGTATCCGCCCCTGTTCGCGGTGCAGAGACATGATGCGCTGCTGCCTCCGCGACGGGCGCCGACCCATCCATCATAAATCCTGGTGAGCGTATCTGCCATGAGCCTGATGGCGCCGCCCGATCCGCCGCCGCCGGTGCCGCCGCACCAATCGCCTGAACTCTGTCCGCCGGTACCTCCGTCGGCAAAAATCCTTCCGGCACCGCCGACATTCTGCTTGCCTATCGTAATGGTGCCCGATGATGCAATGAGGATAGCGCCACCGCCGCCGCCCCCACCAGCGCCGTTGAAATTTCCCCCCGCCGCGCCGCCTGCTCCCCCGGAACCACCGACAATGGGAAGAAGACTAGCCTGACCGTAGGTGGCACCGCTGGAGGACGCCCACCAATTAGTCCCTGTTGCGTCAGCATAGGAGCCGCCGCCACCGCAGCCACCCCTCAAATCACTACCGTTGTAGGTGCTGCAGGCATGATAACCACCTCCAGGGCCTTTGCCCGCCCCACTGCATTGGCCCGACGATCCGCCGAACAGGGTCGTGCGTCCCCCATAGCCGCCGTCATATCCGCCAGGACCACCAAGTCCGGGTTGCCCGTCGTCACCGAGGACGCCATCACAAGCGGTCCCGGCACAAGCAGCTGTGGAGCCGCTGACATCGATGGTCCCCTCGATGAGGACATTACTGCTCGTGCGGATAATGACCGGGGTGTTGTTGGTGTTCTTCGCGAATCTGACCGTAACCCCCTGAGGCACCGTAAAGGTGGTGTAATCCAGAATACCGCTGGGGGGAAGTTGCACGGTGGTGTTCACAGTAGGGCTGAACGCTCCCTGGCAGGTGGTGGAGTTGTGGAAGGCGACCCCGCAGGTACTGCCGCTTTCGAATGCCGCAATGGCATCGTTTCCCGTTGTGAGGACGATCAGGCCAGCAGCGCGGCCATCATCAGCGTGACCGGATAAAACTGGTTCGATTTGGTTTTTTGCATTTCTATTCTCCTTACTCTGTTAAGTGAAAAACTGTATTTAAATCTCTTTCCCGATCATGCGCCAAGCCGCTTAGGGGGACCGCGGTAACCTCTGCCGGAGCTTGCCATTACCTGCAGCGGGAACTGTTCTACCCCCTGCTGCACTTCTTTTTCGTCATGGTGCCCGATGGTATTCAAGCAAAGGAGGGGTTCGTGGAATACCGGCACAGGAAGCTGGCGCCAGGCGGTTATTGCCGGCATTACCCCATCTGCAAAGGCTAGCAGCCTAGGATCGGCAGGCCAGCCAGCAACCGCCTCAGTCAGCGGCTTTGGCAACGTCTGGCTGGCCGTTTTGACCGATGCCGGTGCTTGGACTACAGGTCGACTGACGTTGAAGATGTTATTGGCACCCGGCGTGTTGTCTGAAGAGCCGTATGGTCCATCCATAACAACGATCCGCTGTCCTCCTGGCGCCATCCCATCGATGATCACCGTGACGGTGGCCTGGGTACCGGCCGCATTGATGGCAGGCGGGTTTACGACAGTTATTCCGTCCATGGGCTCAAAGCGGACCGTTGTAGCCCCGTCAAGACTGGTGCCGTTGATGGTCAGGGTAAAGGTATTCCCTACGGTCTGCAGGATCGGCGAAACAGAAATTACTGACGGCCTCATACCAACGTAAATTTGATTGGTGCCCCGAACCGGGGCCGATACGGCAGTACTGCCAACCATCGGCACCAAGGCACGCAGACCTCGGGGGGCCGTGATGTCGGCAGTTAGTTGCACAGTCAACGTTGTCCCGTCAGCGGAGGGGGTCAAGGCGCCAACCGTGATGCCGGCTGCGGGGGCAACCTTGAGGCTGGTGACATTGTCGAGTGCTACGCCGGTGATGGTTACCGATGCACTGGTGCCCGGCTCCATGCGTGTGAGGGATACGCTGGAAACCGATGCCCCGACAATGACGCCGACCTGCGGCGAAACCATTGCTCCGATGACCAGATTGGAATTGGGAGGTGGTGGTGTAAACGGAATCGAGATCCCCACCTGGGATGAAATGATCGGGTTATATGTAGACGGAGCCGTCGTCGGCGGCGCGGTGGCGACGGTTACGCCGATTTGGTTCGCGATTACCGGCGTATAGGTCTTCCCCGCTTCCGACGTGACGGTAAAGGTGTTGGCGACCGAGGGGGTGTCGGTCGTGGTCCCCCCTGGCGTTGTGATTGTAACAATCCGCGCCGTGGTCGGAGCATTGGCGGCTAGAGTAACCCCCACTGTAGCCACCGCGCCGCCCGATGAAACGGTCGGCGGATTTGCAACAGTGATTCCATCCGGCGGAATGAATGAAACATTAGTGGCACCGGACAGGAGCGTTCCGCTGAGGGTCATGGTGAAACTGCTGCCGGCCATGCCCCTGATGGGGGATATGCCGTAAAGCAGCGGCTGCGGCAGGGTAACGCGGAAGATGTTTGACCCTGGTGCCGCAGGCGGAACTGTATACGCACCGGCCTTGAGGATCACGCTTCTGGCGCTTGTAGGGGCATCGGCGGCAATCGCAATATGGACATCCACGAAGGAACCATCACCCGCCGATGTGAGGCTTGTCACCGTAATGCCGGTGACCGGGTAGAAGGCGACCGAATCAACCGCAGCAAGGTTTTTGCCGGTAATACGTAACACAAGATCTGTACTGCCGATGGCACCCGATCCCGGAATAATTCCGTTCATCACCGGTCCTACAGAAATACCAACTGGCAGGGACGTAAATGGGCTGTACGTTCTATTTTCTTCGGTTACCGGCGTCGTTGGTACGATTACTCCAACCTGTGGGGCAACGACCGGGGTGAAACCATCGCCCGCAGCCGACAGAATGCCGAAGGCGTTGGCGGGGGCCATTGTCGCTGACGATGTCCCGCCTGGGGTGGTTATCCTGACAAGTCGCCTCCCTTTTGCCGCTGCCGGATCAACCGTAACCGGCAGCGATGCCAGAGTCCCAGCGCTCGAAACCGTAATCGTGCTGGAAGCCGCAATGCCATCGGGTGGTTCAAAGGTGACTGCCGAAGCGTTGAACAGGTTTCGACCATTAATTTGTAGGGTGAAGGTGCCCGGAACAGAGCTGTTCGGGATCAGCGACCCGATTTCAGGCGCAGGATAGGTTAACTGAAATATGGCGGCTCCCGGTGATGCAGGCGAGGCAGTGGTCGTCCCTGATCTGAGGACCGCCACACGTGGAGTTGTAGCGGCATCTGCAGCAATGTCGACCGTCACCTCGACATAGCTGCCATCGGTAGCCCTTGTCAGGGTGCCGGCACGTACCGTGATTCCGTCTGCTGGGGCAAATGAGATGTCGGTAGCTCCGGCAAGTCCTGAACCATAGACGCGAATGACGAGATTCTGGGTACCGACCTGGGCCCGATCAGGGATGACGCCATTTATTACCGCACCCACCGCAACTCCAACTGTATTGCTGAAAAGAGGAGATACGGAAATCGGCGGGACAATCGGCACTGGCGGCGTACCCACCTGAACACCAACGGACGGCGACAGGGTTGGGCCGATGTTGTAAGTCTGAACGGGCTTCACGGTAACTGCGCAAATGTCTCCAGCGATGAACCCCTTGCCGGCAGCAGGTGTCGCGGTGATGGTGCTGCTGCCGGTGCCGGAATTGACGACCGTTACCTGTGCCTGCGTCGCTCCTTCCGGAACGGTTACCGTCGCGGGGAATGAGAGGACATTAGCGGGGCTGGCGGAGAGCGCCATGGTAAGACCGCCGGCCGGCGCAGGATCGGTAAGGGAGATGGTCAGGAAGAAGGAGAAGCCCTGGCCGGATAAGAGAGTGGTCGGGGTGAGGTTGACCGTCGGCTGGGGACGGACCGTCAAAGTCGTCTTGGCACAAATCCAATCGAATTGGCTGACATTGATGTCGACCGTTACGTCGCGGGTGCTGGCGCCATTAACTGCGGAAGCGTTTATGACAGCCGACGTCCCCCCTTCCGGAATGGTTACTGTCGCGGGAACAGTGACCGATTGGGTATTAGTGCTTGTGATTTGCGCCGTTACGCCGCCAAAGGGCGCGGCAAATGGGATGCCAAGTGTAAGTGGCACCATTTCGCCCTGTCTCAGCGTCACAGAAGTAGGGGTGATGGTGAAAGAAGGCACAATAACGTTCAGAGCAGCGGTATTGGAGATGATAAAGCTTCCAGCAGCACGAGGATCCGGAAGTTTCACCTGGACCGATTTTGTTCCCGAAGTGGCCACGGAAGGCGAAATCCGCAAGGTAGAGGCGCTGATAAAGCTCGTTTGAATGTCGTTACCATCGATTGTGACGATGGAATTAGCGGTAAAGTTCTTTCCGGTCAGCTCCATGGTCTCCGAATGACCGGCGTATATGGTTCCGGGAACAATACCGTCGATATGCGGTGTCGGCGGGATGATCGTGATTCCTGTTGCAAGGGTGGCATCCCCGGCCGCAACGGATAGCCCGACGTTCGCCACTCCAAAAGGAGCCGATTTGTCGGCCGTGATTTGCACAGGGATCGACGTGTCGGTGGCGCCAGGCTGAATAGCGGCAGTTATTCCAGGATTGCCGAATGTGACCGCCTTGACACCCGAAAGACGGGTTCCGGCAATGATTGCAGCTACCGAACTTCCCTGCTCAAGGTAGCTCGGCTGCATCGTGGTGATTCGCGGCGCAGCCCCGATGGACAGATCCCCTTCCATGTAGTAAGGGATGGAAGTTAGATCCCATGCGCCGGAAGTAATTATTTCTCCGGCAGGAACCCGGATCGCATCATGATCGTTCTTAACTGCGCTGTTTCCTGCGCCGTGTGGGAACGAAGCCAGGTCGAGGGAAAGGGCATAACCGCTGTTACTCTCGAAACGACAGTGATTGAATGTGGGGGAAGCGGAAGCGAGTGTCGTTGTGGCTCCGTATCTGATGGTTGCATATTCGATGATAGTTGCAGAATCGAGAGTGCCGTCGAGAAAATGAATTCCGCCCCAGTCTCCAGCCACCGGTGTCCCGCCTGAGGTGTCCCGCCAAGAGGTGAACAAAACAGGGTCTGCCGCAGTACCGGATACAAGCAGTGAGCCGTTTAGTACCGTTAATTGTGTGCCAGCGTTAAAATATACGGTCACACCTTCTTCAACAGTCAAAGAGGCGGAGCCTATAAGTGTCAGATTGGAAGTAACTACATATGGTCCATTTGCCGCAGCCCAAACCGTATTTGTCCCAATGTTGCCACCTACGGTGGTCGCTGCAGCGGCAGAACGAAACTGCAACAGCAGCATTCCGAACAGGATTACGCTAAAAAATCCCACTCCCACAATAAAGCGTCTCGTCTTTTTCAAGAGGATCACCCCAATCGCAATTAAATAACCCTACGCCAAAACCACAAAAACAAGCCACAAGTTGCCCGATGCTAAAGCGCTACCTACTGTCAAGGGCGGCGGCAGGAGCATAACCTGCAAAGCAATGATCCATTGAAACCACCAATTAATGTTTCATGTGCCTCTTCTCTTCCCGTTATAGATCTACTGAAAAACGAGAAAAGCCTACCGTCGAAATGGGTAGGCTTTGTGTGGCCACTTCGACAACCCCTCTTTCCATTAGCCTGGATAGGTGGCTTTGCGTCCCCTGGTTACCCGAGGGTTTGCCGTTTCGATTAACCTCTTATCATTGTTCAAAACTTGTTTGCCTTCATAAACTAATGCGCTTAACAAATCAACATTAATTAAGTGTAAAGATTTTTTACAGTTGTAAATTTTTTTTACAGTGCCTTTGCTAAGCATTATAAAATCAGGTAGTTAAGAAATTGATTAGGTAAGCAATTTTGATGAGATGAACAATAAATAATATAAATCAATATTAATCTTAAATAAAAAGGGAGGGTTCTTTGGTACAGACCGACTCAACAGAAGTTGGATGGCCATTGCACACAAAGCGCAAATCTTCCGACCAAAACAAAAAGCCCTCGGCGCTACCGAGGGCTTTTTAATTTGTGCTGGATAGATTTGGAAAGCATCACGCAATATTGCAGACTGTGGCTTCTGCTGGGGAAGATTCAGCCCCAATTCCTGGAGATACTTAACCTGGTGTTCCTCCTAATCGTGAACCACGTTCTTCAGGACAGTTTGCACATCATTTCTTCGATCATTGCCGGCACCTTGCCTAAGGTACCTTTGCCGAGTTTTTTGATAATGAAAGAACTGTTCATGATAAGTTTCATCGCCTTCATCAAGTAATCGCGCTTGAACGGGTCCTTCATGCTGAAGACCTCAGGTAGCTTCTTCATGTAAAAACGTCGATAGCAGTCGACAATGGCCACGTCCACCTGGAGAAGGCTCATCCGTTTCGGCTCGATGATGGGATCGATGAGGTTGTATTTGGCGTAGTCATGGACCTTGATGTAGTCCTTGACGTCATTGAACATGTCGGCGTAGGGCCAGGGCGTTATGGCAAGAAAATGGGCATTGTCGGGGTTATAGTACTGGGCCAGCTTCAATGTTTTTTCGATACTCTTTTTTGTTTCATCGGGAAAGCCGAGAACAAAAGAGGTCTCGGTGATGATGCCATGCTCGTGGATCAGATCAAGGGCCAGCTTGGACTGGTCCACATCAAGTTCTTTTTTGATGAAATCGAGGGTTTCCTGATCGGTGGCTTCTATGCCGATATAAATGTGAACCACCCCGGCCTTTCGGTACTTCCAGAGTATTTCCCTGTCACGGATGATATCCGGAACCCTTGTCTCCATAAGAAGGTAAATGGGCAGGTCCTTTGCGATGACCATATCAAGCAGGGCTTCCCACCGCTCCCGGTCTTTTGTCGGGTACTCGTCGGCAATGAGGAAGACATTTACCCCATAGATCTCGAAGAGGTGCTGGATTTCGTCTGCCACCTTCTGCGGATCCCGACCCCGCCACGACTGCTCCCAGAACTTCTGCTGTGAGCAGAAGATGCAATCGTGATCACAGCCCCTGGAGGTGCTGATGGCGCCTAAACGGGAATTGGGGATGACGAAGTACTTGTAATCAGACCAGTCAAGGAGGTCCCAGGCTGCTGGCAGATCATCGAGATTCTCCCGAAAGCAGCGCTTGGCGGTTTTGATGACGCGGCCATCCCTTTTGAAGGCAATCCCCGGAACCTCGGCCACGTCAGTTCCCTTTTCCAGTGCCATCAGCAGGGCTTTAAGGGTTGTCTCCCCTTCGCCGCAGATGATGTAATCCACCGCATCGGTTGTATTGAAAACTTCCTCATAGCAGAAGGTGGGATGGACTCCGCCGATGATGCTGACGGCATTGGGATTGATCTGCTTCGCCAGTTGCAGAGTCTTGAGAGCGTCATTGATGGTGGAAGTAATAGCTGTCGTGGCCACCACATCGAAGGTAGAGGCCCGCAAACGCTGTTCGATCTCCGGATACCCATGATCCTTGGTCATGGCATCGTATATCTCCGCATCCAGACCGGCTTCTCGGGCAACACCGGCAAGATAGACGAAGTTCAGCGGTATCCACCGCCCGGCGACCTCCACCACGCCACAGTGGTACGGAGGGGTGACAAAAAGGATCTTCTTTGCTCTGCTTGCTTCCATGGACTGTCTCCACCCTCTGTTTTGCAATTTCCACTCCCCTGCATGGTTATTCAGCCTGAATTTTTTACAAGCAGCATTTTAGCATCTTGTGCAACTTCACAGAGAGAAAATTGCCGGCCATCAGGAATACTGGTTGCTGAAAAAATGTGAAATCACTGACTTTGGCAGAGGTGATCGAGCATATTGTGGAGGATGCCGCGATGTTTTGCTGCTCGTCCTTCTGCCCGAGAAAAGACCTCTGTTGATCCATTACGTTGAATAAAGATAATCTCCCTGCGTGGAGCAAACATTCTGATAGGAATATAAGCAACAATTGCTCCCAGGAAGAGAAGGCCGGCGATCCACAGCAGCGGCAGGCCAGGGTCCTTGACAAAATCTACAGCAACAAGTTTTTTTGCATCAGGAAAAGAAAGTGTGTACTCTCCCCTGCTCACGGTCCCCCCCAGTGGCAGCGTTCCTTCCGAAACCTGATCGTTGCCTTTCAAGACCTTGAAGCGCAGATTGAACTTGCCTGTGATATACGGCTCTGCCCCGGTCATGGGCTCGATGATGGTAAAGGATATCCTGTAAGGAGACCGGGGAATCTGGACGCCATCCTCTTTTCCCGGAGGGTAGATCATTAGTTTGATATAGCTGGAAAAAACCTGTCCGGATTCAGGGGGAGTAAATTCGATAAGTGGGGCAAGGCCGAGGTAACGGGGATAGAAAAAGATACCATTAATCCGGCCAGGGGGGTAAACGCCGAATTTTCTCACGCTCGCTTCATCGCCCTCCCCTAAGGCGATGTTCATGTCGAGGCTATGGGACAAAATGATGCCATTATGTTGACGAAGAGTGATTTGCTCTACTCGCCCCCTCACCCCGACTGCCTCGGGCAAGGGTTCCCCCTCGATAACGACATCCCGCAGAGAAACCCTGGTGGTCAGGCTGACCAATATGCCCGCAAAGAGACAAAAGCTGCCCATGAGGAACAGAAATCGAGCGGGAAAAATGCTTATTCCCTTCCATGCAGCGCAAGAGTCTCCTTTTATTCGATAATGATAGCCTGATTGTTCAATTTTTTTCTCCAACAGCCCTGTCTGAACTGTGCCGAGAAATACCCTTTCCTGATAAGTCCCGACGGGTAATCCTTTCGCTGAAAGCCTTACTGCATGCCTTCTGTCGCTGAACTGGGCCGTTTCGCGGCAAAGAACGGCAAGGAGATTTACCGGTATGCAGGATAGGAGCAGGATAAGGGGGCTGTTACTCCTGACAAGGGCCATAAGAGCGACCAAGGTCTCGTCAGTGTAAAAGGCGATGATAATGTAGATGAGAGCGAAACATCCAAGAATGATGGGAGTTACCGCACGTGAAGCGATGATACTGTGAAAAGCTCGGAGCAGGCGCCTCATTCTGGCCCCCCTGGGACTTTTTTCGCCGATTGAACCTGTTCATTCCAGGTGTTGATAAGACTCACGGCAGAAAGATGCACACCACCAGCGTCGGCGGTGAATGAGACTGGTACCGGATTGCAGCCTCCCGGCTTGCCCACCGTCTCCAGCGGGATCAAGGTCTTGCAATAATAACAGATGACTGTACCTTCGCTCTGTCCGTACCCTTCCGGCTGGCAGATGGAGCAGGCATCGAGGACGACGGTCAGTTCATCTGAACGGTAAAGGACGAAGAAGCGCACCTTCTTTGCACCCTGCAGGAAGATATATTTGTGAAGTTTCCCATCCTTAAGGTCTGTTTCACCATCCTTGACAGGGATGTGAATCGTGCCTGCACCATCTGCTTTTACGGCAATAGGCTTCGGGTCCCAGTATTCAACTGAAGGGTGGCCACTCTCATATACTGCCACTGCCATCAATATAGTTGCAAAAAACGGAAAAAAGAGCAGACAGCGCCGTTCGCGGAGATGGCCCGCGATCAACTTGCGGCGTGTGGCGGCCTGTCGCACATGGGCAACGGAAGGAAGGGGCTGGCGGAATACGGCAATTGCTATCAAAGCCGACGGAATAAACCAGATGATAAGCCCCCCCCAGAAACCGACACTGTTGCTGAAAAACATTCCTATATAGTCCCAGACATCGGTACGGAAAAAGGGATGGTCCGGAATGAGCATGGATTCAAAAAACTGGTGGACGAAGTATGGATAAGCTTCATCACCTTCATGCTGAGGGGCGAAAAAAGGTCGAGCCGGGGGGAAAAGGAAGCGATAAACAGGAACAGGGAGACGGCCAGAAGGGGTAGCCCTCCCCTGGGCATTTTGAGGACCGATGGCAGGAGGGGCTCCAGCCGGTAAACCACCAGCCAGAGTTCCACCATTGCCGGAAGAATGAAGCATACTGCAAGCACTGTGCATTATCGCCGCTGTTGGATAGACGACAGACAGCCAGGATGGCAAAAACCGTAGCGGAGAGAAAGGCTGCCATTGCGGTGACAGCAGGATGGTCGGACAGAGAAGGAGAGAACTCCGTTATCGCAGGTGCAGGCGCCTTGTGCCAGGCAAAAGCGGCTACGATAAAAAGGGAAATAAAGGCAACGGCAACCAGAGATTTAATGATGGCAAAGGGTAGTTCGCCGGTGAAAGAATTGAAGAGCAGGAAACCGGCAACAGTGCCGGTAATCAGCCCAAGCACGGAACCGGCCGTCAGCGCACTCTTTCTCGCGGCAAAGGTCCGTGTCAGGCCAACTACCAGGACACCCCAGAGAATCAGCAACGTCAAGCCCTTGGCAAGGATCGGCATCAATTACTCCTCCCCTGCCGCACATCCTTTACCACTGTGCCGTCATCCATGAAGATGGTCCGCTGTCCCCAGCCGGCCACCTCCTGATTGTGTGTAACCAGCACCAGGGTAAACCGTTCCGTCTCATGGAGTTCTTTCAGCAATTCCATAACCAATTGGGTACTTTTGTGGTCGAGATTGCCGGTCAGCTCGTCGCCAAGGAGCAGCTTCGGATTGTTAATGATAGCCCTGGCAATGCAGACCCGTTGCTGCTCCCCCCCGGACAGTTCTCCCGGCCGGTTGGCCAGCCTCTTGCCCAGCCCCACTTTTTCCAGTGCCAGACGGGCTTCTACAGCATCGGGAATGCTGTGAAAATACTGGGCCATCATCACGTTTTCCAATGAGGTGAGATAGGGAATCAGGTGGTGCTGTTGAAAGATAATGCCGACGGATTCCCGTCTGAACCTGGCCAACTGGTCTTCACTGAGGGAAAGGAGGTTCTCCCCGTCAACCAGCAGAGTGCCGGCTGTTGGGCGGTCCAGGCCCCCCAAAAGATTCAGCAGAGTACTTTTACCGGACCCTGAATGCCCCATGATAGTCAGCCATTCCCCCTCGGTTACCTGCAAATCCAGAGGCGCCAAGGCACAAATTTCGCCGTAGCTTCTGGTCAATCCAACGGTCTTGATGATCGAAGACTCAGTTTTCACGGATGTCACCCCTATTCCCCCCTCAGGCTGCAAACCGGATCGAGACGGTAGACGGCGATCATGGTCCCGTGCTGCCAAGGAGGGCCAAGAAACAGCTGGCCGCCAGGCAACCGGGAAAAGCACAGGCAAAAAGTCGGCAGCCACGGAAAAGACCGTTTCGGTAACCAGGAAGGCAATGGCATAGCCGGCAACATATCCTGCCACTCCTCCGGTAAGACCCAAGAAGGCAGACTCTGCCCCAAAAAGCAGCAGGACCTCTTTCCGGGAGGCGCCGATTGCTTTGAGCAGGCCGATCTCCTTGCCGCGTTCCAGCACACTGCTGCCCATGGTGCCGGCAACACTGCCGCCGCAGGCGGTCAACACCACCGCCGTCACCAGCAGCATCAACAGTTGAACCTTTTTCAGCAACGACTCACTGGTCCTGGCAACCTGGCGGACCTCTTTCACCTTAGCCCCATTCAGACGTTTCTGCAGGTTGTCCGCAAACCGCCGGAGATCCTCACCCGACGCCGAAGCCAAAACTCTGACTGCCGTTACCTGCCCGGGCACTCCCAGCGCCTTCTGCAGGGCCTGCAGATTAACAAAAACCAGCCCATCCTCTTCGCCGCCGCTGGAGACAATTCCCGCAACCCTGACAACCAGATTTCCGGCCGAACCCGTCAAAGTCAGCTCATCACCCGGTTTTACGGAATGACGCAGGGCAATGTCATTCCCGATAAGGCATTCGTGTGCCTGCGGCCAACCGCCACTCACCCGCCACCAGGGGAAGAGCCTGCGTACCGCTGAAAACTCAACGCCATCCGCAGCAACATTTCTGCCTTTAAGATTGAAAGTTCCCCGCAGGCTTGGGGAATAGTCCGCCCGTACGGTACGATCCTGCAATAGGGCTTGTTCCACCTGTCCCTGAGCTACATAAGCCGGTTCAGCTATCATACCGAAATTCATGCCACCACTTCCCACTTCCATTCCGGCACTGTCTCCCACAACAACCAGGTTGGCGCCATACCGCCTGATCTCCTCAGCGATCTTTTTCTCCATGGAGAAGGAAACAATCCCCAGAGCGGTAACCAGACTCGATGCCATGGTCAGAACAAGCAACAGCAGCAGCGTGCCACCCTTGCGATGGGCAAGGGAGCGGGTTACCACATGAAAAAACCAGCGTTTCCTGCTCATATCACCCCTTTATTACCTGCACCGGCTTAATGAGCAACGCCCTTCGCAGCGGAGCTACGCTCCCGGCCACGGCAACGGCAAACGCAGACAGGATGGCAGTGGGGAAAAGCCATAGGGCGATTTGATCCTGGAGTTGAACACAACACGGCTGATCAATTCTGCCAGCTGATCCCCCAGCAGGTAGCCGAGCAGCCCCCCAATCACGGAAATGATCAGAACCTCGCCGATAAAAATGGCGATTACCTGGAAGCGGTCAGCGCCAAGGGTTTTCATCAGCGCAACCTCCGTTTGCCTTTCGGCCATAGATGCCATGAGGCTGGTGGAGACGGCAATGGCCGATGCCGTCAGCGCCAGGGAGGTCAGAAGGATGATGATCAGATTGAATTTTTCAAGCAGGGAACCTTCGGCACTGGCTATCTGCCAGATCGGCTTGGCCCTGCTCCCGGTCATTACCTCCTCCACATTCTTGGCAACCGAGGTGACGTAGGCGGTGCAGTACCATTTTTCGTATTCAAGCTTGTTCATGGTCGCCGGATCCCTGGAGCCGAACTCATCCATGGGCACCGTCAGGGCACTGACCAGAACTCTTGAGATGCGCCCTTCCTTTGCCAGCAGTCCCTGCACTGTCGCCAGCGGGGCAAAGAGCTGCTCCTCTTCATAACCGCCAGTGGTCACGACCCCTGAGATTTTGAACCGCCGGCTTCTGCCGTCCTTTCGGGCAATGATCTCGCTCCCCGGGTTCAAGGCGAATCTTTTCGCCAGGGAGACGCCGACTATTGCTTCGTCTGCAGCTTGAGGCCATTCACCGGCTATTTCCCACCATGGAGCAATCTGCCGTACCCCCTGGGTTGACGGCTCTGCCCCTTCCACCTGCAGTTCCTTGGCGAACCAGGTACCGCTGACAACGCCGCGCTCTTTTCTGCCGCCGGCTTCCAGCTCGACGATACCAAAGAGGTATGGTGCGAAGCCTGTAATGTTGTACTTCCAGAAAACGGTTTTGATCTTTTTCAGGTCGGCCTCGGCCAGTTCCCCCGCACCATCGGTAACGGCGGGTTCCACGAGAATGTTGGCGCCGTAGCTGCGTAACTCAAGGGCCATCTTATGGGATACTTCTCCGTAAATACCAAGGAAGGCTGTTGCCACGGCAGCGCCCATGGTTATGGAGAGCAACAGGAACAATACCGCCTTTGGCCGTTTGAGAAACGAGCTTTTCAGTATGCGCAGGAGCAATGGAGCCTACCCTTGCGCGGCCTGGACGCTTTGCCTGAGGGTTGCAACCTTCACCTTGAGCCGGCGCCATGCATAGACCCCCCAGATGACCAGCACTGCCATCACCACATGCTTGACCATCAATGCAGGCACCTGCAGTTTGTCCGCGGCGTTAGCCACTCGAAACTGGTGTAGAAGACGGTCCGGGGAATGCCGCCGATAATGATCCACCAGAGGGCAAAGCGGAAGAATTTGACCATCTGGTCATAGGTCCTGAGGAAAAAGAGGCTTGCCTCCCGACTTGCCATAACTGCCTGGGTCCTGACGATGGCGTGAATGACGAAGGCGGAGGCGGCGAGAAGTGCGGTGGCCACATCGTGAAAATAATTGTTCATCATGATGGCCACACCCAGCTCCGGCTGATCTGCATTGGATTTTCTCCTTGCTCACTCATTGTCAAATATAGAAGGTACAAAAAGTTGCTTCTGCAAGACTCCGCTGAACCTTGTTCAAGGGTTCTCGTCTTTTTCTATACGGGCAATATCCCCCATAAGAAAATTACGGGCCAGAAGGAACTCCAGAATTGGCCTGTCATCGGTGTTTATAGGTATACGCCCGTTTTTGACCAGCTCAGCCACCTGCTCCGGAGTCCGGGACAGGACAAAGTCAAGATCTTCACCGGCCATGCGGTGAACTCGTTCCCTGATATCTCCCTCTCCGCGCTCGAACGGGATATTCCGGCCAAGCATTATCAGATCAAGTGATTCAGGCACCTTCCAGAGCATCACATGCTTGAATGCCGTGGCAAATGTTTTGATCATCATCGTCACATCATCATTGGCAAGCACGTAATAGGGAAGCCACTGGCAGTACACTCCCCCTCATTCAGCCTGCCGGCCGCGATACGGTAATACTCGCTGCTGAAGAGGCTCGCCACCTCTGATTCGGTGGGATAGGACGGTTCGGAGGAGATAACGTCGTATCGGACATCATTCATCGTAAGAAATTGTCGCGCATCATTGACAATGACATTTACCCCATCGAGCAGCCCTTTTTTTCCGTGATGAGCCACTGCCCTGACCACCGCCGGATTTATTTCCACCAGGTCCGTTACCGGTACATGCCCCTTGGCAGCGGCTACGGTAATGCCCGCCCCAAGACCTATGATGAGAGCTTTGTGGGGTTCGGTATGGGCCGCAAGGGGAAGATAAGCTAGGAGGCGGGTATTGGCGATATCGGGCTGGAGTGTTCCTTCGATTTTCCCCCCGACCTGCAGCATCAGGTTCCCGTCCGGCATCCTGAAGGCCCTTACCGAACCGGAGGCGTTTTCCTCATAAAAAACTCGGGCAGATTCCAAAAAAGGGCTCTGCACCAATGGCAACTTCGCCCAACTACTACCCCGATTGGCAGTGTAGAAATTGACCAGGGTGGTTCGTTCCTTCGTCTCGGCACTCCAGGCCGCCACGGCTAAAAATAGCGTAAATATCCCAATCGCCGGGCGCAAGCCTGACCGTGCCGTCACCAGGAGAACAATGCCAAGAATCACGTTGATTCCTGCCGGTAGAAAGGTGGCTCCTTTAATCCCGAGCGTGGGAATAAGGAAAAACCCTGCAGACAGGGAACCGAACACCGCCCCAAGGGTATTGGTGCCGTAGGCGATGCCGATCTTCCGCCCCACCTGGGAAAGCTCACCGGTGATGCTTTTGATCACCAGGGGGAAGGTCGCCCCCATGAGAAGCGCCGGCCAGAACATCACCAAAGCACAGAGGGCAATCTGGACCGTGAAAAACAGGGGAGGATTCAGATGAAGTGACTGGTACATCCTTGCGTAAAGCTCCGGCAGCGCATGGATAATAGGAATGCTGGCGACCCCGCCTATACCGATACCGATCTCGCAGAGGCCGAGCGCCTTCACGGGGTCCATCCGGTCTCCAAGACGCCCCCCGATGAACCCTCCAACAGCCAGTCCGGCCATAAAGGTGGCAAGCATAGTTGAGAGGGCGTAGACGGTGCTCCCCAGTACCAGCGACATGGCCCGTGACCAGACCACCTCGTAGATCAGCGCCGCAGCCCCGGAAAAAAACGAGGAGACGAGAACAATGGCACTGATCTTCCTTTTATCAAGCATTTCATCTAACCTCGATCTAATCGCGGCCAAGTTCCGCTATCCCGGTGCCTCGGTCTTCTTCAGTGCTTCCCGCTCCCGTGCAAACTGGGTAAAGGCCCGCCCCTGGGGATACTGTATCATCCACGAAGTGATGTGGGACATTGGAAACCCGCGCCAGGAGATCTGTGGGATACGTCCCAGGATTCGTGGAATGGTGAAAAGCTCGGCCCGCAGCTTGACGATTGCCTCTTCCCGGTAGTCGATGCTCATCAGTGGGTCATCGTGGGTAAAGACGGCATGATTGCCGTCAAAGCTGTCCCAGTCGAGGCCGGGAACAAGATAAGGCTTATACAGCTCGTACAGCTGTGTCCCCGGAAACGGAGTGGTCATAACGGGATGGGCCGAGACTTTCAGTTCATCGCACAACTTGAGGATGCCTTCGTAATCCTCGCGCCGGTCCTGCCTGCCGCCGATCATCATGAAGAGCATGACCTCGATGCCATGATCCCGGATTTTTTTAATGGCATCCCGCCGCTGTCGCCCCTGCTTGGTGACCGCCTTATACTCCTCCAGGCTGCCGATGTTGTTGGATTCCCAGCCCACCAGCACCGCCGTTAAGCCGGCCTTGCGGGCATTGGTCAAAAGCTCGCCCGCCCGGGGGTGGTCCACCGAAACCAAGTCGCCTGAGCCGAACCAGGACTTGCCCCGTAGGCTCTTCCCCATCTCCAGGTAGAGCTCGATGGTATAGTCCATGTTGACACCCCAGACGTTGTCGTCGATCCCCCAGAACAGACGCCGTTTGCTTTGGGCAATCTCGGCAACCACCTCGTCAATCGGGCGGGTTCTCACCCGGCCGCCGAAGAATTCGTGAACCGAGCAGAAGGTGCAGCGATGGGGACAGCCGCGGGAAGTCTGAAAATAGCCGTAAACGTAGTTGGTCTTCCACAGGTTGGTGATTGGCCTGGGGAGCCCCTTCAGCTCCGGGAATCCGCCCTGATATACCGGCTTCAATCGCCTCTTCTCAGCATCGTCCAGCAGTGCTCCCCAAATCTTCTCAGCCTCGCCAAGGACAATAGCATCGGCATGGCGACCCGCCTCATCGGGCAGTGCCGTCACATGTATGCCGCCAAGGAGCACTTGCCGCCCCATTTGGCGCAGCCGGTCAGCCATGCGATAGACCCAGGGAGCCTGGGGGGTAAGCACCGTAAACCCGATCAGGTCGGCATCGGTCTGGTCCGGGTTGAACTGCTCCTTGTTGGCATCTACCAGCTCAACCGTCACGTCCGGACGGATCTGCAGGGTCAGCCCGGCAAGATATTCCAGCACCGGCGGCGCGATGGGAAGTCCTTTCGATTTCTGCCCTTTTTCACCGAATGGGGGTGAGACAAGAATCAGCTTCATGGCTCGTCTTGTACCTCTATTGTTCCGGGAAGCTGCATTGCCGCCTTCAGTCCGGCGAACTCTTCCCTAAACATGACCGGGAAGTATTCGGACCGGCCGGCAAGAAATACCGTCTCTTCCTCTGCCAGGGCTCGAATATCACGGCGATAGAAGCCAAAACGGATGACCAGCGCAATGGTCATGAGCACGAAAGCGGCGTAAATTATCATGAGCCCCCTTTCCTGCCCAACGTAAAAATTGATCCAGTAGGTGTAGTCCTGCCATACCAGGCGCTGCCCATTGCCAAACAAGACGGACTCATGGGGGCGGAGGGTTACGGTCTGCAGCCTCTGCCCATCTTTTTCAAGGGAGAGTGTCATGGCTGGATTGACGATTTCCCTGGTCTGTTTGGATGAGCTGTCATTCGGCTGCTGTTTCAGCGCCTGGGGCAGGTTTGACGACAGGCCCCTCGTCCGGCTCTGCTCGGCGACGATGTCGGTATGGAACCGGGCGCGGACGGTATACCCTTGCAGAGAAAAGCCATCTTCATCACCGTTCAGAAGCTTGAGTTTGACGAACACACCGTCGATCTCTTTGCCGGCAGAATCCTGAACGACAAAAAGAGGGGCGACATCGACAGTCTTGATGAGAAAGGATAACCGGCCATCATAGTAAGGGCGATTGATGCTGATGCTCTTCCTTCCCTGACGGGTCTCCAGATCAACTTCCAGGTCAACCGGCACCGCCTGATTGTAGTAGGTCGGTTTCACAGCGGTTACGGTGAATTTCGAGGACGGCACGGCACCGAATTTGGGGCGTGTAAAAATTTGTTTATAATTCCCGTCAAACTGCTCTCCGACAGCCAGATCAACCTCGGCGCGGAATTTGGTATAGATTGTTAGCACCCCTCCCGCCAGCAGCAGCAGAAAACTCAGGTGGAACAGCAAAGTGGCCAGTGGGGCATAGCGATTACGAATGCCGGCCAACGCCGCGCCGTCACGTATCACCCGATAGCCATGACTGTCCAGGACCGATGCAATATTATCGAGCGATGCACCTTTCAGCTCAGCGGAACAGCGGTAGCTTTGCACGAACCCGGCATTATCAGGTAGCCGCATCTCCCTGCAGAGTTTCCAGATCCCAGGCAGCCGGTCGATCATGACCAACAGGAGGTTTCCGAAAAACAGCACCCACAGGGCCATCATCAGGGGGGAAGAATGGAACTCCGTGAGATTGAAGGTCTCAAGCAAGGCGACCAGAGTGGGATGATCCTGCTGCCATGCCAAGTACGCCTCCCTGCCGAGAATGGACTTCTGGGGCACTATGATTCCCAACAGGCAGAGCATCGCCAGTGCAATGATCAGTGCGGCAGTGACCTTCAAAGACTTGAGGGCTGCAAGTAAGTTTTTCAGCACGCCTGCTCCTACTGCCCCTGCATCGCACGGAAGAGGTGCAGGCTTGATGAAACAAAGAAATTAATGCCGAAAAAGGTAATGACCATTCCAGCCAATGCCCAAATAACGATCCAGGCCAGTCGGCGGCCTCGCCACCCCATGGTGAGACGCAGGTGAATGGCGAAACCATATATCAGCCATGTCACCAGTGACCAAGTCTCAACCGGGTCCCATGACCAATAGTTCCCCCACAGATCCTTGGCCCAGATAGCTCCGGACGGGATCATCACGGCATCGGTTATGAAGCCGAAGACCACATATTTGAACATCAATTCATCGAGCATCGGCAGATCGGGGAATTTTGCGTAAAACTCCTTCCGGGGGTTCTTCTCCTTAAGAAGGTAGATGATTCCCAGGCCGAAGGCGATGGCAAAGGCGCCAAAAGCCAGCCAGGCAAATAAAACATGGATTCCCAGCCAGAAAGACTTCAAAGAAACCGACATGGGAATAAGTTGGGGAGAACGCATGACACCGAAACCGAACAGGAGCAGGGAGAACGGAATAGTGCCGACGCCGATGGCACTGAGGCTGCGGTGTTTCCACATAAAGATGATGGTAAACAGCACCACGAACCAGGAACCTGCCGTTGCAGATTCGTAATCCCCTGCCCAGGGCAGATTCCCGACAGCAACATACCTGGCGATGATGGAGGCTGTATGGATCAGAAATACCGCAGCAATGGGGTAGATGATCTTCTGGAGGATGTTTTCTTTCCTGAAGACGAAGGCATAAATGTACAGGCCACTGATGATTCCGTAACCACAGAGGGATATCCAGACAAGGATTGACTCAAGAGGTGCCACAGTGAGAAACCTCCAAATTTCGGCACCGTTGCCGATTTGATTAAAATATCATGCCACCCGTTAACAAGTAAACCTGTTAAACCTTCAGCCTTTTAGCATTTCGTCACGACTTACTCAATTTCTGCCGCGAAGGTGACCACTTGGTCGATAATTGGCTGGTACCACTCGTAGGTGGGAGGAACGACCAGATTCCCTTTTTTGTCGATGTATCCGCACAGGTCCCCTTGGCGCACAGCCGCCAACCCGTTGATAAAAATCGTTGCAGCCTCGAAACGGGGAGGATGATCTCTCGTCCTTGGCGATCGATGTAACCGACTTTCCCCCCGATCTTGACCGGCGCAAGCCCCTCTGAAAAGAGCGATGGTCCGTCCATTGTCAGCGGCACGGCATCCTCGCCCCGCCGGTCAATAAACCGCCAGGCGCCTTCTTGCTCTACTGCGGCCACGCCCTCCTTGAACCGGAGGCAGTTTTTATATTTTGCCTCTACTATCCAGACGCCATTGGTATCGATGAAGCCCCACTGGCCGTACTTGCCATTGATCTTCACGGCAGCCAACCCTTCGCGGAAGGGGGTGGCATCATCAAACATCGGCTGGATCACCATGGTCCCGGAACGATTGATAAAGCCGAATTTTTTTCCCTTCTTCACTGGCGCCAAACCCTCTGAAAAGAACCTTGCATCTTCGTAAAGCGGCTGAATGATCATCTTGCCCGTTGTATCCATGAACCCGGCCTTGTAACCATCTTTGGTGACGGCCACGACTACCGCCAAACCCTCGGTAAAAGCAAAGGTCGAAACAATGCTTGAGGGGATAACCATCTTGCCGACCTTGTTGATATACCCCCACCTGTCACCAACCAGAACTGCCGCCAGCCCTTCGTTAAAGATAGAAGCCGCCTTGAACCGGGGTTCGATGACAATTTTGCCGGATGTGTCGATATAGCCATCCTTGCCACCAATCCTCACTGCCGCCAGCCCTTCGGAGAAAAGTGACGCGTTCTCGAATCGGGCCGGGATCGCCAGTTTTCCACTTTGGTCAATATAGCCGAATTTGCCGTTTTGCCTTACCAGAAGGCGCACTGCCTCTCCTTTCTGTAAGGGAGGCTCCGTCTCCTGCCTGCACGCAGCAAGGGCCATAGTGATGAATAGTGAGAAAAAAACAAGGCATCTGAATGTCATAGGTTGGGTCCTGTAATGTGGGTAGGTGAATGGGATGGTTATATGTCAACGGTTGAGTCGTTGATGGCTTTAAGTACTTTCGCATCCGTAGTGCGCAAAGAGATACCGTCGGGCGTTTCTGTAATCCAGACCCGTCGAGGCCTCCAGCTCAGACGTATCAACAATCCCAGCAGGGCAGTCCACGCACCGGCAAACAGGGCACTCTTGTGGCGGCGACGGGTTACATGGATCTCGCTCCATTGCCCCAGTCCTTCGAGCTTGGCAACATAGCCGGCCGATTCCTTTTTGTTCTCTCCCCAGAGGAATAGTTCGGTATCCACTATACGAGATCCTTTGTAGTCCACTGCCACTTTCATGGCTTTGTCCTGTGGCCGGAGCCATGCCTCTCCCTTGACCTTCTCGAAATGATCATCATCGATTTCGCCATGGAATGTATATCCCTCTTTCGGTTTGTCCAAGGGAAGGAGTTTGACGAAATTGGTGAAGACGATGTGGTTCGATGTGGTGGTGACGACCAGCCAGGCATCGAACAAAAAGCGGGCCATGTGGATCTCAAAGGCGTCGATGCCAAGGGGAGAGCCTGGACTGATGGTCGCCCGCTGCAGTTCCTTTCCGTCCGGGTCGCATATGACGATGTCGGTAGCGCCTTGAGGATACTTGCCATCAGGAAGGATCTGACGGGTTATCTGAAGCTTGACCGGCAGTTCATCGAACGAGGAGAGTGCGCCCTTGGTGAGAATCCCGTAGGAGGAGGCTTCGAAGAGCTTGAGCGGCCCGCCGACCCCAAGCAGAATGGTGCCGGAGAATTGGCGAACGTTGTCGTAGGTCCCTACCAGAAGGGTGAATGACAGCCCTGCCAGCAGGAGTAGCCTTCCCCAATACCCCCGGTCTGGCCGCTCTCCGTAACGCCCGGATTCATCGAGGGTATAGCCTGTTCGTACGAGATGCTCGCGTAGCTGTTCCCGGCTAAAAGGTACGGTTGCGGCCCGTCCTCGAAACAGCGCTTCTGAACCATATCGTTTCCCGGAACGGAATCGTCTCACATCAATGAACAGGCGTGCAAGGAGCCAGGCCAGACAGAGCAGGTTGTTGATCAGCAGGATTATCGGGGAGATGGAACTTCCCCCGCTGATGCGCTGGAGAACCACCGCCAGCGGAATTATGAGGAATACACCAAAAGCAAGTGGCGAGATAACGACCAGAGAAACCAGTAAACGGATGCGTGTCATCATAAATTTAAAAAGTGATTTAGGGTTGTGTGCATCACCCTTTCGTTTACCTGCATCTCCACTCGTAGTAAACAGGAAAATAAAAGAAAGGAGCCGGTTGCCTGGCCCCTTTCATGCAACAATGCGCTAGAAGTCAATAGGTGATTGCTCGTGGCGTTCTGGTGACAGATTTTCCGCCGGAAGGATGCTGATTGCACGTGCTCCAGCTTGAGTTGTTCAGCGTATAGCAGGTTGCACCGGTTCCCGATGTCCAGCCCCCAGGGATGTATTTGGAGTTTCCCATACCAGGCATGAACCGCCTCGTCTGCTGAGAAGTATTGTTACCGTCCGTGTAGCTGGCATTGCCACCGTGAATGCCCCCCCATCCGGTTTGGCCGCAGTTGTGGCAGCCCGAGCAAGTCATGCCGGTGATGTGTCCATCGCCATTCGTACGGGCAGACAGGCCGGTTGTCCCTGCAGTGTGTGTATAATCGCTCCCGTTACCGCCGGTAATGTGAGCAGCGGTACCGCCCAGGGTTTTGCCACCTAAATCGTTGTAGATAGATCCGACATGGCATTTGAAACAGACATAATCGGTCGATGTATGGGTTGTGTCCGTGCCGCTAGCGGTCTGCAGCATATATTCGTTGGTAGAACCGTGAGCGCCGATGCCGCCTGATGTCGCCCACTTACCGCTGGTGTGGCAGTCACCGCAGTGGATTGTCGAGGTATCGCGAATGGAAACGCTACCTCCGAGTGGGGTGAAGGTGGATACGAACCGGTTTGGACTTGCCGAGAACAGTGGTGTCGACGATGTATACTTCTGGCCGGACACGGCGTGATGGGAGTAGTTGGTGGTAGTGAATTGCGTTTTGACATCGATTACCCCAGGGCGTGTGACCTGATCGTAACTGTTTTTCAGGGTGTCGTTGAAGGGGTTGGTCGCCGTTCCACCCGTAATGCTTCGAACAGTAGTATTGTTGACCCCGTTGTTGTCATGACAGGCAAAACAGAAATTATCCATATTGGTATGCTCGGAACCGGTCCAGACAATAGCGGTGTTGGTGTCC
This sequence comes from Geotalea toluenoxydans JCM 15764, assembly GCF_001311985.1. Taxonomy (GTDB): domain Bacteria; phylum Desulfobacterota; class Desulfuromonadia; order Geobacterales; family Geobacteraceae; genus Geotalea; species Geotalea toluenoxydans. The sequence goes on from NZ_BBCJ01000018.1 coordinate 53,292, forward strand.
ACGTTACGCAGGTCAATCTGGCCGTTTTCATGCAGTGTTCCCTTGACGCCGCTGGTATCCCCCTCCATGTGCACATGGCACAGTGGCGTACGGTCAAGGTCACACCGGTGACATGGTGTGAGGTTCTGGAAAATTCTGCTGTGATTATGCGAACACCATTATTATCGATATCGGCGTTGCCCGTGTTATTTTTGAGGCCGGCGTGACAACCGAGGCAGTCCCCGCCGGATGCCTCGACTATACCGTTAATGTGTAGAGCACGATTGGCGCCGGCAGTAAATGTGCCATCTGCATTGACATGGGAATGGCAGCCGTTACATGCAGACAAGGCTTCTGTGCCGCTGTGGGAACTGCCCGTATAACCGGTAGGGGGACAGCCATGACACATGGCACAATCACCCGTATTCGACGGAATACCGGTAAGATAGGCAGTATTGGTCCAGGTCGGGCTGGTATCTACTCCGTTGCTTGAGCCGTTGATCATCTTTCCGCCATGGCAGTAGGTGGCGGTGCAGGTTGAAGATGCATAGGTCGGATTAGCTGTGTTCAGTACCGCATCGCCGGAAAAGACAGGCGCTGAAACACCATTCATATGGCCTACGGCAGTAATCGTAGCTGGAACGGTATGGCAATCCCCGCAAGCAACGATGCCGGTATATGCCGCTCGTGCCGTGAGATGAGGAACATGGGCGCCGACCTTGCTATCATTCTCAGCCGTCACCTTTGTCGGCGCAGCACCGGTAGCCGCAGTGGAGTAGAACGGACTGGTTGCGGCCGAGCCGTGACAGTTCTCACAAGGAACGGTTGCCGAGTACAAGCCACCGCCCCAAACCGGTGCACCCTGGCCGTGGCATTTGCTTGCCGTGCAGTTGCCGAAGCCATTGCCGACGGCGCCATTTCCCTGGGAATAAACGGTACCGGTGGCATAGGTGCCACTGAAGGAGAGTTCTATGGTCTTGTTCACATGGGTAGAGGTTGTAACTGATGTTTCAGTATAGCTGTTATGACAGGTTGCACAGGTGAAGTTGGCTGTTCCTTGGGCGTGTTTGACGTGATCGCCGGGGGCGGATGTATCGCTATCCATATCCAGATGGCACCCACCGCAGCCAAGGGAGGCATCGTTCCACCCTGGTGATGTATAGGCAACAGGTGTAGCAGCACCGGTGTTTGACTGGGCATTGGAATGGCAGTAGATGTTGGTGCAGGTACCGTAGGTGGCACTAGGGGCTAATTTATTGGTATTACCGCTGATTCCTGCCGGATCGGCTCCGGTAACAGCCGGGGAATAACTGGAGGTAGAGCCGATGAGACCGGTGGTGGAGGAGCTTAACCGCCACTGGACGCTGCCGTTGACATGGTTGAAGCTGCTTGCACCCGGATGGCACTTGGTGCAGGAGAATCCATAGTTGCCGGCACTGCTGCTGGCGTGGGTAGTATGCTTTCCGGTTGCAGGAACATTGGCCGCTGAAGCGGCGTGACAGGCACCGCAGGCCGACTGGCTGCCGTCGGTAACAATCCACGATGGATTTATTGAGCCATTGGCGCCGGTCCACTGGCCGTGGCAATAGACATTGCAGGAGGTACGGTAGCTGGTGCTGGTATTGACGACGGTGCCGGTTTTGCTGGAAACAAAGCTGTAGGCAGGAGTGCCGCCAAGGGGCGAACGTCCGCTAAAGGAGCCGAATGCAACTGGTCCGGCAAAGCCGGGCCAGTTGCTATTGTTGATATCGAAGCCAATCTGGATGGTTTTGCTCACCGCCGGCATGGTATTGCCGCTGTGGCAAGTGGTGCACTTCATTCCTTCACCTGTCACGTGTGCTGAATGGGAACCTCCGCTGGTCGGGGGGGCGCCCAGGGCCAGTGTCGCCTCGGGGCTGGTTACCAGTGTTGCCGTACTGACAGGTGGATTACCGTGGCAGCCGTCGCAACCGGACCCTTTAAAGCCTGCACTGTGTGGATGACAGGAAGCAGCACAATCCTGGCGGTTATAATGGGGATCGGTGCTCCGGTTGGCAATCTTTGTCGAACTGTACTGGTGATACAGGGTCTTGTGGTGACATACTTCGCAGACGTTGCGGGAAGCATTGGCATAGGTGGTCCTGAGATCATCACCAAAAATCCCCTGGGTATTGGCAATTGATGCTGTCATGCGCGAGAAAAGCACAGGCCTGCTGCCAAGGGAAGTCTCAATCTGTCCGGCAACTATTTTGACGTTGCTGGTGCCCTTGTTGTGACATGTTGCACAAGTAAATCCTGTACCCCAGGAACCGTAACCTTTGGCATTTGTAGGGTCAAGATTGGTACTGCTATGCATTAAAGGTGAATTGTTGCTATTAACCGTCGTTATAGCAGTGGCATCGGGTGGGGCAATATGAAGGTCTGCACTGGCACTGACTGTTGAGGTATTGACAGCCCCATTTGGTGCTGCTGCTCCTGCTGTGACAGTAAAGTAAGCCGTCCCCTGATTTCCGGCTGCAATGGTGAGAGATGTTGATGAAAGTGCCGTGGCTGAGAAATCTGTGGTGTTGCTGTTGGCAAGACCAAGATTATAGATTACATTGCCACAGCTTGTGCCGATGTCCCTATTGGTCACGGTGACCGTATAGAGCATGTTGGCACCAGCTGCGACCAGAGACGATGAAGGATTAACAGCCAGTTCCGGTATATTTGTCGTACATGTGCCACCAGCCTGTGTCGTGGCTGTAGCCGTGGCACCCGCTGAGGAATGGTTTAGCGCATCGTATGCGCAGACCCTGTAGGCATAGTCTGTACTTGCAGAGAGGCCTGTGCTGTCATTATAGCTGTTTGCCGTTCCCTGATATATGGCCGTTCCAGAGCAGTCAGCAGGAGGCGTTGTCGTAGCATCTGCTCTCACCACTTTGTATGAGGTGGTGGTATTAAGCCCGGACCCGCTATCGCCGGCTGCTGTCCAGTTAAGGCTTATCTGGCTGCTGCTAGCTGCAGTGGCAATAAGAGAGCCATCGATCGGACCAACGTATCCACCGTTTTGCTGAGGGATGCTGAGATGGTGCTCCAGCTGGCACCATTGGTATTAGAAGCCCGCATCTGGATGTTGAGTGCAGTTCCGTTGGTGGATGACACATTGCTAGCAGTACAGGTATACGGTCCGGTTCCACTTACCGTTCCATTGGTCCAGGCCGTTCCCCCATTAATTGTATACTGGCAGGAATTTACGGCCTGAGTCGATGTGAAATTCTCGGTGATGGTGAAGGGTGAGTCCACATAGTTGCCTGACAAGGGAGTAACGGCCAGACTGCCGGCAACCTCAACCGGGACCGCAGGTGTCGAATAGGTGATGGTGAGGGAGATGTTGTCAAGCATTCTGGTCACAGCGGCAGTGGTATCGGCAGTAGTATCGAGTACCCCTAAGACACTTAGCTTGATGCTGCTGTTTGATGGCTGCAAGGCAGCCGGGACAGCAATACCGGTGGCACTCCGTGTTGCCCATGAAGTGGTAGCGCTGAAGGGAGTTCCCGTAACGAGGGTAGTTGGATTGCCATCTGTAGCGTCAGACAGAATATAATCACCAGATTCTGAGGTGGGGTCACCCAACACATTCTCAGAGCATCTCCAATCATAGGAAGCGTTGACCGACGTGATGATGGATCCGGCAGGGACACCGAGAGACTCCCAGGTGATGCCGGTGAGGTACCAGCCGGCCGCGGAATTGAGCTTGTTTTTGCCGACAATCCTGGATTGAATCGCGCCACCAGGATTACCACCGGTAGTTACATTCGTGTCGGTGGTGCTGATGCCGGCATTCCCGGTCCAGCTTTCGGACGTGGTGGTAAAAACATAGGTTTTGATAACACTACCGGCATGATGCTTGTCGGGCTATACCACCCTTGATAAATAAAGGTGCTCAGCAGCATGGTAAATCCTGCTATCAAGGCTATCTTAGCTCTAAGGCTAACTCCCCTGATTTTTCGTACAATAGTTTTTCCCATGGTGACCTGACCTCTACTTTAATTTAAATTAGGTTAAAACGCGCATTAGCAGAAATTATAAAAAGTTGGCATGCATTATATAATCTTGCTTTCCTGCCTGTTTGAAACATTAGGCCATATCATAGGAACTCAACAAACGCATAAATAATGCCAATAGCGAGTGACGTTTTTAGTATGGAGTACGAAAGCTGGAGGATAATGAGATTATCGTGGGAGAGATATTCTATTGGCGGGAAAGGCGCAAGGCAGCAGGAGGGACTACTGGAACATCCTCGAATACTTCGGAAAAGACAACATTGATATCAAAACAAAACACCTTCCTTTTTACCAAGAATTTCGTTGGTGAAAGTCTGGTGAAAGTCGGGGGGTTTTCAGGAAGCCTGCCAAAAGCAGAAAAACTGGCGGAGAGGTAGTCCTTCTAATACATATCTATCATACTTATTTTGTTGTATTTTGCTAAAGGCATTGGCAGCAAATACCCGCAAAAATACCCTCAAGTAATTTTTCACTCACCTTTTCTTCGGAATTAAAAAATTCGTCCGGACCAAAATAAATGCGGATCAGTGATTTGTTGATACATTTTCGGGTAATGAGCAAGGTAATGCAGCGGAGAGGGTGGACGGCAGTATAAAAGCAGGTTACTCTGCCCATTCCTCATGCCCCAGCGGTGAACGATTCAATTCCTCCCGGTGATTCCGCCAGGATGCCATAAATTGATCCATCAGAGTGATGAAACGGCTGTTGTGAGTGGGTTCCAGCAGGTGAACCATCTCATGCACTAAAACGTATTCCAGGCATGCAGGCGGCTTCTTTGCCAGTTCCGTATTGAGACGGATGTTCCTTGCCTGGCTGTTACAACTACCCCACTTCGTTTTCATCCTTTGCACAAAAAACTTGTGCACCTTAACGCCTATGAGCGGCTCCCATTTATTGATCAATGGGGGAACAGCTTCTTTGAGCTTCTCTCGATACCATTCTGCAAGTACGATTTGCTTCTGCTCGGCACTCATATCTGGACGGATCCGAAGCACCATCTTGTTATGCTTTAGAGTCACGTAAGGCACTGCACCTTTTTCAACTATTTTCAGCAGATAGCGTTTACCCCAAACATAATGGCTTTCCCTGTCAAGATACTCTCTCGGGAATTCTCTTTCCTGCTCTTGGAGTTTTTGCTGCTGCTTTTTGATCCAGCCTAGCTTGCTGATGGCAAAGACGCGAATGGTATCGAGGTCCATCCGCTGTGGGACCGAAATGCAAACTCTGCCAGCCGGTGGATACACACTCAAGTGAATATTCTTGATGTCCTTCTTCACCACATCTATGGCAATCTCGCCAAGTCTGATCTGGGTGGTCATCAGTATTCTCTCTGCTTTTCAATGATGAGAAATATTCGCTCTACCTCAGTCACGTCCTGTAAAATCCCATACAGGGCAGCCTTAATGACATTCTCCTTGGCCTGGACACCTCGCCAGCCGTCAGGCCGGGTCTGTTTGACCGTTTCATCGATTCTTATGGCAAGGTCGAGCATAGGGTCTTGAGCAACACCCGCATAGGCAAGTGAAGGGTCGGCTGCTGCTTTAGGCCTGAGATTGTTATAGAGCGCCCGGAGTCCCGGCGTGTCAAGTTGCTCGGGCGTATTTTCGGCCTGTCCCGCCTCCACCCTCCTGGCCAGTTCAGCGATCTTCTTCAGATATTCCTCGTAGTTTTCCGCCTGTTCTTTGCGGAACTTTATGATTTCGTCCAAAATCGCCGACATTTTGTCGTAATAGGCTGGGTCATTCAGGTGTTCCTTTATGATCTTGCTGCGGACGTTGTTCTCGATGGTCTCAGCAACGGCGTTCTTGTTGCCCTTGAGTCCATCGGGCAGGCTGTTGATGGCGTTAGCAATGCCGGTCTTCACAATCAGGTCCAGCAGCGGCATGTCGTCAAATGGTGAAATCTTTCGTGGAGCGTCGGCTTCGATATAGGTGTCGATGAGGTGGCGCATGTCAGCTTCGTAAGCTTTCAGGTCCAGGCTTTCACCAGCGGCGTTGCGGATGATCTCCCGCAGCTTGAGGTAGCTATCCAGATCCTTATTGATGCGTTTGATGTCGGTCTCGTTGTACCCGGCGTTGCCCAGTTCATCCGCAATATTGGCATAGGCACGTACCAGCGCAACCGTTGCCTTGTAGAGCGCCGCCCGTTGCGTTTCGTGCGCCTTCAGGTCTTCCGGTATCTCGGTATTGCCGCAGAAATAATGGATATGCTCCAACTCCCCCTTGGGCGGCGCCACCGGTTCACAGAGCATGGCGATTGCTTCCAGTGCATTGTCCAGCCGCTCCCGGCCTCTGGTCATACGGTCTTGCAGTAGAATCTCGGGATCGACACCGCCAGAGCTATGATCCAGTTCAGAGGTATACACCGCGATGGCGTTCTCTACCTTCTTAAAGAGGTCCTTATAGTCCACGACATAGCCGAAGTCCTTATCTTCACCATCCAGACGGTTAGTTCGGCAGATGGCTTGAAACAGCCCGTGATCCTGCATCTTCTTGTCGATGTAGAGATAGGTGCAACTGGGCGCATCAAAGCCGGTCAGCAGTTTGTCCACCACCACCAGCAGCTTCATATTAACCGGTTGATCCTTGAACATCTTCTTGGCGTGGTCCTCGTAGGCCTCAGTGTTGGCCATGCCGGTGTTTTTCAGCAACGTGGTGTAGCTGGTATAGATGGATTCCTTGTCCGTCTCAGTATTCGCGCCGGTATCCTCCAGGGTGATGTCTTTCGCCTGCGGATTGTAAGAGGTGATGACCGCACACTTGCCCTTGAACGGCGTCTTCTGGAACAGCTCGAAATACTTGCACGCCTCATAGATGCTGGAGGCCACCAGAATGGCGTTGCCGCGTTCATTGGAGAGGCGTGGCTTGACGCTGAAATCGAAGATAATATCTTCCACCACCCGATCCATGCGGGACCGTGAACTGAGCACGTTCTGCATGGTGCCCCACTGTTCACGCAGGGCCGCCTTCTGCCAATCGTTTAAGCCCCTTGTCTTGACGTCGAACCAGGTGTCGATCTTGTCTTCCGAACCGAGCCGCTGGTCGATGTCCCGTGCCTCATAAATCAGGTCGAGTACCACTCCATCTTCCACACCTTCGCTGAACTTATAGGTATGGATATAGCCGCCGAACACCTCCAGGCTGGTCTGCTTGTCCTGTTTGAGTAGCGGTGTACCGGTAAAGCCGATAAACACCGCATTGGGCATCAGCGCCTTCATGGTGCGGTGCAGCTTACCGCTCTGGGTGCGGTGGCATTCGTCCACGAACACGAAGATCTCCCCCACCGTCAGGCAGGGTTGCGCCTCCAGATCCTTGATGAACTGCTCGAAATCATCCACGCCCTTCCTGCCGAACTTGTGCACCAGCGAGCAGAGCAGGCGCGGTGTGGCCTGGCCAAGTTGGGTCATCAGATCACGTCCGCTGCTGGCGCGCGTCATGGGATGGCTGGCAGCGGTGAAGACCCCTTCGATCTGTTTGTCCAGTTCGTCGCGGTCGGTGACGATCACCACCCGCGCATTGGGCTTGTTCTCCAGAATCCATTTGGCCAGCAGCACCATGACAATGCTCTTGCCGCTTCCCTGTGTATGCCAGATGATACCCCCCTGGCGGCGATGGACATGCGCCTGCGCCGCTTGATACCGAAATACTGGTGTACACGCGGCAGCTTCTTCAGGCCGCCATCGAACAGCACGAAGTCATGCATCAGCTCGATCAGCCGCTCCTTGTTGCACATCTTGAGCAGGTATTTATCCAGCTTGAAGCGGCTGTTGTCCGCTTTGTCTTCCTTCCATTTCAGGAAATACTTCTCTTCCGTCTTGATAGTCCCGTACTGCAGCCCTTCGGAATCATTCCCCGCAAAGATGAATTGCACCGTGCTAAAGAACCACTCGTTAAACTGCGGCTGCTGGTTGGAAATGTTCTGGCGGATGCCGTCGCCAATGGAGATGCGACTGTTCTTCAGTTCCAGCACACCAATGGCGATGCCGTTAACGTAGAGCACCAGGTCGGGGCGGCGCTCAAGGTTGCCGCGCAGGGTGACTTCCTCGGCAATGGCGAAATCGTTGCGCTTGGCCGCATTCCAGTTAATGAGATAGACAGTCTCGGTAACCTTACCCGCGTCGATCTTCACCGGTACGCCGTATCGCAACAGTTTGTACACTTCCTTGTTGTTATCGTAGAGGGAGCGATTGGGATTGTCCGCCTCGATGCGCAGCTTGTAGATGGCGCTGCTGATCTGGGCCGGGGTGTAATCATTTTGGGAAAGGTAGGCTGTGAGAAGTGCTTCTTCGATGTTGCTGTTGTTTGGGAGGTCAGTTTTGTCGCCGAGATAGCGATAGCCGAGCTCGTCCCGGAACAGGGCGATGACGCGGTTCTGGGTTAATCTTTCTGGCTGGCCGATGGTTGTCATTTGTCAGTACCTTTGTCTGAACCTTGATTTACAGGATTTTCTTGAATGTCTGAACCATGATTTATAGGATTCAAGGATTGCCTTAATTTTTCAGGTTAATCCTACAATCAGGAAAATCACGGTTCAGACAGTTTATCACGGTTCAGACGGTTATTATGCACCCTCTTGAACTCCAGGCTCCTTGCGCCAAAGTTGATCAGCAGTCCGATCTCCATCTGATACGCTTCAAGGTAATTCATGGCCTGCGCCAAGTGAACATCCTCAAGCCGGATCAGCGCCTTCAATTCGACCATTACCAATTCTTCAACAAAGAAGTCAACCCTGCGGGTGCCGATTTGCTGTTCACGGTAATGAATCAGCATCTCTTTTTCCCGTTCAAAAGCAAGGTTGAATAAAGGCAGCTCGATTGCCAACGCACGCTGGTAAATGACTTCCTGAAATCCGTTGCCTAGTGTTGAGTGAACCTTCATGGCTGCGGCGATGATTCGTTTTGTTATGTCGGAGTGGAGCATGTCAGAACCTCCGTCTGAACCATGATTTATAGGATTTTGGGATCACCTTGATGGATAACATCAATAAATCAGGATAATCCTTTAATCAAGAAAATCATGGTTCAGACGTATTTTCCCCGTGAGCAGGTTGTGCATCATGCCTTGCTTGAGCTGGCGGGTTTTGGCGAGCCTGGTTTCGAGGGTAGTGATTTCGGCGTCCATGTCGAAAAGGATGGTGGCGATGGCGGTTTGTTCGGGGAGTGGTGGGCAACTGAAATCAATATTCTCAATTCTTGAGGCACTCAGGCTCGGCACGCCAGATGCTTCGTTGTAGCTCCGCCAGTTGATAGTGTTGAATTTATAAAAGATGAACTTTGCATCTGCTTCTGAAGCAATCTCTGTGAAGAATAGCGTGTCAATCGTCCAAAACGGAGTATCAATAAACTGGGGGACATCGATAGTGCCTTTTCTGCCAATGAGGATCGAAGGCTTGTCGTAGAGATACTCGTTAGTCCGCCCAATCTCGCCGCCACTCGCAAGGATTGGATATTTCCCGCCAACCACGACGACGTTATGTTGGCTTTTGCCGTGCCTAACTTTCAACACGTCCCCCAACCGCTTCACCTCCCACCCATCGGGAATTTGGTGGTGTTTGTCGCATTGTAGGGGCACGGTGCGCCGTGCCCCTACCGATGTAAATTCCGGCAGGCGCTTTTTGCCGGTGAGCAATTCCTGCATGGCGCCTTGTTTGATGTTGCGTTTTTTGGCGATGAGTTGCTCCAGGGATTCGATGAGGGCATCGGTGTCGCTCAACGCCTCGGCGATGGTTTCTTGTTCGGCTTTGGTGGGTGGAAGAGGGATTTGTAAATAACGAATGTCGTCAACCTTTGCATGACCTACCGTTGAACCACCAATTTTTTGAACAGATTGCTCTGCACTCCTGATGACATGAGGGCGTAGAGAAGAAAACTACTTTCAGTTTTCTCTCTATCTGGGCGATAAAGCATCATTCGCTGCCCCAAACAGACTCGCACATCCGAAGGTACTAAGCACACCTCTCCTAAAGGCGCTTCTCTTGTAATGAGAACATCACCCAGTTGAGGAATGGCTCTGGCAGTCCACTCATGGAAGGACGTCTCATTCGTAAAACGAAGCTCCTCTCGAACAAACTTTCCGTTACGCACATTCGGGGTCCTTACTACAGCAAACTCACCACCATCAACAACAGGAGCTGTCCGGTTCTTGCAGTCCACAACAAGCTCACAGATCTGGGCAGCAGTTTTAACCTCCCAATCCTCCGGAATCACCCCAACCTCGGTCTTCTTGTAACCTGTCTGAATCACGGATTGACACGGATTATTGGAACTCACGGATACCACCTTTTCTAATTCTACGTAAATCATGCATAGGAAATAGCGCTTTTAGTGATACGTCCTGATGACGTGCACAAGAAAAGGTCTTTTGGTGTGCACGTTCTGCTTATGTATAACCGAAATGGCTCTTTCGTGTTCACGTTCCGCTTCTCATGGGTACATAACCCGGTTTATTACTCATGACAATGCATCCGCTTTGGCACTCACATTACGCAGCAGATCATACAAAGCGTCATTAAGGTAGTAATTTTCCTTGCCCAGCTTGTGACGCGAGAGCAGCCCGATCTTTACCAGCTCTTCCAGATACTTGGCGGCTGTATTTCGATGTATCTGCAACTCCTGCGTGACAAATTCAATTTTAGTATAGGGATGACGAAAAAGATTGTTGATCAGATCCTGGCTGTAAATTTTCGGCAGTTCGGCGCGCAGCTTGTGCTTATGCCGCTGCATCAGTTCCTTTATCCCCAAAATAAGCACAATCGTTTGATGCGAGGTCTGCTCTATGCCTTCGAGCATATACAGCACCCACTCCTGCCACGTATCCCCAACGCGAACTGCTTGCAGCAGGCGATAGTAGTCCGACTTGTTTTGGTTTATGTAACGGGATAGATACAGGACCGGTACGCTTAACAGCCCCTGCTTGACCAGATAGAGGATGTTGATGATACGACCGGTCCTGCCGTTACCATCGTAAAACGGATGGATGCTTTCAAACTGGTGATGAATAACTGCCATCTTGGTGAGTGGGTCCCAATCGCACAGCTCATCATTGTTCATGAACTGCTCCAGATTGGTCATCAAAGCGATAATATCTTCATAATTCTGCGGCGGGGTGTAGACCGTCTCACCGGTTTGTTCATTTTTCAATGCCGTTCCCGGCAGTTTGCGAAAACCGGCACGATTCTCCTCAATGCCGCTATGGATTTCAAGAATATCGTTATTGGTGAGTAAACCGCTTTTCACGACCTGGTCAAAGCCATTGCGCAGGGCGGCCGAATAATTATGAACCTCTTTAGCGGCAGTGCTGACAAAATGCCGGGCAATGCTGTCGCTGCGATACAGATCATCATGAGTCGTGATGATGTTCTCGATTGCAGAACTGTCCTTTGCTTCCTGCAAAGCAAGTGTATTGATCAAAATACCCTGATTGGGAATACTGGCCGCCACACCTTTCAGCTCTGCCAGTGCTTGATGGGCCTTTGCCAGTTTTTTCAATACTATTTTGGATTCAAGATCTATTGGCAGTGGCAGCAATGGTAATGTATTCATCAGCTTTGCCTCCTATATTCATTGATGACAAACCCCATCCGCTCCAAGTGGGCGTTCACGGACTGCTCCAACTCGGCGACCCGGCTTGACGCTAATGGCAGCGGCGTCTCATACCGCTCCGCCAATTCCTTCACCCGCTGGGTCAATGCCTGACTAATACGATCCATTTCGCCATGTATGGCGGCGCTGATGGTAGTAAGCCACTTATCTTCCACCACCAGCGTCTTGATCTCCGTCTCGATGAGCGTGGGGTATTTCGTATATGCCAGCGCATCCAGTGCGGCCTCAGCTTCCTTCAGGGTTTTCTTGAGGTCTGCCTCCTGTGTGCAAAGGCGCAACCACTCCTCCAAAGCAGCCTTCTCCTCAACTATCAACTCTCCACTCTCACCTTTCATCTCTTTCAAGCGTGCGGTGACATTGGCCTTGTTCACCTTGTCCAGTTCCGAGAAGGCACCTTCCTCGCCGCCATGCTCCTCTTCCATTTCAACCATCTGGGCGGCTACGCTCTCCAGCGTTGCCTCCAGCTCACAGATGGCCGCCTGCTGCGGGGCAAAGTATCTGGCAACAATCAGCGGCTTCGGTATCAGGTCACACGTCCATCCTTTATCTTTCTCCTTACCCTTTTTGTCCTTCTCAATAATGCGGTAAGTCTCGGCCTTCCAGCCATCGGCGGCGATCAGGTAGCAATCGTCCTGCATGGTCGTGGACCAGTAATCCATCAGGTGCTGATAGACGTCGTATTTATCAATCAGCGGCTTGTCGGTGTAATGGGCAAGCAGATCTTCCGCAAGGTCAACTATGATGTTCTTGGGGTGGTAACCCGCTTGTAGGCTCTTGAGTGTTTCGGTGCTGCGCTGCTGCCAGTCGGCAAAGAGGGCATTCATGCTGCCAATGAATTTGACAAACTCAGGATGCTCATAGATCGTCGGCTTGATGTCCTGTTTGGCTACAACCAGGTCAAGATAGCCGGGGCGGTTGGCTTTGAAAAGGGTCTGCCGCAGTTGAGGGCACACATCCCAATACGGCTGCAAGGCATCTACATCGGCACAGGGAATACCACCTTTCAGATGTCCTTCGATGTCCTGAATATCTTCGGCCTGCTGGCTGTCAATGTAGCGCGGAATATTGAGGTTGAAGTCGTTCTTCTCGATCTCTTCGACACTCACCATGCGCGAGTATTTTGGTATATCCAGCCGCTTATTGAAGACATCGACGATCTGGTGGAGGTCGCAGTCGCGCAAGCGGTTCTTGTTGCCGTCTTTGAGGTAGCCGCTGCTGGCGTCCACCATGAAGATCCCTTTGCGGGTGTGGGCGTTTTCCTTATCGATGACGATGATGCAGGCCGGAATGCCGGTGCCGTAGAACAGGTTGGCAGGCAGGCCGATGATCCCCTTGATGTAACCCTTGCGGATGAGATTCTTGCGGATATCGGCCTCGGCATTGCCGCGAAACAATACGCCATGCGGCAGGATGCAGGCGCCTTTCCCGGTGCTCTTCAGCGAACGGACAATGTGCAACAGATAGGCATAATCGCCCTGCTTGGCAGGCGGAGTTCCGAAATGTTTGAAACGCTCATGCGGATCATTGAGCGGATCAATGCCGGTGCTCCAGCGCTTGTCGCTGAAGGGAGGATTGGCGACGACATAATCGAAGGTCTTGAGCTGACCGTCGGCACTCGTAAATAGTGGATTTGCCAGCGTGTTTCCCTGCTTGATTTCCGCAGTTGGATTGTTATGCAGGATCATATTCATACGAGCCAGACCGGAAGTGGCAGCGTCCTTCTCCTGTCCGTAGAGCGTAACCCTGGCACTGGCTTCGTCTCCCACCTTCAGCAGCAGCGACCCAGAGCCGCAGGTCGGGTCATAGACGGTGGTGTAATTCGTCGTCTGGGCATCACGAATGCCGATGATCTGCGCCATAATACGGCTGACCTCGGCAGGGGTATAGAACTGCCCCTTACTCTTGCCGCTTTCGGTGGCAAAGTGGCGCATCAGGTATTCATAGGCATCGCCAAGGATGTCATCGCCCTCGGCACGGTTCTTACTGAAGTCGAGCGCCTTGTTTTCAAAGATGGCAATCAGGTTGGTGAGACGATCCACCATCTCCTGACCGCTGCCCAGCTTAGTCGGATCATTGAAATCCGGCATGTCCGACAGCTTGTTGGCATTGGCCAGCGGCCCGATGATCTTCTTATTGATCTGGTCACCAATGTCGGGCTTACCCTTGAGTGCAACCATGTCCTTGAACCCAGCGCCTTCAGGAATAGTAATGGGGGCGTAAGGCACACCGGCGTATTTATCACTGACGTATTTGACAAACAGCAGCACCAGTACGTAGTCCTTATACTGGGAAGCATCCATCCCGCCGCGCAGTTCGTCGCACGATTGCCAGAGGGACGAATAGAGTTCGGATTTCTTTATTGCCATGTGATGTCCTTTGCGGTGCGAATAGAAAAATAGCCACTCTGCATGCAGCAAAGTGGCTATGAGTATTATCAGAAATGGCTGGTAGATTCCATAAATTTACGCTGGAATGACCCTACCCCCCAACCGTTGTGGCAACACCCCACGCTGCTGGTCGAGACAACCTTAGCAATTCTTAGCATCTCATGGGGTTTGCTTCTCTTGGCTCTATAGTAATAGATGCCTTTGCGAGCGAACATATGGTGGGCATAAGAAAATAGCCCATGGTGAAGAGGACTCATAATAGGTCTCACTTTCAGCAAGGGCTATATTTATGCAGCTATTTCAGCTACTAAATTTAATGGCGGAGAGGTAGGGATTCGAACCCTAGGTACGTTGCCGTACACCTGATTTCGAGTCAGGCACCATCGACCACTCGGACACCTCTCCGTTTGATTGCTATTCTCTTTTTTTATTCCGCTTCTTTTCCCGGCGGAGCGCTGCAAAAAAGTTGCTGAGCAGCGCCGCGCATTCGGCTTCCCTAACCCCTGAAACCAGCGTCACCCGGTGGTTGAGCCGGCTGTCGTCGGACAGGTTGTAAAGGGAACCAGCCGCCCCCCCTTTCGGGTCGTGGCAACCGAAAACCACCTTTTCCACCCGCGCCAGCAGGATCGCCCCCATGCACATCAGGCAGGGTTCCAGGGTGACATAGAGCGATGTGCCGAGCAGGCGCCAGTTGCCGGTTTTTTTTGCCCCCCGCCGGATGGCTATCAGTTCGGCATGGGCCGAGGGGTCCTGCATCCCCTCCCGCAGGTTGTGTCCTCTGGCAATTATTTTACCATCTCTGACGATAACGGCGCCAATGGGTACCTCGCCGCGGGCGGCGGCCTTTTCAGCCTGGGCGATGGCTTTGCCCATCCAGAAGGCATCATCCCTCTCTATCGCCATTTCTGTTATCGCTCTTTCTGATAAGACGGCCCGTGACACAGGGGAGGAATTGGAGAAAAAACGTCCGGAAAGCTACCATGCATGAAAAATAAAAGTCAAGCTAAATCGCCCTCTGACTGGTAAAACTCGAACCGGCTGCCACCCTGCTTGGCGCGGTACATGGCCGTGTCGGCGTGTTTCAGCAGACTTTCCAAATCGGTGCCGTCATCAGGGAAGATACTTATGCCGATACTGACGCCGATCGAACCCTCCTTCCCCTTAAGTTGAAAAGGCACGGAGAGCTCGCCGATAATCTTTTTCGCTACAGTTGCGGCATCCTTTCTCTCGCTTATCCGGGAGAGAACGACGGCGAATTCGTCTCCCCCCATACGTGCTACCGTATCGGATTTGCGCAGACATCCTTTCAGCCTCTCCGCAACTTTCTGCAGCAGCAGGTCGCCCACATCATGCCCTTCCTGGTCATTGATCTGCTTGAATCGATCCAGATCAAGAAACAGCAGCGCAAAAGCGATGCCGTACCTTTTGCCCTGTTCCAGATTGGTATTGAAGCGGTCGAAAAACAGCGTCCGGTTGGGCAATGAAGTGAGCATGTCGTAATGGGCCAACTGTTCCAGGCGGCGCTTGGCCAGGGTGCGTTCGGTGATGTCGCGAAAGATGATTTGCACGGCTGGTTCGCCGTTGAAGGTAAAGGGAACGCCGGAGACCTCCACATCTATGTCGGCCATGTCGTACCGGATAAACCGTTCCTCGATCCAGGGGACGTTATATCCCGAGTCTTCCATCTGCCTCAGCTGTGCCTTGAATATTTCCTTGAACTCGGGATGGACAAAGTCGAGCATGGCCATTCCCAGCAGGTCCTTCGCCTCCGGCGCCCCCAAAAGGCTCACACCTGCGGGATTGATGAAGACGAATTTCCCGGCGGAGCAGATCACGATCCCGTCGGGAGACAGTTCAACCAGCTTTCTGTATCGCCATTCGCTCTCGTGGATGGCGGTAAGCATCTGTTGCCGTTCGGCAACAAGCTGTTGTTTCTGCAATACCTGATCGATAACCAGTGGGAGCAGCTCCAGATAGCCCATCTCCACGTCTTTGACGATGTAGTCAGTGGCGCCCAGCTTCAGTGCTTCCACAGCTACCTTTTCATTGCCGCTGCCCGTTACCATGATCACCGGTGGATATTTTTTCCGAGCGGTAAGGATGCGCAGCACATCGATGCCGCCGCACAGGGGCATGTTGTAGTCGACCAGGATCACATCGTATTCCACCTTTTCCGACATGGCCAGCCCCAGCTCGCCATTCTCCGCCAGATCTATCACGTGCCCCAGCCGCTGCAGGGTCCTCTGGAGCAGCCGGGCCAGCCCGGCGTCATCTTCCATATATAGAATACGAGCGCCATCGGCTTTGCCGGCAACCGCTCCCACATCGTCGACCATTGTTCCTCTCCCCTGGTTTATCCTCTTCCCATACCGTCTTCTGCCAGTGGCAGGCTAAAACTGAAGGTGCTCCCCACGCCCAGTTCCGAAGCGCACCAGATCTGGCCGTCGAGTCGCCGTACCAGAGCCTTTACGTAGCAAGCCCCATCCCCTCCCCCTGAACATCCTGCCTTCCTGCCCGGCGAAAGATGTCGAACACCTTGTTCTGGTCATCAAGGGAAATTCCCCTGCCATTGTCGCGAAAGTTGAAGATGAATCCTTCATGTGTCTTTTCCGCCGAGATCTCAAGCCTGCCCGGCCGCTCCGGGTCAAGGTACTTGATTGCGTTATCCAGCAGATTACCTATTATCTGCTCCAGGGCTACCCTGTCCTGAATGACTTCCGGCAGCGTTCCGACGTTCACCTGGGTATTTTTCTGCTCCAGCTGATGGGTCAGCGTTTTCAGGATACTGTCCACCAGCTCGTTGAGATCGACCGGCTCCGGTTTCAACTCGCGGTGCCCAAGGCGGGACAGCTTCAGAACCAGGCCGATCAGGGTATCCATACGGCTAACCGAAGAGGTGATGAATCCGATCGCCTCAGGGACATCGGTTTCCAGAATCTCGATGAATCTTTTGCCGTCATTGCCGTCTAAATGGCATTCCCCTCTGCTGGTGATGGAATCCAGCTCCTGCATGCAGGCCTGCAACTCGCCGGTAAAGCCTTTGATATTTACCAAAGGCGCCCGGAGGTCATGGGAAATGATATAGGCAAAGTTCTTAAGCTCCTCATTGACCTCCTGAAGGTCCTGGGCAAAGTGCTGCAGCCTCTCATCAGCCCGTTTCAACTCATTGAGCGCCTTTTTTGGCATCATCAACAGCGAAATGAAAACAGCGGTCCCCAAGACTATACCTATCAGCGCCACCAGACCGACGCGCAGCAAAAGGGGAGCAAGTGAACGGCTGATTTCTATTTTTCCTACCTCCACCCCCGAATCTTTCAGGGGAAAGGTGCTGCTGACCACCGGGGGGGTCAGCCTGTCGGCGCTTTCCGCCACCAGCTCTCCACCCTTGTCGAATATCCGCCTCGTCTCGGCGTGCCCTGCCCGTGGCCTTCTTGCCAGGAGCTCATAAAGCCTGGGCGTTTCATATTTCCATAAATCGGGATTACTTCTGATGATGGAGGCTATATTCCGGGCGTTTATTTCAGCCTCTGTTTCCAGACCTCCCATCGTATATTTATAGGAAACCAGGAAATAGATGAGGGGCAAAGCAACCGTTATTGCAATTGCAACCGTTCCGGCAATGCAGCTGGTAATTCTTATCAATTTGTTGTGTTCAGAACTCATGGTCGGTACCAGTCAAAATTGGTTTTTAGAGCGGTTGATTGCCGTTTGCTGCAAGAATTTTCCTGCCGGCCGGCGAAGAGAAAAAAGCGGCAAAGTCCTTGGCCGCTTCCGATGAGTTGCCCAGGGTCACTATGTAAAACTCCTTCCAGATCGGATAGGCTTCCTTCATCGTCTTGGCCTTGGGCTGCACACCATCGAGGGCTAACACCTTTACCGGCAATTTTTCTGTCAGAACCTGTGTCTGTGTGGCTCCGCCAAAACTGCCGGGAATTTTCATCACCATGTCGATGCTGTCTTGATCGGTAACGGCAAAATTCATTTCCGGCTGGCGGATTGCTGACAAAACGGCCTGATCTATACCAGGAGAGAGGCTGCGCAGCAGCTTGGTATCGGAATCGCTTTCCGGCCTCATTACCAGGCGAACCTGCTTGCCATCCGGCCATTTCTTGATCTTGCCGCCGTATAACTGTTCCACCTCTTTGATGGTTATTGACTCTTTGTTGACTTGCCTATGGGTTATGAAAACATACGGCGATCTGGCATATTTCGTCTCCACGGCGCCCCTGGATTTTTCTTCTGCTTTCAGCGGCCGACCACTGAGGCAATGTCAACTGCCCCCCGATCACCGCCTTTATCCCTCCCGAACTGCCAAGCTCGGCAATACCTTGATGGACACTCCTTTGTGGATCTTCATGTATGCTTTGGCCAACAGCTTCGCCGAGCCCAGAGGCCCGCCCGAGCCCCCGACTTTTATCACTGTTTCTGCCGATGCCGCTGTGGATGTCAGAAACCCCGCCACGATCAAACAGACTATGGCCCTTTTGAAAATGAAACCTCTTGTCATACTCTGCCTCCCCACGCTGTAGTTAGCCATTCTTCCCCTATGGTGAAAGAAAAAGTACTTCCTGTGCCCACTTCAGAGGAACACCATATGCGGCCATGGCATTGTTTTACCAGTGCCCGTACATATGCCAGCCCCATCCCCTCTCCCGTGGATTCCTGTTGGCCGGCACGGCGAAATGGATCGAATATCTTGCCAATATCCTCTTCGCTGATGCCGATTCCATTGTCGCGGACATGGAACAGCCAGCCCTCGTCCGAATTCTCCGCACTTACCTCGATCCTGGCCCTGCGTCCAGGGGCGCGGTACTTGACGGCATTATCCAGAAGTCCGCCCATTATCTCCTCCAGCGCAGCTCTATCCGTTTCCAAATCCGGCAGATCGCCAATTATCACCTCAACCTCTGCCCCATCAATGGTTTTCCCCAGCCGTGCCCTTATACCATTCACCAGCTCGCTCACATTCACCGGCTCAACCGTCATCTTGCGCTGCCCCAGATGGGACAACCTGAGGACGGAGGAAAGCATCCCGTCCATCTTCCGCACAGAATCTGTGATGAAATGCAGGGCCTCCGGTACTTCACTTCTGACTATTTCCGCCATTCGTACCCCGGCTGCTTCTCCCACATGGGGCATGGCTTCCTCAAGCACCGCGGCCAATTCCTTGAGATTGTCGACCAACTCGCCGGCAAAGCCCCGAATGTTCACCAGCGGCGTCCTCAGATCATGGGAAATGGTGTAAACGAACCCCCTCAGTTCATCGTTGCTGTCCTTTAGCTCCCGGTTGTAACGTCTCTGCATTGCCTCCCACTCCTTGCGGCCGGTGATATCATGGGCCACGCAGACCAGGCTTCGCATGCTGTTATCAGGATTCCAGATAATGGAGATGGAAAGGGCCACGGGAATTTTTCTGCCGTCCCTGGCGACCAAGGTCCTTTCCTCATCGCTCAGGTAGCCCCGATTGACCAGTTCTTCCAGGGAACAATCGGGCAATACTTCCTTTAAAGGTCTGCCAACCGGCTCGTCGTCATAACCGAGCATGGCACAGGCGGCACCATTGACTTGCTGTATCGCCCCATCGGGCGAGACGACGATGAGTGCGTCCATCATGGAGTGGATGACTTCGCTGAAGTAGTCCTTGCCGGCGATAATCTCATGGGTGGAGCGATGGAGGCTTGGGCCATGCCCTGGAACGATTCGGCCAGCGCCCCGATTTCATCGTCCGGGCCAATGTGGATGGCCGCTTTCAGATCTCCCTCTCCCATTTTCCGGACAGCGTTTTGCAGGGTTCGAAGCCGCCTGGAAAAGGAAGCTGAGATGACCATGCCGGACAGAAGGGCAAGGGCGAAAGTGGCGCCGGTAACCATGACGATATTTTGCAGTGCCCCCTGCATTGTCCGGTAAGTAAACTGTTTGATTTCGGCAAAATCACTGGCATTTTCCCGGGATTCCCGCTCTATCGCCTGCAGAAATTGCCGTTCTGCCTTTTCGTTCTTCTCCTTCAGTTCGACCAATTGTCTGGCAGGACGGCTCTTTTCCAGAGCGCTGACGATGGCCGCAGCTGTTTCTATCAACGCTTCCCCGCTCTCATTTATCCTGTCGTGTCCTCGGTCCCGTACACCGTGGTGATGTCTCATCAGATCCTTTTCGTAGCGGCCCAGCGCCTTGTAATAAGAGCTGACCCCCTCAGCAATCAACTTCTTCTCCTCTGCCAGTTCACCCTGGAATAGTTCTCTGTCGCCCTGCTGCCAGAGAAACCCATACTCAACCGTTGAGGAAACAATTCGCAAGCCCGCATATTTCAGCTCCTGCAGGGAGCGACCGAGGGGGATTTCATCCTCGGCCTGGCGCTTGAACTCTTCACTGACCGTATTTACGATGCGCATGCCGAACCAGCCGACCACAGCGGTGAGCAGGGCGACCAGAAAATATCCTGTAAGCAGCTTGCCGCGAATCTTCATTGGTCCACCGTCAGGGATTGATCGGCAAAAAGGCAGAACCTGTTGCGCCCGTTTTCCTTGGCCTTGTACATGGCCATATCCGCCTTTTTCAGCAACAACTGCGGATCATCGCTGTCCGCAGGGAAGATGCTGATACCAATACTGGCCCCTATCGAACATTCGTGCCCACGCAGGCAAAAGTCAACATCAAGGGCGGCGATGATTTTTTCTGCCACTGTTTCTGCGTCACCCTTCCCGGCAATTTTCGACAGGATTATGCAAAACTCATCCCCACCATGCGCGCCACCGTATCCGCATCACGTATGCAACCGGTCATTCTGCCGGCCACTTCCCGGAGCAGCATATCCCCCACGTCGTGTCCCAGGTTATCATTAATGGGTTTGAAACGATCCAGATCCACATAAAGGAGGGCGAACATCTGGTTATATCGCCTGGCATGGGAGACAGTCTGGCCAAGGCGGTCAAAGAAGAGGATCCGGTTGGGAAGAGAGGTGAGAGGGTCGAAATTGGCCATGTACTGGAGGCGGTCGTAAGCCTGTTTCCGTTCGCTGATGTCGCGGAATATCAGCTGAAAGGCCGGCTCGTCATTGAAAGTGAAAGGAAGCGTTGTCACCTCCACATCCACCTCGGTCTGGTCGAGACGCAGAAATTTCTCTTCAATTACAGGGAAGTCCTCCTGCTCCGCCACCAGCAGCCCCAGCCCGGGAAGATGCCGGTCGCGGAAGGCCGGCTGGATAATTGCTGCCAAGTCCTTTCCGAGAAGCTCTATTTCTTCCCGCGCCCCCAGTATTTCCAATCCGTTGGGGTTGATGAAGACCAGTTTCCCATGCTGGTGAATGGCGATACCGTCCGGAGAAAGTTCCACCAGCTTCCGGTATCGCTCCTCGCTCTCCCTGACGGCATGGAGCATCTGTTCACGCTCCCGGACCAGCCGTTCCTTCTCCAGCACCTGCTCAATGATCATGGGCAACAGCTCCAGGTAGCCCATTTCCACGTCTTTAACCACGTAATCGTTGGCCCCCAGCTTCAACGCCTCCACCGCAATCTTTTCGTTGCCGTTCCCGGTTACCATTATCACCGGCGGCAGTCCTCCGGCGGTCATGGCCCTTAAGACCTCCATTCCCCCGCACACCGGCATATGGTAATCCAGGAGCACCAGGTCGTATCCTCCACCCTCAAGCATTGACATGCCTTGTTCGCCATTATCGACAACGTCCACCACATAGCCGAGCCGCTGCAGGTTTCGCTGTAAAAGCCGAGCCAGGCCCACATCATCTTCCATATAAAGAATGCGTACTGAGTTTTTCGCCGCCACCAGATCGTCCCTTTCTGAAAAGGATGCCGTTGTTGTCACAGGTCGTCGGGGACCTTGACGATGGAGAGAAACAACCCCAGATTACGGATGGCTTGGGAAAAGCTGTCGTAGTCAACCGGCTTGGTAACATAGATATTGCACCCCAGACTGTAACATCGACTGATTTCCCGGGGATTTTCGGTGGTGGTGAGCATGACCACCGGAATGTTTCTGGTGCGCTCATTTGCCTTGATTCTGCTCAGCACCTGATAGCCATCCATCACCGGCATGTTCAGGTCGAGAAGGATCAGAAACGGCACCCTGTTCTCATGACCGGTGAACTCTCCCTCATTGAACAGAAAATCAATCGCTTTCTGGCCATTATCCAGATGTATTATTTCGTTGGCCACTCCTGCGCGACGCAGGTTCTTTTCGATAAGCCGTGCATGGCCCGCGTCATCCTCCACCAGAAGGATGGTTACGCTTTGATGACTGGACATAGGTCTCCCTCGCCTTTGTTGTTGGCATTACATATGCCTTATCGGCAGATTGCCTGAAAGCTTAAGGTAACCTCAAAAATTAATGAGAGAACTAAAGGATGGCTGGTTCTGGCTTGGCGGGGAGACGGAGGGCCAGGAGTCTGTCGGACTTAGGGATTCATTCCAAGTCGACAGACTCCTAGCGCCGGCGGAGCAATCTGAAGCAGAACGAGGCAGCGAAGATGACGAAGTTGAAGAGGACGATGGTGGCGCCGGCGGGGAGATTGAGGACAAGGGAGAGACAGATGCTGATCATGACCGTACCCATGCCTATCAGGCTGAAGAGAATATTGCCCCCTTGAAGCTGCGTGCAAGCTGCAGGGCGGATACGGCGGGCAGGATGAGGAGTGCAGAGATGAGCATGATTCCTACCACTTTCATGGCCAACACCACGGTCAGGGCAGTCAAAAGCACCAGGACCATATTGATGCGGCTGGTCTGTATGCCGGCACTTCTGGCCAGGTCTTCATCGAAAGTGGTGGCAAAAAGTTCGTTGTAAAAGAGAAAGATGGATATGAGGACCACCAGGAACAACACTGCGGCAAGCATAAGCTCGGTCATACTGATGGAAAGGATATTGCCGAACAGGTAGCTGAAAAGATCAACATTGAAGCCGCCGGCCTTGCTCGCCAGCATTACACCGACGGCGATGCCCAGGGAGGAGACGATGCCGATGGCAGTATCACCGTAGATTTTCGCCTTGTCGGTCAGCTTCAATATTCCGATGGAGGCAAGGAGCACCACCGGGATGGCAGCCATGGTCATAAAAACTGACTGGAACCCCAGAAATAGCGCCAGGGCGACGCTGCCGAAGGTCACATGGGCAAGCCCGTCGCCGATAAGGGAAAAACGGCGCAAGACGAGAAAGATCCCCAAAGTGGAGCAGAGTACGGCAATCAGCGACCCACCGACCAGGGCGCGCTGCAAAAATCCATAGCTGAGTATTTCCGCCAGATCCATGAGTTTCCTATGTTACCTTAGTTTTAGCCGACCGTTTACCTTCATCAATCCCCCCTGTTCCAGAGGGGGGGAAGCGAACACCGTGAGCAGGGGGGTCCGAGCAGGGTGGTTCAACTCAATGCCGGTGGCAGACCACATGCTGAGCTTTTCGCCGAAAAAACCGGTCATTTCAGCCGATTTGCAGAAGTCGTCAAAACCACCATAAAATATCACCCGCTTGTCCAGATAAAGCAGCTTTGTCGCATAGCGGCCGATGGTGCCGGTATCGTGGGTGATGAGGATGACGGTGGTGTTTCGCTCCCGGTTCATATCGGCGATCAACTGGTAAAAATGCTCCCTGGTTTCCGGGTCCAGGGCCGTTGTAGGCTCGTCCAGGACAAGCAGCTCAGGCTCGTTGACCAGCGCCCGTGCCAGCAGAACCCGTTGCCTGAGCCCCCCCGAAAGCTCGCCGATCATCTTGTCGGCGATGTGGGCAATATCCATCCACTGCAGCGTCTTTACCACCGCTGCCGCATCATTTCTGTCAAAGCGCCGGGGAAAACCCTTTGCAGCAAGGCGGCCCAGACGAACTACCTCCATAACAGTGGCAGGGAAGTTTGGATTAAAGAACTGCAACCCCTGGGGCAGATAGCCGATGCGACGCCAATCGCGAAACTGGGCAAAAGGGGTGCCGAACAGGGATATGGTTCCCTTCTCGGGCTTGATCAGGCCGAGGATCGATTTGACCAGGGTGCTTTTGCCCGAACCGTTGGGACCGACCACCCCCACGTAATCACCGGAGTGAACGGCAAAGGTCAGATCCTGCAGTACATCGGCCCCCTGATAGCCCGAGCAGAGACCTTTCACGGAAAGCGCTTCTATGGACATTGCAGCCCCGTCCTCAGGTTCTTGAGATTTTCTTCCATAAGGGAGATGAAGGTCACTCCCCGGTCAAAGTCTGCCTTGCCGATATTGTGGGCGCCGTGCAGTCTGAGCAGCTGCGCCCCTGTCTCCCGGGCAATGGTTTCGGCAACGCGGGGATTGAGCAGCTCCTCGGTATAAATATACTTGAGCCCGCTGCTTCGCATCTGCCTGATAAGGGAGGTGAGTTTGCCGGCGGTCGGCTCGGCATCGGCATTCAGGGCATAGGCTGATTGGTAGTTGAGGTTATAGCGACGAGCCAGGTAACCAAAAGCAAAATGTCCCCCATGGAGGAAATCCCTGGTCGCGCACCGGGACAGGCCCGCCTTGAATCGCCGGTCCAGATCTGCCAGTTTTGCCTTGTAGGCAGCGGCGCTGGCCGTATAATAATCCCGGTTGGCGGGATCCTTTGCCACCAGGGCGGCCAGGATGTTGTCGGCAATGATCCGGTCATTGTCGAAATCGAGCCAGATATGCGGATCAAGGCTCCCGGCACGATGACCATGCCCATCCTCCTCAGCCTTTTCTTCCCCCGCCTTGTACAGGTTCACTCCCCGGCTGGCATCCACCGTCAGCCCCTTTTTGGCCGTCGCTTCGACTATTTGCGCCGCCCAGGGCTCCATGTACCTGTTGGTGAAGATGAAGATATCGGCCCGGCTGACACGGATAATGTCGTCCGGTTTCGGCTCGAAGCTGTGGGGTTCCATGCCGGGAGGCAGCAGCAGAGTCACATCGACTTTGTCACCGCCGATCTGCCTGGTAAAGTCGTAGAGGGGGAAGAGCGTCGTTACCACTTTCAGCTTACCCGAATTGTGCTGCTCCCTTTTTTCGCAGGAAAAGTGCCGGCACAAGCAGGAGCATGAACAGGAAAAGAAAATTTTTCATATGGTTCCTCCCTGGCTTTCCGAACATTCGCGGCAGAGGCCGTTTACCTGCACGATATGGGAGAGGACGGTACCGCTGACCTTCTTTTCGATCTCTTCCATACCGCAGAAATTGATATCCTCCACCTTGCGGCAGGAAAGACAGATGAAGTGGTGGTGATGGTGGCCGTTGGGGCAGAAATAGTAGTAGAGTTGCCTGTTTGGATGAATGACCTTGGTGATGAGTCCACCATTGGCCAGTTCTTCCAGATTGCGATAGACGGTTGGCAAGCCGATGCTGTCGAAATTCTTTTGCAGCTTGCGCCAGACCTCTTCCGGGCTTGCATAGGATAATTCCTCAGCCAGCAAGGAGAGGATCGCCAGCCTTTTCGGTGTTGCCTTCAGCTTGAGCTCTTTAAGGTACTGATTAAAATTGTCGGACATATTGCTCCAAGATAGATTGTCCCTGATCTAAATAGAAATCATTTCTTTTTAGAATACCCCAATTTTGCCCACTGTCAAGGTTTTATCCCGGCTGCAGGTTTCCGGCCCAGGAGGGGAAAATGAAGTAAGTGTGTATCGAGGCAGGCATTTGACCATTCAATAATGGGGTTTGGCGGTAACCGGGGTGGCTGCGGGATAATGGCAGAAGAAGCAAGAACCGGGAGCTTGTCTTCTCCACCCAACGGAAACGCCGTTGAAGGCATTGGCGGGTTTGATGGGTGAATGATCTGGCAAATATCTTGCTAATTAAGACCATTCCACAAGCAAAATTGGACCCTGCCAATGTCAGAGCAAAACCTTTATTACTGGGATTATTTCCATGTCAACCAGAGAGCCAGGGTCGACCTGCCCCTAGGCAACGGCCGTTTCTTCCACGAGTGGGCCGTTATCAACTTCGCACATGGAGATCTCATAACCCTCAGACTGTCAAGGGATGTGCTCCCCCACGACCTTCTGCTGGCAAAGGGGGAACCGGTGTCGGTCAGGGCAGGAAGCGGCGGCCAGGGTTACCGTTGCCATGCCGTTATAGAAGATGTGGAGCTGGAAAAGGTGACATTGAGATTGAGCGGCTCGGTAATCCCCGATGAACTGAGGCTTATTTCCGCCTGGATACACTGCTGGAGTTTAACTATTTTCCTGCCGGCAAGGAAGAAACCTGGGAACTGCCCGGCAATCGCTGCATTATCGGCACCGGAACAGGCTGTGCAAAACCGTCATCACTGCAGTGGAACTTTCAGCGCTCCAGACTCATGGAAATGTGCAATGACAAGGGAAACGGCGAAAGTCATGCTGCCCAGCCCATCATCGTCAATATTAGTGGTGGCGGACTGAGAGCACAAACGGTGGAAGAAATCCAGGTCGGATCAGTGTTCAACCTCGCTTTTCACCTGCCCAACAGCCAGCCCCATCAGGTTCAGACCCTGGCCGAGGTAATCTACTGCCAGCCGCTCCCTTCCGTGTGGCATACCAGTACCAGCTTCTCCACCGGCATGAGATACCTTAAAATCAATGAGCGCAACCGGGACAGCATCATAAAATTCGTCTGCAGTGAAGAAATAAAAAAAATCAGGAGCTGCAACAAGAATTTTCATTCCATGGTCTCAAGCTAGCCTCCCCGCATCTCCCAGCGCCGTCTCCATCTCCCTGACCAACAGCTCGTTTTCCCAGCGCCTGCGTACCGCAACCCGGAAAAAACGGGTGTCCAATCCTTGGAAGTTCGAGCAATCCCTTATCAGTAGGCCACGGGCAAGAAGCCTTTGCCTCAGCTCAGCTGCCGTAGGACCTTCATCCAACCTGACAAGCAGATAGTTGGCTGCAGATGGGTAGACCGTCAAGCCATTCAGCGTTGCCAGCTGCGCGGCAAGCAGGGCTCGCTCCTCGGCGATTGTCTGCAAGGTGCGCAGGCGATAGCCGGTATCGGCAATGGCAGCAAGGCCGGCAACCTGGGCCGGAGTGTTGACGCTCCATGGTTCCCGCAGAGACGCCAGCTCAGTAATGATCTCCGGTGACCCCATGGCATAACCCAGGCGTAGGCCGGGGATGGCGAAGAACTTGGTCATGGATCTGAGTATCACCCCCCCGCCGTCCAGGAGCAGATGCTTGGCCGATTCTGCCTCACAGAAATCCATGAATGCCTCATCCAGCACCAGAAAGGCGCCGGAAGCACGGCAGAGGCGGTAAATCACCTTGATGGTCCCCAGAGGGAGCATCTTGCCGGTGGGATTGCCGGGATTGCAGAGGAAGAGTGCATCAAAGCCGCCGGATAATTTCTCTTCCAACAATGGGACCGACAGGGAAAAGCCATTCTCGGCGTCGAGCTCCAGATAGGCCACGTCCCATCCTGCCCGGTCCAAGGCCCTGGCATATTCAGAAAAGGCGGGGGCAATGACCAGCGCCCTCTTTCCCTTCAGAAAACGGGGCATCAGGTAAATCAACTCCGTTGAACCGTTGGCCACACAGACCGAATTCCGATCGAGGCCATGGAAAGCAGCCAGCCCGGAGGAAAGCTCGACAGCATCGGAATCCGGGTAATGGGTGTAGCGGTCGAAGGAGGAGATAAGCGCTTCCTTCACCGCTGTCGAAATACCAAGGGGGTTGATGCTGGCAGAAAAATCCGCGATGTCTTCCGGCTTTATCCCCAGGCTGCGGGCCACGCTGAAGACATTGCCGCCATGATCGAATGTGGTCTTCATCCTTATTCCTATCTGTAAATGACAGCTGCAAAGACAACGAATCCAGCCAAAAGCAGCATCTCTGCCCCGTACATGAGGCGTACGGCGCATGGCAGGCTGCCAGTGACAGGGGATAAACGGGGTCGCCGATGGTCGGCTTGGCCACAGGCTTGCCGAAGTAGTGATTTACCCCTCCCAGCTGCACGCCAAGGGCACCGGCTGCTGCCGCTTCGGGAATGCCGCTGTTGGGGGAGGAATGGTTGCGCCCGTCGCGGCGCATGATGCGCCAGGCACCCCCTGCCGACAGCCCGGCAAAGGGAGCTGCAAGAACCAGCAACAGGCCGGTTAGCCTGGCCGGCAGGTAATTGGCCAGGTCGTCAAAACGAGCCGAGGCCCAGCCGAAGTGGAGATAGCGGTCGTTTTTATAGCCGACCATGGAGTCGAGGGTGTTGACTGCCTTGTAGGCCAGCCCCAGCACAGGTCCACCGATCATCAGGCAAAGGAGCGGAGCGATGACACCGTCTGAGGTATTTTCCGCCACAGTTTCCACCACCCCGCGGATGATCCCCGTTTGATCAAGATCATCGGTATCTCGGCCGACAATGCGCGACAACCAAATCCTTGCCGCCGGCAGCTCACCCTTCCGCAGAGCATCCACAACCAGCATCGACTCCCGGTGCAGGGAGCGGGAGGCAAGACAGGTCCAGGAAAGATAAATGGCCACTGCTGTGGCAAGGACAGGATGGATCAGTGCGGCAATTTTCAGCAGCAGGGCCGCCGATAGACAGGTGATGCCGACGGTGATACAGAGAAGGGCAATGCCGCCCCATCGCGCATCGGTAAAGATCCGCCGCAGGTGCGCCTCCAAAAACAATATCAGCCTGCCGATGCCCACCACCGGATGGGGCAGACCGGAGGATCTCCCAGCAGCAGATCCAGTATAACTGCAACAACGACGACAAACACGTGATTGGTGAAAGGCTCAGACATGGGAGAACCGCTCTTTAATGGTCTGCTTTGGCAGATTTCAGCCCGCAGATTGCAAACAGCCGGTCCATGTCCAGATGGCGCTCCAAATGATCGGCCAGCAGTTCGTAGGGGTCTTTGATGGGGATGACCTTGTGCCGCTCGCGCAGTCCTTTGCTGCGCCTGATGCCATTGAGGAAGGCAGTTCTGAACCCGGCATTGTCGAAGATGCCATGCAGGTAAGTGCCGTGAATCCTGCCATCCATTGATACTGCACCATCTTCAATGTCCACCAGCCGATCCGAGCGGCATTCTATCCTGGCAAAGGGCAGGGCGTTGTCGCCACGGGTGGTTTCTCCCATGTGAATCTCGTAGCCGGTCAGCTCCCTGCCGCCATCTGCCAGATCCATCTCCGCCAGCAGATGGCCTGTCACCTGGTGGGTCTCCTTCTGCATCAGCATCACCGTCTCCACATCAAGCAGAGACAGCCCTTCCGCCTCCTTGATGTCCGACTCCACATTGAAGGGGTCCAGGACCCGCCGCCCCAGCATCTGGTAGCCGCCGCAGATGCCGAAAATGGCGCCGCCGAATTCGCGGATCGCCTTGTACAGGCCCCGTTCCATGAGAAAGTAAAGATCGGTGAGGGTCGATTTGCTGCCGGGAAGGATGATCAGATCCAGCCCCTTCATCTGCTGGGGGCTGTCGATGTAACGGAGTTCCACGTCCGGCTCGTTCTCCAGTGCATCGAAATCGGTATAATTGGACATGCGCGACATCCTGATCACACCGATCTGCAGCTTGTCTCCGGCCGCATGACGTAAGCGGGAGGCAGCCGTACGGCTTTCCAGCGGGACGCTGTCCTCATCGGCAATGCGGAAACCCTGGAAATAGGGGATGACTCCCAGCACCGGCAGCCCGGTCCGTACCTCCACAAAATCTATCCCGGACTTGAGGAGCGAAGCGTCTCCTCTGAATTTATTGATGATGATACCTTTGACCATCGCCCGCTCGGCCGGTTCGAGAAGCTCAATGGTGCCGACGATCTGGGCAAAGACCCCCCCCCGATCGATGTCCGCCACCAGGATCACCGGGCAACCCGCCATCTCGGCCACCTTCAGGTTGGCAATATCGTGCTGCTTCAGGTTTATTTCGGCAATGCTGCCGGCCCCTTCGATGACGATGAAATCATGGCACTGCCTGAGGCGACTGAAACTCTCCTTGACCCTGACAAAAGCCTCCGGCTTGTAGGCATTGTATTCGGCCACCTTCATGTTGCCGATCACCCTCCCCTGGACGATGACCTGGCTCCCCACATCAGAGTTCGGCTTGAGGAGCACCGGATTCATGTCCACGTGGGGGGCAATGCCGCACGCTTCTGCCTGGACCGCCTGCGCCCGGCCGATCTCACCCCCTTCGGGAGTCACCGCAGAATTGAGGGCCATGTTCTGGGATTTGAAGGGCGCGACAGCAATGCCCTTGTTTTTCAGGATGCGGCAAAATCCGGCGGTCAGAACCGATTTTCCCACATCGGAACCGGTGCCGCAGATCATCACGGCTCGGCCTGTGGCCGGTTCGAAGTTCGAGGTTCCAGGTTTGAAGTTCGAGGTTCGAGGTTCGAAGTTCGAAGTTACAAGCTCGGACTGCAAAGACCCAGGTTCCAGATGAAGCGCTCGGCACTCGGTGTCATTGGTTTGCAACCTCGAACCTCGAACCTCGAACTCCGAACTGGTCTTATACCCCCGCGGCGTGACCATCCGCCCTTTCTGATCGACAAAGGTGGCCGAGTTGCCGATGATGACGATGGAAAACATATCGATGTCATGATCCAGCATCTGGTCAAGGGTGGTGACAACCATGTTTTCACCCTCGCGGCAGGCATTACGCACGATGCCCACCGGGGTGCCGGCAGCACGCAGCGCAGCAATAATTGCCCGTGCCGCTTCGATTTGCATGGTCCGCCCCTTGCTCTTGGGATTGTAGAGGGCGATGACAAAGTCTGCCGCAGCTGCCGCCTCAACACGCTTTTCGATGACCGGCCACGGGGTGAGCAGGTCGGAAAGGGAAATTACGGCAAAATCGTGCATCAGCGGTGCCCCGAGCACGGCAGCTGCAGCCTGGACTGCCGAAACCCCTGGAATGATGATAATCTCAGGCGGTGCGGGCAGGTTTTCTGCCAGCTCCAGGGCCAACCCGGCCATGCCGTAGACTCCCGCATCACCGCTGGAAACCAGCGCCACCGACTTGCCCGAACAGGCTATGGAGAGGGCCTGGTTGCAGCGTTCCACCTCCTTGAGCATGCCCGAGGAGACCACTTCCTTGCCTGCCAGAAGTGGGGTGATGAAGTCCAGGTAGGTCTTGTACCCGACGATCACATCGGATGAGACCAATGCCTCCCGGGCCTCGAAAGTCATGTGGTTGAGCCCGCCGGGGCCGATGCCGACTATGTATAGTGCCGATTGCGCCATTGCTTGCTAAAAACCCTCCGGTTCTTCCATTTGCTCCTTGATCTCCTCCGAATCAATGGAAAGGACCCCTGTCGGCAGCAGAAGAACGCTGGCCTGCTTGCCTTTCCATTCAGCCCGGTCGTTCTCCATCAGGCAGGTTCGCCGAACTTTTTCCGGCAGGCGGCCAGAAGCTTGTTGTAATTATCTTTGCCGGCGAAATAGGCGGTGGCGCCGTAGAAAAGATCCTTGTAGAAATAGTAGTAGATCCTGGTTACGGTTGCCTCGCCGATCTTCAGCTGATCGTCCGGGCGGGAATAGACGGTGACCTGTGCAGCAGCCTGTTTGTTGGTACGCGTGTACAGCTCCCGCAGTGCTGCCGTCCCTTCCTTGCTGAATTCCAGACCTTCCACCTCATAGACCGGTGCTCCCCAAGCGATACCCCGGAAACCGTCAGGTTCCCTTTCCTCAAAGGCAAGATCATTGGCCATGGCGCCGGCAGCAAGAAATGCCAGAACCAGGGTGCAACTAACTATCGTCTTCACTGACAGTCTCATAATGGCCTCCATTGCTTCATCAATTTTGACATTCCGCTATGGCCAGGGTTATGTTGCCGCTTTTTACCTTCTTCAGCAGCATGGTTCCCCCTCCGGAAGCAAGCAAGGCAGCAGGCTCCGCAACACCGGTCGCACCTATGGCCGCGAGGGCATGATTGGAGGGGGGAGACGGTGAATCAACTCTGTTCAGTTCTTCACTCTCGTAAAATGCGATTGAAAGGCCTAACCGCTCGGCAAATGTCAGCAATCCCGGCTCCGCCCGCTTGGCGGTGGCGGAGGCGATGCATTTCAGGCTCTTCATGGACAGGAACAGCCGCTTCATGTTTGCACTAACCAGAGCCCCTATCTCTTCCGCACTGGTTCCGCTGTTACAACCGATCCCCAGCACCAGGTTCCGGGGACGGAGAATGAGAAGCTTTTCCGACTGCACCTGCGGCGGCAGTTGCCGGTTGGTAATGAACAGGTACCCTTTCGCCGAGCTTTGCAGGGCCTCGATGAAGGTATCATGGAAAGAAAGGGGGCAGCGGCCATGGAACCAGGTGCGTACCCGCCCCGTTCCATCGACAACCGCTATTTCAGCGTCATCCAGAAGCAGGCTGTTGAGGACCTTGACCCGTGCCAGGTCGTCTATGACCCAACCTTCCTCCTTGGCCAGCATATCAAAGGAAGGGAGATTGTTGGCATCGGTAGCTGTGGTAATCACCTCCCGCGCACCGGTAAGAAAAGCGCACCTGCAGGCCAGCTCGTTGGCACCCCCCAGGTGCCCGGAAAGAATCGGAATGGAAAAGCGACCGGCATCATCCATGACCACCACCGCCGGGTCCTTGTCCTTCGCTTCCAGCAGCGGGGCAATCATGCGCACGACAATGCCGGTAGCCATGATGAAAACGAAGCCGTCGGTCTCCGGCCACAGCCTGCGCACCAGTTCTTTCAGCTCGCCGATAAAGGGAACTGCCTTTTTGCCGGCCATCCCCGCATATTTCTGCAGGACAAACAGGTCCGCCCTGGGAAAACCATCCTAAGCTGCGCTCCCAGTCTGGCGCCGTTGCGGGTTATGGCGATAATGGCAATGCGCATTGGTTCACCACTAAGATCAATCCACAGATTATACCGATTTTACGGATGCACATTGCCTTGCCTGCGATGTTTGGTATGGATTTTCTTATTCCACGATCTTCGGCAATAAGCCATTATCCAATTCCTTTAACTGCCTTAAGTTGACATTGCCTGTCAGAGACTTCATCTGTGTGATCGCCGCATCATTCAATTGCCGTATCCGTCCCTGCTGGCTCAACCCCTGATATATCAATACTGAGTTAATACTTTCAAGATTCGAAAGAACAACCAGTTGCTCAATCGTAGCATAATCGCGCATATTACCGGTCTTCTTTGGGTGGTTCTGCCGCCATTCACCAGAAGTCATCCCAAACAATGCCACATTCAGCAAGTCGGCTTCTGTTGCATAAATAGTGGTTATTTGGGTTTTGGTCAATCGTCGGGGAATGAGGTAATCCTTGATTGCATCTGTATGGATTTTATAGTTAATCTTGGCAAGGGTTCGTTGAAGATTCCATTCCAGTGCCTTGGAGCGGGCCTCTTCCTCCTTGAGACGCTGAAATTCCTTTATGAGGTAGAGTTTGAACTCTACGGAAATCCAGGAAGCAAATTCAAAAGCAATGTCTTTATGGGCGAAGGTTCCACCATATCTGCCAGATTTTGATACTAGGCCTATGGCATTGGTAGCCTCAATCCACCGTTGCGGAGACAGCACAAAATAATTACTTCCGGCTTCATTTTTAAACCTCTCGAATTCGAGAGGTTTGAAATCAGGGTTGCTCAGCTTTTCCCACAGACCCAAAAGCTCGATCGTACTTCGGCCACGCATCCAGTTATTGATGACGGCAAACGGCTCCGCAGCATTCCGATATCGAGCGATGTCGGTCAAGGATATGTAGTCTTCCCGCTCTCGGGAAATGATGGCTATTTCCTTGCCTTGCACATCGATCTTTCCGGCCATCTTTTCCTCACGTGTACAGGCAATTCCCCCAAGCTTGGGGGATACCTTTCATTACTTCAGATACTTTTCCAGGATCGCCCGCTTATTACCTTCTGCCGCAGCAGCCGAAGCTTTGAGTTCGCGGACTCGCTGCTCTCGTGAACGCATTCCAGGACAACGAAATTTTCTGGATGTGAAAATTGCTTGTTGTGTCATCACCACGCTTGATGGCATCGGGATAAATACTCCTGCGTTCACGCCCGTCAATGCTGATGGCACATCCATGGGATTTTTACCATTTCTGGTCGATACCCCCATCGGCCGCAAATTCGAGAGCAGTTTTCAATAATTCGTTCCACATACCTAACCGACTACCCCTTCCCGGAATTCATGACTGAAACCTTTGTCGTAAAGGAGAGACTTGGCTTTCAGCCCTTCCCGCCGGGCACTGAGAACATCGCCGATGATAATCAACGCCTGTTTGCCGATGCCTGCTTCCTTGACCCTGGCGGCAATATCGGCAAGAGTCCCTTCCACCACCTGCTCGTCGGGCCAGGTTGCCCTGGCCACCACCGCCACCGGCGTTTTCTCAGTGTATGCACCCTGAAGCAGTTCCACCACCACCTGTTCGATCATGGCCACGGAGAGGTAGATAACCATGGTGGCGCCGATGCCTGCGGTGCGGGCCAGGGTCTCCCGCTCCGGCACCGGCGTTCTGCCTGCCAAACGGGTAATGATCACCGTCTGTGTCACCTCCGGCAGGGTCAGCTCCTGTTTCAGGGTGGCTGCAGCAGCAAAAGCGCTCGTCACCCCTGGCACTACCTCGTACCCGATGCCAAGCCTGTCCAGCTCGACCATCTGCTCCTGAATGGCTCCATAGATGGACGGGTCTCCGGTGTGCAGACGCACTACCTTCTTCCCGGCAAAGACCGCCTCGGACAAGGCGCTCGTCGTCTCTTCCAGGGTCATCCCGGCAGAATCGAAGACCTGGGCATTGGCGGCATAGGTCCGCACCAGTTCCCGGTCCACCAGGCTGCCGGCATAGACTACCACCTCCGCCTCGCCCAATAGCCGCGCCCCCTTGACCGTGATCAGCTCCGCATCACCCGGGCCAGCGCCGACAAAAGCTATTCTGTTTTCCGTTGCAGCATTCACTGAATAAATTCCTTCACCACAGGTTTTTTTTGACGATCAGCAGCGACAGATAGTCCAGCTTCCGTCCCACCAGGGAGGCCAGTTCAGTCACTACCTCCTCGTCTACCGAACCGACACGGCGGACGAAAACAGCCTGTTTTTCCAGTCCCATCTCCTGCAGCAGGGCGTAAACACGGTCGAATACCCGGCTCACCTTCATCAGGACGATGGTATCGAAATTTTCGAAAGCGCGGCGCAGCTCTTCATCCTCGTAGGTAGTAGGAAGGATGGCGATGCGGTCCGAGGCCATGCCGAGGGGAAGATCAGCGGCAATGGAAGCGGCGTTGATGCTGGAAATACCAGGCACCACCTCTATTTCGAGGTGCGGATACCTATCGCGGAAGATGCGGTAGAGGTAGAGAAAGGTGGAATAGAGAAAGGGATCGCCGATGGTTATAAAGGCCACATCCTTGCCGGCGGCAACACGCTCGGCAACTTGGGCGGCAGCCTTTTCCCAGAAGGTATCCAGCCCATCCTGATCCCTCTTCATGGGGAAGACCTGGACCAGCACCTCCTGGCTACTGCGGTCGATAAATTCTTCGACAATGGAAAGGGCATAGCTGGAGGCGTCCGCAGTCCCGGTGGGGGTGCAGATCACCGGCACCGAGCGGATGATCCGCTCCGCCTTGCGGGTAATCAGCTCCGGGTCGCCGGGGCCGACACCGATGGCGTATATTTTTGCAGATATTTGATTTTTCATTGGCTTGGGCGCTTTTTGCGAATTCGATTTCAGGATGGAGAGCAAGGCAGCAAGGAGAAGCCGACGCAGGCCTCACCCGCCTTTGGCAACCCTCTCCCATAAAGGGAGAGGTAAACGTAGTAATACTCCACTGGGGAGGGAT
>NZ_BBCJ01000019.1 GCF_001311985.1 Geotalea toluenoxydans JCM 15764
ACTCCTAGGTTTGGTTGTATCAGTGAAAAGGCTGCTCGTTTTTCATGACGCAAATGCCTTCTCTTGCCCATTCACGGAGCCATTCTCAATTGACAATCTTCAATTAAGATGGTAACTTTCGTCACTAATTTTCAGACTATCCCAGATCTGGCTCGGAAAGGTACACCGTGAATTTAAATAAGTTTTTCCGTGCTTTGCCATGCAGGACCCTCTTACCCCTTCTCCTTGTTGCGTCGCTTTTGACTACCCCCGCCTTTTGCCTTGATTCGGCAGATTCCCAGTTATTTATCACTGGCTTCAATGCCTATCAAAAAAAGGACTACCAGACCACGGTCGATAAGATGGGAACTCTGCTGAAGAGTTACCCGGACACCCCGTTGCGGGACATGGCCATTTTCTGGTTGGCACGTGCCAATTACAAGGCAGGGCACAAACAGGACGCAGCCAGATATATGGCCCAATTTTTCAAAGAATATCCGGACAGTCCGTTAAAAGGGACGGTGGAGGACGACCTTGTAGCCCTGGCGGGAAAATATGCCAGAGGAGAGGCAGTTGCTTCCGGTGAGAAAGCTGAAGGCGAAAGTTCTAATTCTGAAAGGGTGGCGCAGGAACAATCTGAAGCTGAAGCGAGGGCTGCAGCCAAACGGGCTGAAGAAATGCGCCTGGCCGTTCAGAAGGCGGAGGCAGAGACGGCCCGCCAGGAGAAAATGGCAGCGGACAAGGCAGCAGCGGAAAAAGCGGCAGCTGAAAAGGCCGCTTGGGAAAAGGCTGAAGCGGAGAGAGTCGCTGCCGCAAAGAAGGCTGAAGAACTGCGTGTTGTGGCAGAAAAGGCTGCTGCCGAAAAAGCACGTCAGGAAAAGCTGGCAGCTGAAAAAGCTGCCGCCGAGAAGGCAGCGGCAGAGAAAGCTGTTGCAGAAAAGGCCGCCCGGGAAAAGGCTGAGGCAGAAAGAATTGCCGCCGCCAAGAAAGCAGAAGAACTGCGCATTGCTGCAGAGAAGGCTGCTGCCGAAAAAGCGGCTCAGGAGAAAGTTGCTGCTGAGAAAGGTTCCGCCAGGACTGCTGCAGCATCGACCGGCAGGAAAAAAGAAAAATCAAAGGCCAGCAAAGCGGCAACGCTGCGTGAAAAGGCAATAACCGAATATAAATCTGTGATCGACCGTTTCCCGGGGAGTTCAGCCGCAGCAAGCGCCACAACAAAGCTCAAGGAGCTGGGCATCGTGTACCCTGCCGTTGCTGCAACCGGAGCGGCTGTTCAGGCGAAAACGCCAAGGTACTCTCCCTGGAAGTCGGGCAGTTTGCCGATCTGGATTTTACCATTACGCCACCGGCGCAATCGCTGGAAGCTGGTAAGCGCTTCACTATACCCTTTGACATTGTCAACCTGGGCAACGGCAGCGACAGTTTTTACCTGGAGTCCGGATTCCCCGCGGATTTCAATGTCCAGTTCACCTCTGCCGCTCAGCCGGTGAATCCCATAAATGTGACACCACCATTGCAAACAGGCGAAAAATTCAGGGCACTGATGACCGTAACCATACCCAGGGGAGTGATCGACGGGCAGAAAGCAAGCTTCCCCATCAAGATCGGTTCCGGTTTTGCCCTGATGTTTCCCAATCCAAGGAAGTCAGACTCTCCTTTTCCGCTCCGTTGCTGAGGGCGGTGGTAAAGGCGGAAAAGTCACAGCTGCTTCCGGGGCAGAAAATGTCTTACCGTCTGGACCTTCTGAATATAGGTACCTCATCTGCCAGGGGGGTCACTCTCAGGCTGACTTATCCCCCCCAATATGAGCCGGTAAGTCTTGTCCCTGCCGGATTCAAACCGGAAATGAAGGCCGCTCTCGTTCTGGATGGCCTGCAGCTTAACTCCGGCGAAAGCAGGGAATTCAACCTCACCTTTCAGTTGAAAGAGGATGCCCTGGCCTTGCAGGAACTCTTTCTTCGGGCCGATGTCATCAACAGCGAACTGGAAAAAAGAGATTCCTTCCTCTCTCCTGCCACAGTCGTCCAAGGAGTCAGTGGCGTCAACGTCAAGACCAGCGCTGAAAAGCTGGTGGTGATTCCCGGCCAGACGTTGCGGGTTCCCATTGTTGTCACCAACACCGGCAACATCCGCGACGACTTCGGCATCAAGCCGCTCATTCCAGGAAATGCTTCCTATTCTTTCTATCAGGATTTGAACCGGGACGGGAAAAAACAGGACAATGAGCCGGTGATAACCCACGTGGGCCCGCTGGCTCCAAAGGAAGAAGCTTATGTGGTTCTGGAGGTGACAACGCCGATAAATGAGGCGGACGGCTCTAGCATGCCCATAGCGGTAAATTTCGAGCCGGAAGGGGACAGGAGCAAAAGTGCTTCTTTGAACATGCGTCTGGTTTATTCACGCCCGGTGCTTGACCTTATCATGACCGGCAAAGGGGGAAAGGTGAAGCCCGGAGAGGTTTCTTCCTTTGAACTGAGCTGCACCAATCGCGGCTCCAATCTTGCCAAGGTGGTTGATGTGCAAACGGTCCTGCCGCAACAGCTGGCCATAGTTTCTGCCGATCCCTCTTTCTCCAGCGGCACCGGTGGCGTCTACACCTGGCGCTTCGAGGACATGGGGTCCGGTGAAAAGCGCAATATCAAGATCACCTACAAGGTAAAATCCGGTGCCGTTGTTGGTACGAATATGCAGATTAAAAACACCCTGAAATACCAGGATCTGCTGGGGATGAACTACTGATGCGGTGTTTGGCGTGGGGACTGACAGGCTGGTTGCTTCTGAGCGTTTCTCCGGTGACGGTTTTTTCGGCTGATTCCCAAATGCTCTATGTGCCGAAGCCGGCGGAATCAGGGGTTGTTCCGGCAGGCCCGGAAGAGGGAATTCTTGTGGAAGGTATTACCATCCGCAAGGGTGACACCCTGAAAGGGCTTGCCAGGAAGTATCGAGGCAGGGCTTCCTATTTCCCACAGATTCTGCTCTTTAATAAAATAGCTGATCCCGACCTTATTTTTGCCGGTTCACGACTGCTGGTTCCGGTAACTGCCGCCCATCCCGCCACCAGGGGCGATAAAAAGAAGCGGTCTCTTTTGCGGCCTGCAAAGAGCATGGCCGAGCCCGCCGCCCCAGAGGTACAGGCTAAACCACAGCCTGTTGAAGGTGCCTCCGATCATTCCCTTCTGCAGTACGAAAGAGCTGTTGCCGCGTACAAAAAAGGGCAGCTGAGCAAGGCGTTACAGGAATTCGATAGATTTCTTGCCGATTTTCCAAATTCGCCGCTGGCTGCCGATGCAAGCCTCTATCGTGCCGACTGCCTGTTAAAAATGTCCCGCCAATAGGCTGTTGAAAACTATTGCGGGGCCGGTCTGCTGTGTTGCCGCTAATTTGGAAACTCCAAGTATATCAGTATCCGTCTCGCTTCCTCTTCGCTGGAGCCTTGCATTCCGACCGACCCATGATGTTTTTCAAGCCAGGTAACCCTCTTATCTTTGATCTGTTTCCTTGCGTTCCAGTAGTTCAGCCGTCAGAGCGGCGACAGGTATTTCGGTCAGCAGAATGAGTCGTGGCGGCGTCGTCTCCCTGGTGAAGAGAAAACCATTGAGGCTTGTGCTGGTGCGGTTTCTATCGTTAAGCAAAACCGCATGCTCCCCATAACTGAAGGAAATGTCCATTGCGGAAAGAATGGATGTTGCCACCTGTTTAAGATCGGCATCCCGATTAATCCTGATAAGCTTGATACCTTCAAGCTCCAACAACCGGTAAACCGTGTAAGCAAAAGGATCTGCCGCAGAGAAGCTGACCATGAAATGCTTACCATTGCTTTCGAAAAAGCGATCGACCTTGGCGCTCAAGCGTAATGCCTGCTGGGTTGCCGACGACGTTTCGACAAAATGGTCTTTGCCCGGCTTGACGGCAAGTATGTTAAGGATTGAGTCGGCGACTTCGGAAGGATCTTTGCTCGTTACGGAACGTACAGCTATGGCAGCGCTGACTGGCGCTTCAATTGGTTGAACCGTGGAAAACCGCTGTTGAATTGCAGGTTCCGCTGCCGAAGAGGCCGAAAGAGCCGCCTCGGCTTCTCTTTTTTTCTTATGAGCAACTGCAGTATGTGACAGTCCGGTTGGTATCAGGATCGTCTGGCCGATATTCAATTTCCGGATGTCCGCGATTTTGTTGAGACTAACAACTTCGGGAATAAGTTTTTCAGCTGCTGCGTTAGTCATGCCGAAATGCTTCATCAATATCTTGAAGATATGATCGCCATTTTTGACCGTGTAGCTCATATGGCCGCTTCTTGATAATGGCTTCCGCTCTCTTTGGTCGCCTTTCCTTTGGTCAATGGCTTTGGCTGCTGCAGGATGAGGGGGCTTGGCGGCAGAGACTCTCTTTTTTGACGGGGCAGGGGTCGTATTTCTATCAAGCTCTCTGATATCTATTTCAAAGGGAGAATCCCCGGCAACTCCCGCTCTGGCGGAAAGCACGACAAAAATGGCGGTGGCAATTAATCCTAGTCTTAGTCTTATCATTTCTTTCCCATCTTCCGCTGTCACTGAAAATACAAGACAAATGCCTTCATCTGCCGATCAGATTTTCGCCTGTAAACTATGACACTGGCTTTGCCGGTGACGCCTTTTTCAATGATGTAATTTCCTTTTGCTTCGGTGGAGGTAATGGAATAGCTGACGGCCGCGGCACTTTCATGGAGACATTCCGGACAAATGATCCGGAAAGCCCCTTGGCGCTGCGGTCGATGATCTGCAGTGCGCTGATCACACCATTTTTCCTGAAGACCTTGAACTCATTGCTGCTGTCCAAGTAACGTTCCCATCCTGGATGTTCTTTGCCGTAGGCAAGATCAGGCCTGCTGGTGGGGATGAATGCGGGCAGCCTGGTCATGCCCGGGCCGGTCGCTGTTCGGGGGGCAGTGGCGGATGTCGTGGAGGGCTTTCGGTTCACCTGCAGTTTTCCGCCGATGAAAAAGTAAAGTGAGGCGGCAAAGACAATGGAGACCCCCAGGTAAAACCAGACTCGTTGTCGTGGCGCCTCTTCCTCAATAACAAAGTCGCCCGCCCGTTCCGCGTAATGGGATTCCGATTGGGGGGAAGTCCGGTCCTGGATCGGGAACGGCTCAAGATCGGTAAGAGCGCCTTCCAGCTTATCGAGAAAAGGGGAATCTACAGTCGCTTTCTGCTGCAGGCTGATTTGGCCCCCGGAGAGGGAGACACGGTCAGTCACCTCCGTCGCAGGTTCAGGTGCTCCCGGTCCTCCAGCGATAGCCATGTCTGGGGTATTTGATCCTGATTTGCACATATGGTTGTTCAGGGCCTCGGTTACCCTCAGTGCAACTTCAGCATCACTTTGGTTCAAGTCTATGCAGTCATCGACAAATTTAAGTGCTTGGGGAGAATCGCTGGTGTCAGCGCTGAGGAGAATGACGGATCCGGCCTCAGAGCTGAAGAAAGTGCGCAGGTGTCTGGCAAGGATGTCGCCGGAGAGACCGGAAAGACGATTCTGGATAAAAATAACTGCAGGCGAGCCAGATTTGACTTCCTCAGGAATATTCAGGCTGACGAAATGATGAACGTTGGCATTGCATGCTTTGGCGGCCGAGATGACGATTTGCTCCAACCGTACCTGATCTGCTATGAGGAGGACGTTAATCATGCTTTCCTTTGCCTTATGAAATGATAGCCATTTTATGTGACAGCGCCCTTATAATCAATAGCATTAATGTTGTCGAAAGATTTTTAATGCATTCGGCGGCCAGACGCAAGTGTACAGGGATGTCCATCTGGACAGGCAGATGGTCCTTTGATCTTCGGCAGGCCATTTCGACCTGTATTTAATAACTATTGATTTTATGTGTAGCCAAATCGAGGCACCGTTTTGCTTGCGATATTTAAATAAAAACTTGCATCCCTGCCGTTTCCGTGTATATTGAAGAGTCTGTTCAATTGGGGACCTGTTTCTTTCATTGCTTCTCAGTCTTTCCCATCCCCTGTTTCATCGCTCACTAACCCCCATCTGCATATTCAGCACTCCCATGAAATGCAGTAGCACATATGGTTGGCGACGATGTAGTTGAGCCGGTCATACGTGTTATTGCCGTCATTTATGCGTCGCAATGGTTGCCGCAACGGCGTTTCGCGTCTCATCTTCAGCCGTTTCCGGCACAGGATCGCTGTTTGCAGCTTCCCGTCCGAAAACCAAAGGAATTCACATGTCATTTGAATCATTGCAGTTGTCTCCTCTTATCCTCAAAGCCATTGCCGCCTGCGGTTACACGACGCCCACACCTATTCAGGAACAAGCGATACCCCTGGCTCTCGAAGGCAAGGATCTCATTGCCTCTGCCCAGACCGGGACAGGTAAAACGGCAGCATTTACCCTGCCTGCCCTGGAGCGGCTGAACGTTCGTTCCCCGATCCCCGGCCGCGGCCCACGCATCCTCGTCCTCACCCCTACCCGCGAGCTGGCCAACCAGGTCACCGATGCCGTTCGCAATTACGGTAAGTTCATGCGCGTCACCAGCGGCGCCATCCTCGGCGGGATGCCATACCGTGAGCAGTTGCAGCTTCTGTCACGTCCGGTCGACCTGATCGTAGCAACTCCGGGGCGCTTGATCGATCACCTTGACCGGGGCAGAATCAACCTTTCCCGCCTGGAACTGCTTATCCTCGACGAAGCTGACCGGATGCTGGACATGGGATTCAGCGAAGACGTGGACAGGATAGCCGCCGCCGCTCCGGCCAACCGTCAGACATTGCTCTTTACGGCGACCATGGACGATGTCATGGCCAAGCTGGCCCAGAGACTGTTGAAAGATCCGGTACGTATCGAGATCGCCGGCAAGAAAACGACCCATGAGCAGATTGAGCAGCGCTCCATGTGGCCGATAATCTGCAGCACAAGACCCGCATGCTGCAGCACCTCATTGCCGATGGCGACGTTACCAAAGCCATAATATTTTCAGCCACCAAGCGGGATGCCGATCTTCTGGCACGTGACCTTCACGCCCAGGGACATGCCGCTGCAGCCCTCCATGGCGACATGACCCAGAATGCCCGCAACAAGACCATTCAAAACATGCGGCGCGGCAAGATCAGGCTATTGGTAGCCACCGATGTGGCGGCCCGTGGACTGGACGTCAACGGCATCAGTCACGTCATCAATTTCGATCTGCCAAATTTGCCGAGGATTATGTTCACCGGATCGGCAGAACGGGAAGAGCGGGGGCTACCGGCATCGCCATCTCTTTCGCCTCGTTGAACGACCTGAATTACCTTGATCGGATCGAACGGTACACCGGCCAGACCTTGCCGATGCATGTGATTCCCGGCCTGGAGCCAACCCGTCCCCTGCGCCGTCTCAGCACTTCAGGGAAGCGCAGCCAGCCCGGAAACGGACGCGGCAAGACTCCCTACGCCGGCAACGGTCGCCGTCAAGGCAAGGATGACACAAAGGGTGGCGGTTTTGCCCAGGCTCGGAAAAGCGCTGCTCCCAGGGCGAGAAGCTCCCAGCCGGTTGTGGAATACCGCAGTCTTAAAACCGGCCGCGATGCGCGGCACTCATAATGGCGATTTGACAGCAGAATAACATTAAAGCAACGACGCCGGGCAACCGGGCGTTTTTTTTTACCGGCCAATCTTGCCTAATGAGCCCCAATTGGGTATTATTTTTTGACTTCAAATGCATTTACAAGGAGTTAGCAATGGCAGAAATTTTCGAGATCAAGCCTGACATTTTCTGGATCGGGGTAAAAGACCCGGAACTGCGCACCTTTGACGACCTCTTCCCCACCGAACACGGTACGACCTATAACTCCTACCTGATCAAGGGGAGGGACAAAATTGCCGTCGTCGATACCGTCAAGGGGAAAAGGGGTGAGGAGTACCTGGAGAAAGTCAGGCAGCTGGTAGATCCTGCCGATATCGATTATTTCGTCGTCAACCACACCGAACCGGATCATTCCGGCTCTCTTGCCTTTATGCTCAAGCATTGTCCAAAGGCAAAGGTTGTCTCGACCCAGGCCGCCCATACCTTTCTCGGCAATCTGATCCATACCCCATTCCCCTCGCAGATTGTCAAGGATGGGAGGTAATCGATCTGGGAGGCAAGCGTCTGCGTTTTCTGGTCGTGCCGTTCCTGCACTGGCCGGACACCATGTTCGCCCTGCTTGAGGAGGACGAGGTAGTCTTCACCTGTGACGCCTTCGGCTCACATTACTGCGGCTCTTCCATTTTCAATGACGAACTTCCCGATTTCAGCGCCGACATGCAATTTTACTTTGATACCATCATGCGTCCCTTCAAGGACAAGGCGCTGACGGCTATCGACAAGATGAAAAACGAGAAGATCGCGGTAATCTGCCCGAGCCACGGCCCGGTGCTGCGCAGCGATCCCTGGAAAACGGTGGGACTTTATGAAAGCTGGTGTCGCCCCGAAGCAGGGGACAAAAAGATCGTCCTTTTTTACATTTCTCCCCATGGCAATACGCAAAAAATGGCGGCCAGCGTGGTTAGGGGAGCGGCGGCAGCCGGCGTTCAGGTTGACTGCCGGCATATTAATGAGCTTACGGCAGCAGAGATCCGGGATCTGATGGAAGTTGGGGATGCG
The DNA here is from genome assembly GCF_001311985.1 of Geotalea toluenoxydans JCM 15764. GTDB lineage: Bacteria > Desulfobacterota > Desulfuromonadia > Geobacterales > Geobacteraceae > Geotalea > Geotalea toluenoxydans. Next base: position 8,593 of record NZ_BBCJ01000019.1, read on the forward strand.
CTGATTTTCGGCATTCCCACCATTAATCGAGATGTGCCAAAGCCCATGTGGGATGTTCTTGCCTATCTTTCAACCGTCCGCCTCAAAACCAATATTGCCGCAGTTTTCGGCAGCTACGGCTGGAGTGGTGAGGCCTGCCGTCTGGCCGAAGAAAGGCTCAAGGGGCTCAACTTTAAATTGCCGGTATCCTTTGTCAGGGCACCGTTCACACCCCGGGCCGAGGCGCTGGAGCAGTGTGAGGCACTGGGACGGGCCATTGCCGAGGAAGTGCTGAAGAAATAGTTTCAAACCATGTACAGTTAAAAAGCCGGAAAAGCCGTCATGAATTTTCCGGCTTTTTTGCGTCCCTGTTTTCGGATATTCAATTTGACACGGTCCCTTGCCGGTCCCATAATGTCGGTCATCATGACAGAGCACCACGCCTTGAAAATCATAGAAGTTGCGGTACCGCTCCCCCTTGATGCCACCTTTCATTACGGAGTGCCGCCGGAGCTGGTTTGCCGGATGAAAACGGGGGTGCGGGTGCTGATCCCCTTCGGCAGGCGCAAGATCACCGGCTATATGATCGGCAATGTGTCTGAGAGTGCTGAAGAAATCAGGGAGATTATCGACGTTCTTGACGAGGAGCCGCTCTTTACGGAAAAGGAGCTGGATTTCCTGCGCTGGAGCGCCGGCTATTATTTCCACCCGCTGGGGGAAGTGATCAAGGCGGCACTGCCTGCCGGTATCAATCTTGCCAGCCGGACACGCAGTGTGGAATCGGCAGACGGAACACTGAGCAGAGAAGAAGTGCTCAAGGGGGGACGAACGGTAAAAAGGGAGACCTTTTACCGGGCACTACCTGATGTGGAACTGCCGGTTAACCTGCGTGGCAAGGGGTTGCGTCTGCTGGAATATCTTCGCCGGGTTGACGAAGCGCCGGCAGGGCTGCTTCGCCGTGAGTTCGCTGCCACAGCGGCCAATTTCCACCGTCTGCAGGACCTGGGGCTGGTTGAAGGCTCCGAGCGTGAAGTCTACCGTGATCCGTTCCGGGAAGAGGTTTTCACCCACGATACGCCGCTGGTACTCAACTTCCATCAGGCCGCGGCCCTTGAACAACTGTCAGCTGCCGGGATCAAAGAGCAGTTCGCCCCTTTTCTCCTCCATGGCGTAACCGGCAGCGGTAAGACAGAAGTCTATCTGCAGGCCATTGCCCAGGTGCTGGAAAGGGGGCGAACCGCCCTGGTTCTGGTGCCGGAGATTGCCCTCACACCGCAGCTGGTAAGGAGGTTCAAGAGCCGTTTTCGTTGCGGCATTGCCGTTTTGCACAGCGGTCTCTCCGATGGTGAGCGCTATGACGAGTGGCGGAGGATCAGGCGCCGGGAGGTTTCCATCGTCATCGGAGCCCGTTCCGCCCTGTTTGCTCCCCTCTCCCCCATGGGGATCATCGTTGTCGATGAAGAACACGAATCCTCCTACAAGCAGTCGGAAGGCTTCCATTACAATGCCAGGGACCTGGCACTGGTTCGGGGCAAGATGGAGGGGGCGGTCGTGGTTCTCGGGTCGGCAACCCCCCTGGTAACCACCTACATGCGGTACAGCAGGGAAAAATCGGCTATCTGCAGCTTCCCGAAAGGGTCCGTAATCTGCCGATGCGGGAACCGAGCTACTGGATGCCCGCGGCCGGAAAGGCGCCACCTTCCTGCCGGAGTTGATCAAATCGATCGGCGACAACCTGGCAGCTGGCGGGCAGACGCTTCTCTTCCTCAATCGCCGCGGTTTTGCCACCTATCTGGTCTGCGAAGAATGCGGCACCGTGCTCAGCTGCCCCAATTGTTCGGTGACCCTTACCTACCATCGCCGTCGCGAGCGCCACTTCTGCCACTATTGCGATTACTCCATTCCCGCCCCGTCCGTTTGCCCCAAATGCGACAGCCAGTCCATCGCCCTGCTGGGGCGAGGAACGGAACGGGTCGAAGAAGAGGTGCGGGAGATTTATGCCGATGCCAGAATTGGCCGCATGGACCGGGATACCACCACCGGCCGTGGCGGGCATGCCAGGGTGTTGAAGGGACTTGAAAACGGCACCATCGATATTCTGGTCGGCACCCAGATGATCGCCAAGGGGCATGATTTCCCCGGCGTGACGCTGGTGGGGGTAATATCAGCCGATGCCACGTTGAACATCCCGGATTTTCGCAGCAGTGAGAGGACCTTCCAGCTGATCAGCCAGGTAACCGGGCGGGCGGGGCGCGGCGACGCACCGGGAAAGGTCCTGATACAGACTCTCAATCCGGAGCATTATGCCATAACCCGCGCTGTTGCCCATGATTTCGCGGGATTTTACCAGGACGAAATCGGTTTCCGGAAAGAAATAGGCTATCCTCTTTGCTTACCTGGCGGTGCTGGTATTCTCTGGAAATTCTGCCCCGGAGGTGGAGAAGGGGGCGACGACAGCAGCAGCATTACTGCATCGTCTGAAGAGGGAAGCCAAAAGCAGGGTGGAGATCCTGGGACCGGTTTCCTCGCCCCTGGCCATGATCCGTGGCCGCTACCGGCGGCAGATCCTTCTCAAGTCAGGGCAACGCCCGGAGCTGCACCGCATGATCGCCCGGTTCAGGGGGCAGGTCAAGCTGCCGTCGGTTGTCAGGATAACAATCGATATTGATCCGCTGGATATGCTGTAGCAGGATTGCTTTATGGAGACTGAAATGGAAACAGGGACAGATAATGCCGACGCACATCTCAAACGAACCGTCATGGACCGGGAAGTGGTAGTTGCCGTGTCCGGCGGCAAGCTGGATCTGGGTCCATGGGAGCAGGTCTTCTATGGCGAATTCGACGGCAAACGGCGCAAGCGGGTCCTTGTGAAGATCATCGGAGAATGACCATGCTGACCAGAACCTTCTGTCATATTCCCGGGGTCAGCACCGCCATGGAAAAGCAGTTGTGGTTGCAGGGCATCCATTCATGGGACGCATTTCACGCCCAGACCAGGCCGGTTTTTTCTCTGACCAGGAATCATGCAGCTCTTCTCTCCCTGGACGAGTCGGAAAAGTGTCTGCTGCAGCCGGATCCCGGCTACTTCAGTAAGCTGCTGCCGGCCAGGCTTCACTGGAGGCTGTTTCCCAGTTTTCGCGATGGCACTGCCTATCTTGACATAGAGACCAGCGGCCTTTCCCGTCACAGAGACATTATCACCACCGTTGCACTTTATGACGGGAAAGAGGTACGCTATTACATACACGGACAAAATCTCGCTGACTTTCGGGAGGATGTCGCCAAGTATCAGGTGTTGGTCACCTACAACGGCAAGGCCTTCGACATCCCCTTCCTGGAGCATTACCTGGATATGTCCCTGCCCCAGTCCCACATCGACCTGATGCATGTGCTGCGCAGTCTCGGTTTCAAAGGGGGGCTCAAAGGATGCGAGAAGCAGTTGGGGCTGGTCCGTGAGGGGCTGGATGGTGTCGATGGCTCCTTTGCGGTGCGCCTGTGGCGTGATTATGCAGTCAACGGGAATACTAAAGCACTGGAAACCCTGCTGGCCTATAATATGGCGGATGCAGTCAATCTGGAAACCTTGATGGTAGAGGCCTACAACTTGAAACTGAAGGAGACCCCCTTCTTCGACAGCCTGAGGCTCGATCTGCCAAAGCGCCGGCAACTGCCCTTTTCTCCAGATTATGCTACAATTGAGCGGCTGAAACAACGTTCCTACCCCTAACCGATGGGGGCAACAAGGTGAGTTTATGCCGGGTTTATGGCCAAAACCATTCCGTTACTTCGGCGATGTCAGGCTGTTCCTCCTCATCCTGTGCATCATTCTTTCGCTTTTTGTCGTCATCGTCTCCTTTTTCCTCTATGAGCGTACCGGCAATCTTCTCCTGCTGCGGGTCAGGGAACAGGCCCTTGCCTATGCAGACCTTATCGACCACACCAAAATGTGGAACTATGATTATGGCGGCGTATATGTGGAGAAAAGGAAGGGGATCGAGTCAAACGATTACCTGCTGTGGATCGGGGTAAAACCGGATTTGAAGACTACAGACCGCAGGACCCTGACCCTGCGCAACCATGCCATAATGATCAAGGAGATCTCTGTTCGTAGCGAGCAGCAGGAGGGACCAAGCTTTCGCATCGTCAGCGCCCATCCACTGGACCCTGCCAATACTCCTGATGCCATTGAAATGACGGCCCTCCGCAAATTCGGACAGGGGGATCGTGAAATGTCGCAGATGGTGCTTAAAAATTCATCCGGACCTATTTACCGTTACCTGCTCCCCCTCCATGCTGATAAATCCTGCCTGGAATGTCATGCCACCAGGATCGGCGATGTCCTGGGCGCTCTCAGCATAACGCTGACCATCTCCGAACTGGTCCGCCAGACCCGTCTCAGCCAGCTGTTGATCGTGCTGGCGGCAATCCTGATTATCGGCCTGGTGGTAGGCATCACCTATTTCCTTACCTGGCGTCTCGTCATAAACCTGGACGAGGCTCAGCAGCGTTTGAAACGATTGGCCTCCACCGACGAATTGACCGGTCTGAGAAACCGGCGGCACATCATGGGGCGGCTGGAAGAGGAATTCGAGCGCTCTAACCGCCTGGGCGAGCCGCTCTGCATCATTATGCTCGACCTTGATCTCTTCAAGAAAATCAACGATACCTGGGGACATCCCTTTGGCGACCATGTGCTGAAATGGGTGGCCAACCGCATGAATGAGGTGGTGCGGGCCTATGACGTGGTCGGCAGGATCGGCGGCGAGGAATTTCTCATCATTCGCCAAGTACGACCCTTGGTGAGGCGGTCGTCCTTGCCGAACGACTGCGGGAAACCATCGAGCAGGAAACCATCAATCATGGCGGGACGGTCATCCCCCTTACCATCAGCGCCGGAATAGCCCTCATGGGCAAAGCCGACATCAACAGCGACGATCTGATCCGCCGCGCCGATGCAGCCCTCTACCGGGCCAAGCAGGCAGGGCGCAACCGTGTCGTGCTGTGAAAAATTCCCCAGCAACTAATCCCTGTTCCAGAACACGCGGACAAAGTTTTCATCATGGCCCCACCGGTAGCGAAGGTCCCCACTATGGGCCTTATGGATTTCCCGCCCCAGTTTCTGGGCCAGCTTGTCTTCCGTTGTCGTTATTGAAATCTCATCCTGTTCCTGCTTTATCTCCATGATGCGCCCCAGTGGGTTTTTCGCCCGTGAATGCGCTTCGGTATTTCTTATTGCATCCATAATCGAGGCCTTATGCTTTTTCAAATAATGGCCCGAAAGCGTTACGACCGCGGCCGGGGTGCCTTGCTCTATCATCAGGCAGGCGGGGCATTTTACCTTCTGAATGGCAGTATCGCCACCTGCCTTTTGCAATTCCGAGTCGTCCATGTACCAGCGTTTGTTGTGGTATAACGCACCGCAGATGGTGCAGAGAGCATCCTGTTTAGGCTGAATGTAAGCCTGGGGATTGCGCCCGGCTCTTTGCCCTTTTTCCTCGACGCTGATGCGACGATTCACTTCTCCGGAGACTGCATAGGAATTCCCTCCTTTATTGTTGGAGTACCTTAAGTATAGCACCCCCTGTTGTTATTGCCAGAGTAGGAGGGGGGTGGGTTTTGGACGGGTATCTCGTTTCAAAAGGGGGGCGGCAAAGGAGGCTCCATATGAAAAGAGGCCGCGCCCTGTGTCGGGAACGGCCTCTTTTTTGCCGGTGGGAACGGATCGGGCCTATCTGCGTTTATAAGCCCGGGAGTATACCCTGGCGTAGCGCAGGTACCAGCGATATTTGTCGCTGAGCATGGTGATCAGGCTGAAGCCCATGATGAGAATGAAGAAGGACCAGAAGATGAGGACACTGATAATCTTGGGTGCTGCAGGTTCGTGAAACATATTCATTCACCCCCTTCTGTATTAAAAAGCTGACCGAAAATCAACCTGTCTTGATGCTAATACAGATCGGTTCGATTTGGCAAACACTTTAATTAGAAAGGTGTCTTTGCCGGTCTTACAGCCGGAAAAAATAGAAAAGACCGGTGGCCAGGCAGCCATAGAGCAACAGCCCCGCCGGGCTGGAGCAGGCGACCTTCAGGTCCTTCGTGGAGGGGACAGAGCTGTAGCAAAAAAGGTAGACGGCAGCATAGAGGAGGATGGTGTGGAGCGTGTCGGCGGGAAACCAGGCAAACCAGTGGCGGTACAGGTACCAGGCGATGGCGATCAGGCCAAGGGGCGCCAGAGCGGTCGGCACTGTGGAAAAAATGCCGGCATTGCCGAAAGAAACGGAGCCGAGCACCCACAGGCGGCGAGAAGAGCCGTCGGCAATGGTGCAGTATTGACGGCGCGGGATGATGCTCAAGCCGTGGGGTCTGCCGCCGGTGATGAGGCGACGACAAAATGGGCCAACTCATGGAGAATGGTGCCGGGCAGAGCGAAAAGTATCAGCCGGAAAGAGCCGGCCCGGCCGACACGCTCCTGCATCGTGGCAAGAAAGATCGTCAGCAGGATACCGGCAAAATGGTTGGTCTGCGGATCGTTGGCAAGCATGGGTCCCCCGTGCACCGCAGAGAATATATCAATTCAATCGGGGGCGCAACAGCCGAATCCAGATATCCGTCTGCCCCGGAGTTGCCGTTTTTGCCTGCGTCTGCTATAACTTAACACCATCCATGGCTGGGCATCATGCGAAGCTTTGGTACCAATATCGACAATGGGGTTGCCATGAAAAGTCATGATCTGGATCCATCCGGGCTGGTTCCTGAAGAACGGGATGCCTGTGCCATAATCGGCTATATCAACAAAGGCGCACAGCCAACCCACGGCAACCTGCAGCGCACCATCGAGGCACTGGTCAAGATGGGGCACCGGGCAGGAGAAATCGACGGCGAGGGGGACGGCTGCGGCGTCCTCACCGACATTCCCCGGATATTATGGCAGGAGATCCTGTCGGAGAACGGCCTTGACCCGGCACTGGCGGAATCGCCGGCCTTTGCCGTAGGTCATCTGTTGCTTCCTAAAGATGAACTGCAGACCGACCCGGCTCTCAGGGAAAAAGTGGTCCGGCGTATGGAGGATGCCGGTCTAAAGGTTCTCGTGGAGCGTCCCGGCGTGGTGCGGAGCACGGTGCTTTCAACCAGTGCCCGGCTGGGGGAACCCCTCTTCTGGCAGATTGCCCTTATGTGCCCGGAAACGGCAAAGGCGCCTGAGATCCTTTTCAATCTCCAGGTGGCCTTGGAAGAGGAATTTCCCGTACATGTCGCCTCCCTTTCCACCCATGTTGCCGCATACAAGGTGCACGGGGCGCCGGAACTGCTGCCCCGCTATTATCCGGAACTCAAACGGCGCGATTTCCTTTCCAGCATCACCATCGGCCACAGCCGCTATTCCACCAATACACTTCCTACGGTGCTCCGCGCCCAGCCCTTTTCCCTGCTCGGTCACAACGGCGAAATCAACACCATCGCCCGCCTCCGGGAAGAAGCACGAATGCTGGGCATCGTCCTGCCTGCCGGCGGCAGCGATTCTCAGGACCTCAACCGCACCCTGGAGGGCTGATGTTCCGCTTTGGACTGTCCCTCTTCGAAGCCATGGAAATGGTCTTTCCTCCCATTTTCAGCGAAATGGAGAGGATGCCGGCCGAGCTTTCATCCATGTATACCTGGTTCCGCCGTTTCCTCACTGCCTCCGCCCAAGGCCCCGCAGCAATCATTGCCCGGCACGGCAGCCAGTGTGTCTTCAGTGTCGATGCCATGGGGCTGCGTCCCCTCTGGTTCGGCGAAACGGAGAAGGAGCTCTTCATATCCTCGGAGTTGGGAGTGGTGCCCCACGAGGAGATCATGTCCGACCCGAAACCCCTGGCTCCGGGGGAAAAGGTTGGCCTTGAGGTGATGCCCGGCAAGGGTGTGCGGGTGCTCTTCCATCCCGAACTGCGGCGGCACATTCATGAGCGATTCCGCAAAAGGACCAATCTTTCTGCCCACAGCAGGTCATGTGTCAGGGTGGTGCCCTGCCGGAGTCCAGTGGCGCCGGGGATAAGAGGTGGAGCCGAAACCAGAGGCTGGTGCTGGAAAACCTCATGTCGGCCCTGGCCTGGAAAAGCAGCGATGTGCAGAATTTGCGGGAGATGGCACGGTCAGGCAACGATCCCATTGCTTCCCTCGGGTATGACGGGCCCCTGGCGGCCCTCTCCCTGTCCCGGCAGAACCTGTCCGACTATTTCAAGGAACAGGTGGCGGTTGTCACCAACCGGCCATCGACCGGGAGCGGGAGTCCGAGCACTTTTCCATTCGCGTTTACCTGGGGGCAAGACCACGTTTCAAGGGACCGACGCAGCAGGGAATCGATCTTACCGTTCCCCTTCTCACCGGGGGAAGGCGTAGCGGGGTGGAGGCAACGGACGCTGCTGTCGCACGGCACTTCGGCACCTGCACATTGGAATCTCTGCTGGGGGTGTTCGGGGGGCGGAGAAACCGCCTGCTCTCCTGCGTCATGCAGCAGAATGAGTCGATCCAGCAGGCCCTGGACCGGCTGAAAAGCGAGGCCGTCTCCGCTGCCGGAAACGGCGCCCGCCTGTTGGTGCTGGATGACAGTGCCGCTTTCGGCCCCGGCAGGAGTTTTCTCGATCCATATCTTGTGGTGGCGGTGCTGCACAAGGCGCTCAAGGAGGAAACAGCCGCAGGGGGCGAGTCCCTGCGCCGTGGCGTGTCGCTGGTAGTCCGTTCCGGTGCCTGCGCAACCTCCACGACCTGATTTTCGCCCTCGGCATGGGGGCCGATGCCCTCTGTCCCTACCTGATCTGGGAACAGGCCGATGCCGAGGAGATGGGGCTGAAGAACCTTCTTTCGATCCTGGGCAAGGGGCTGGAGAAGGTCATCTCCACCATGGGAACCCACGAAATCGGTGGCTACGGTAAATACTTTGCCTCGATCGGCCTCTGCCGTCACCTGGCCGAGATTTTCGAGACTCCCAACTTTTGCGGTTCAGGTCATGGGGGCCTGACGCTTGTGCGACTCGAGGAGGAAAACCGCAGCCGGACAGCTGTGGCTCGCAGCCGGGAAAAGCAGCCGGTCCCGGTGCAGTTCCGCCTCTATCCACGGATCTGGAAGATGGTCGGCGCCGTGGCCAAGATGGATGAGACCTATGCCGACCTGTCGCGCCTGATCCGCCAACTGGAGGGAGAAAATCCCCTGGCCATCCGTCATCTCATCGACTTCCGCTTTCAGGAAGAGCTGAGCGTCGACCCCGACGAAGTTGATACCACCGTCGGCAGCCACGACTTGCCGATCCTCTTTTCCGCCATGAGCTTCGGTTCCCAGGGGGAGACCCCCTTCCGCATCTATGCCGAAGCGGCACGCCGCCTCAACATCGTCTGCATGAACGGTGAGGGAGGCGAAATCGCAGACATGCTGGGGCGCTACCGGGAAAACCGCGGCCAGCAGATCGCCTCCGGACGGTTTGGCGTCAATATGGATTTTCTCAACTCCGCCGATTTTCTGGAGATCAAGGTGGGGCAGGGGGCCAAGCCGGGCGAGGGGGGGCACCTGCCGGGATTCAAGGTGACGGCAAAGATCGCCGCCGCGCGCAATGCCACACCTGGGGTGAGCCTCATCTCCCCCTCCAACAACCACGATATATATTCCATCGAGGATCTGGCCCAGATCGTCGAGGAACTGCGGACTGCCAACCCGCGGGCTCGCATCTCCGTCAAGGTGCCGGCGGTGGCCGGTATTGCCACCATCGCCCTCGGCATCGCCAAAGCCGGTGCCGACATCATCACCATCAGCGGTTATGACGGCGGTACCGGCGCTGCCCGCCGCCATGCCATCAAGTTCGTCGGCTTGCCGGCAGATATCGGTGTCAGCGAGGCCCACCGGGCACTGGTGGAAGCAGGCATGCGGCACAAGGTGGAGATCTGGGCCGACGGCGGGGCACGCACGGCCGGGATGTATTGAAACTGATGCTGCTGGGGGCCAACCGGGTCGGCTTCGGCACCATGGCCATGGTCATCATCGGCTGTACCACTTGCCGTGGCTGCCATCTTGGCACCTGCCATGTTGCATTGCCTCCCAGATCGAGACCACGGCAGAGGCCGAGGCCAAAGGGCTGAAACGTTTCGTCCCACGGGTGCTGGAAAACGGCGTCATCTACGAGACCACCTTTTTCCGCGGCATGGCCAGGGAGATCCGCATCCTTACCGCAAAACTGGGCGCCAGGAGGACCCAGGACCTGGTGGGGCGGGCAGACCTGCTTTTCCAGGAGCGGGGGCTGGAAAACCTGGATCTGTCCGATCTGCTGACCCCGGCAAAGCTTCCTGCCGCGACGGAGATGGAGGACAATGTACGCATCATCCGCAAGCCCCTCAACTACCTGACCTCCCTTATCTCCAATCTGGTCCATAATGCCTTCCTCAGCGGTGAGACCCGGGTCCGGTACGACGATACCGACGCTTCCAGCTCCGATCGGGCCATCGGCACCCATCTGGCCGGAGTCATGGTCCGGGATATTCAACAGGGTCGGCTGTCCGGCCAGGAGCAGGCGCTGCTCCATTTCCAGCGCGACTCCATTCCCGGCAATGGTTTGGGTGCCTTCAACATCCCCCGCCTCACCATGCGGGTGGAAGGGGGAGCACAGGATGGGGTTGGCAAGTCGGCCCGTGGCGGAAAGATCGTCATCCTCAAGGGGGAAAACCGCAATGGGGTCCGAGTCGGCGGCTCAGTGGGCAAGGGGTTGGCCTATGGCGCCCAAGGGGGCACTTTCATCATTCAGGGTGATGCCGACAGCCGGGCCTGTATCCGCCTTTCCGGTGCCAATGTGGTCCTTGGCGGAAGGATCCGTTCACCGCTGGACGACGCCGTTGGCAACTGGGCAGGCAGGGCTAATCTGAAGGGATTTGCCTTTGAATACATGACCGCCGGCAGGGTTGTCGTCCTGGGCGATCCTGGCCCCTGGATCTGCTCCGGCATGACCGGCGGTATCGTTTACTGCCATCTCGATCCGGAAATGGGCATGACCAGGGATGCCCTCCGCCGCCGCATTGCCGCCGGAGCAGGGGTGGAAATCCGCGACCTGGAAGAGAATGATATTACCAATGTGGAGGAACTTCTGCTCCAGTACCATCGGGAACTGATCCGCTCCCAGCAGGAAGTGGAGGCGGACTGGGTGGAGGGTGCCGTTGCTTCCTGCCGCAACCGCTTCGTCAAGATCGTCCCGGAGAAGGTCGTGGTGACGCCGCGGAGTACTGAGTGATGCTTTTTGTTGTCGAGCATGGCACTAATGCTAAAGAGAGGAATCCACCCGGTAATGACTTTCGTTAGAGAATCCTGGCGCCTTATTGACACTGGCCCATTGGACGGTCCGGCCAACATGGCCGTCGATGAGGCGCTGCTGGAGCATTTCGACCCGGAGACCTCTCAACCGGTGCTGCGCCTCTACGGCTGGCATCCGCCCGCCTTTTCCCTGGGCCGTTATCAGCAGGCTGCAGAGGTGCTCGATCTGGAGCTCTGTACCGAGCGGGGGGTGCCGGTGGTGCGTCGCATCACCGGTGGAGGCGTCATTTACCATGCCGAGGAGCTCACCTACAGCATCGTCTGCGCACCGAAACATATTGCCAAAGCCGGCACCGTCAAGGAATCCTTTGCCCGGCTCTGCGGCTTCCTCATTTGCACCTATGGGAGGCTTGGCTTAAGGCCGGATTTGCCGTGGATAACGCCCTGGCCGGTACCAGGCTCGGCGGAAGGACCGCTTTCTGCTTTGCCGGCAAAGAGGAATACGATGTCGTAGTTGCCGGTCGCAAGTTGGGAGCAACGCCCAGCGACGGACCAAAAGGCTGATCTTCCAGCACGGTTCCATGCCACTGCGACCGGCCCTATCGTCGGCGATCCCATTCCTGCGGGAGAAGATGTCCGCCCTGGACAAAAGCACCGTCAGTCTGTCCGAACTTGGCGTGGCAGTGGACGAGGAGGCTCTGAAGCAGACGGTGGCAGAGTGTTTTGCCGAAACCATGGGGGTGGTCCTGCAAACGGACGCCTTGACGGCCGGGGAACTGGAGACTGGGCGCCAGCTGGAAGAGAAGAAATATGGCAGTTTCTCCTGGAATGCCCACGGAATCACTGGGTGAGCGAAATCACCGGAAGTGCCCTCTACCCTTGATTTATCGTTCCTGTCCCAGTAAAGTGTCAGTGTGTTGTCGCCTGTTTTTCTATGGAAAGAAACCGGAATAATCATGAAAATCACCCGTCGCCCCGAATGGCTGCAGAAAAAGGTCTCCCCCGCTGCCCATGCCGACATGGAACGTCTGCTGGGAGATCTGCAACTGCATACCGTCTGCCAGGAGGCCCACTGCCCCAATATCTCGGAATGCTTCCGCCAGCGCCAGGCGACCTTTCTTATCCTGGGCAAGCTCTGTACTCGTCTCTGTTCCTTCTGCAATGTGACAAAGCAGACACCTCTGGCAGTGGATCAAGCCGAGTCGGAGCGGGTCGCCACGGCGGTGGAGCTGTTGAAGCTGACCCACGTAGTTGTCACCAGCCCCACCAGGGATGACCTTGCCGACGGTGGGGCCGCTCTCTATGCCGCAACAGTGGCGGCAATCCGCAATGCTTCGCCCCAGACGAAGATCGAGCTCCTTGTTCCGGATTTTGCCGGCAATCAGGAAAGCATAGCCGCAGTCGTCTCGGCCTGTCCCCATATTCTCGGGCACAATCTGGAGACGGTGCCGCGACTTTATTCAATCCGCTCCGGCGCCGATTATCGGCGTTCGCTGCTGGTGCTGGCAATGATTCGTCGGCTTAACCCGGCAATGAAGACCAAGACCGGCCTCATGCTCGGCCTGGGGGAGACGGAGGAGGAGCTTTTCCAGGTTCTCCAGGACCTGCGCCGGGTGGACTGTTCATACTTGAGTCTTGGCCAGTACCTGGCGCCGAGCCGCAGCCACTATCCGGTACATGATTACCCGTCGCCGGAAACCTTCGACCGCTATCGGGAGCAGGCCCTGGCCATGGGGTTCGAGCATGTGGAGAGCGGGCCTTACGTGCGCAGTTCCTACCATGCCGAACATTACGGGACTGGCACGGGGCATGCAAAACTTTCCCATGCCCCTGCCGATTGATTTGGGGAAATCAGCTGAACAGGGGTTTTAGGACAAAGATGGACAGAACGGGTATGAAAAAAATTCCTATTTCAATGAAAATTTTGCTCTTTTTGGCCATGGTCATCCTTGGCCAAGCGCCGGCATCATCCTTAGCCGCAGCCAGAAAGTCACCGGTCGACGGCGGATTCATCACTTCCGGCGTCGGTTACCGCCCGGACCCGTTCGGCAGCGGCCGCATGGTCTATCACAACGGCTACGACATCGCCGTGCCCCTCGGTACCCCGGTCTATCCCACCCAGGCGGGCACCGTCTATTTTGCCGGCTCATACAAGGGCTATGGCAACCTGGTGGCAGTGGACCACCAAAACGGCTATGTCACCTTTTATGGCCACAATTCAGAGGTAAAGGTAACGGTGGGGCAGAAGGTGGATACAACCACCGTGATTGCCCTGGCCGGCAGCACCGGCAGGTCCACGGGTCCCCATGTGCACTACGAGGTACGGCAGGTGCCGGGATATGCCAAACAGCGGCGCGAACAGCTGGAGGCGGGGTTGAAGCAGGCGATGCAGGAAAAAATAGACGGGTGGGTTGAGGATTACGTTGCCGGCAAGGGGGGACCCGAACCGGAGAAGATCATGCCTGAGGATGCGGCCGAATAGCGCCCCGTTGCAACGTTGGTTATCGCAGTAATTCTTCTTTCACTTTTTCATCGATCAAACTATCTTCAATGGCTTCCCGGGCCCAGCTGTCCCTGCTCTGGGCGATGACCCGCGCCGCTCCCTCGGCCACAGCCGGAACGGGGCTCCACAAAGCATTGCGAATGATGCGCAGCTCATGGTCTTCCCCCTTCTTGCCGACGGCCAGTTGTCGACAGTTGCTGCAAAGCAGCGCCACGTCTTCTTGGGTCAATTCGGCCCGGTTTCCGTATTCCCATGGGCGCAGGTCTTCCTTTCCCTCGCACCATTCGCAGGCGAACTTTGCCCGCTTGGCCAAGGCCTTGCCCATGGCGGCGATGATCTCCTGCCGTTCCTTGTTTGACTGGTACCCTTTGGCCATGATGCTCCTTCCGCTGCTATTTGCAGCTGCAGTCGAAGTCCCAGGTGCATGAATTGTAGGTTTTGATGCAGTTGCCGTTCTTGTCGTAAACGAGGCATTCGGGTGTGCAGCACATGCAACCCTGCAACTTCATGCTTGCGCCTGACGGCTGCTTCAGCTGAATATCGTTGGCGAAGCGAGCCACTTCACGTCCATCCTGGTCGACGATGGCATTGCCGTCGGCGGAGATGCGCAGTTCCTTTTTTTCCACCACCTGTTTTGCTGTAGCCGGTTCTGCAGCAATGGCCCATGATGCTCCCACACAAAAGACGAAGAGTGCTGCAATCATCATTATGCCCATCGAAAAGATCTTGTTGTTCATGTTTCCTCTCCCTCGTTAGAATGATTGGTCTTACATGAAAAATCGCTTACCTTCATATACCCCGGGGACCATGGTGTCAAGAAGTTCTAAGGAATGGCCCTGTTGGTCAAGCAGCTAAATCAGGGTCATCGTTAAGTGTTCCTTGTTTCATGGTCTTTTTCCGGGCTTGTGGCTGCATCATCGGCTTCGTTTTCGGCGGCCGGAGCGGCAATTGCTTTGAGAAGCTCGGTGAAGTCTACGACATTGTCCTGTCCCGGTGCCATGGTAAAGCTTGGTGCGCCGTAATTGCTGAAGGTGCTCACATTGGCGATTCCCACGCGATAGAGCCCCTTCCGGTCAGCCACGTCGTATTGCCCCTCCACAAAGGACACATGCCCCGACGAAGCAACGCCCACATCGAAGCGGGCAGTCAGGGAGAATTTTTCCATGACATCACCCATCATCTTCGGGTCGGTGAAGGTAAGCAGGACGTTGTAGATGTCGTTGGAGATAATCTCCTGTTGATGGAGCGCCTCGGCGACACTGGCCATAGCTCCCAACCCCAAGGCGACGGATTCTGCATAGCCCAGCTGCACCCGAATGCGCCGGGTCACCCCTGCCTGCTTGTCCTGGTCGGAAAGGGCCTGATCGCTGAAGCAGCTATCCTTAAGTTGCGGCAGTTCCTTGAGCACGGCAGCCTTGATGGCCTCGTTGATCAAATCCATGTTTTTTCCGCTGAGGAGATCAAGGCCGACAAGGTTGGCCAGCTGGGGTTTCCTGGCGGCTCCTTCCTGCAAAAGTTTGTTGAGGTCGATGCGGACCAGCTTCCCTTTGGTTGATGGAGCCTGCGGGAAGAGGGTTTCCAGGACTGTTGTGTAGATAGAAGTGCCCACATAGACCGTCTGTGTCCCGTAATCCACCAGCATCGGCACCTTGATGGCGAATTCCACGTTGTCCCTGTCGTAGCGCAGGGCGTAGAGCACCTGGGACTTCTTTGCCTTCATGTCCACGGCCCCATCCACGTTGATGGAGAGGCTGCGGATCACCTCGACGCCCGTCTCGAGCGCCAGCTTGGTTTTCTTGGACGGAGTTACGGACGGCACTTTCTCGGGCAGGGTCAAATCGGTGATCCGGCTTTTTGAGCTGTAGTTGAACCCCGGGGCCGAGAAGCTCTTCGTGACCGCCTGGGTCAGGTCCTCGCGGGGGGCAGGGTGTGGGCACATCCGCCGATGCAGATTGCCGATAATAAGATGCCGATCAGGTGTTTTTGCATGTGTGTCCTCATTGGCCTTGAATGGTTTTGCTGCTGCTCGACTATTTTCTTCTTGCTCCCCCTGGGGCTTTGGCCGGATCGTCCGTAAAGACGAGCGTGCCGCTCTCGTCTGTTCCGGCATACACGTCGGTCTGACTCCGGGAGCGAGCGCTCGTGGGAGCTACGTATACGCCAGTCGGATTCCAGGAGGGAGCCGGTTCGGGGGCTACGGGTAAGTCAGTCTGATTAAATGAGGGAGCCATCTCGGGAGCTATGGTTTCGACTTCCGTGGGTGCAACAGGCGGTTCGCCGGCCCGGGAGACTCCGGGAACGAATCGGATTTCCGGAAATAAACGGTCCAGGCTATTGGAGCGGAAGTTCGGTAGAGGGGGACAATCCTGATACGATATCTGCTCGCCAATATCCAGCCGTGTCAGCAAAACCCCAAGCCAAGTTTCCCGTGACCCCTCCCGACAGCGAATGAAAGAATAACCGCCGGAGTCCAGGACTTCTTGTACGGTGCAGGTGCGGATGCCGTACCGCTCCCCGGCAGCAGCGTTTTGTGCCAGGAAGAGCGGAAGGATGATGAGTAGGGCCAATGCGTTCAGAATGTTTGTCTTGGTCATGGGCAATCCTTTTGGGGAGCAGCTTTGCCGGCCGCCCCTGTTTCTTCTTTCACTCAAGGTGGGGAGGCAGCGCGGGCAGATCTTACAGAGCATGCTTTAAAGGGTCGAGTGTACAGGGCCGGCACGCCATCACTTTTAAAGGCAGATAAACATCCGTGATCATCTCTTCTTCCCTCACATTTGGCCCCACGTTCACATAGTGAAATATCATCGGGAAATCACCGACCGACTCGCCGCTTTGAGGCAACCACGTTTCATAGATATAGCCGGCGGCCTGGTTGTTCAAGCGGGACCCTACGTTTCTTGCGCGGGCGCAACGCATGGCCGGGATCAGCTTTTTCCTGATGCCGTAAGGATTGGGGCCGACGTCTTCTTCCACCGAGAGGCAGAAATCCACATGGTGCATTGACGCCGGCGTGTTACGCGGGTCGGCGTAGTGAAGTCCATAGTTACGGTACTTCGACTGATCCAGCAGACGGTTTTCGAGCTTCCACGCGATCAGCTTTTGCGCAGTCTCGTGTTCGAGCGCCGGTGGGCCGTGATGCTCTATAAAAGCAACTTTTGTTTCAGGAAATGTGACTATTTCTACTTTCATGCAGTAACCTCTCATAGGTATGCCAGCAGGGGCTGTAGCGTCTATACCTCAGGCGAATTTACATATTGTGTCTTTGGCAGTTCCTTTAGATCAAGGAGTGAAAATCCAGCAATGGAATAGGTGGCAGAATACCCGATTTTGTTCTTCTGATAGATTAAAAGAAGCTTGTCGTTGCCGATTTGAGAAACGTTTATAAATCTGTCGACTTTAGGAGCAATGACCTTAGACGCGACCCTTTTACTTGTCCCCAAAATCGTCAGGGTCTATTTTTGCCCTTGACGGACGGGGGGCTTATAAGGGTTGAATTGTTCTTTGCGGCAATTGCACTTAGATTTACCTCGCAATGTCATTAAAACAAGTCTTGTGTTTCTTCCTCCTTCGCTTTACCTGCAACAAACAACTGATGAATTTGCCTGACCTTATCCAGCATCTCATCGTAGGTGATGATCTGCACATCCTTGAGAGAATGTCTTATAAACTCAAAAGATTTCTTTTCATGGTTGTCTGCTGGGGATCTACCTATGATCACAACGCATTGAACGTTGAATGCGTGAAAGTCATTCCACCCCGATTGATATGCCAAATTAGTAAAGTTGTTCTGTAACTGAAATTTTTGGTCTTGTACTTGGGCAATCGCACCGCCCAATTCCTTGCTATTTCGAAAGAGATTTGTACGATATTCGACGCTGCTGAGGAGAGCTGAGTCTGGCTTCTTGATTTCAAAGACTGCGAGATTTCCGGTAAATCGATTCGAAACTAAGAAATCAGTGATTTTGGTGCCAATGCCACGAATGTCGGCTCCTCCGACATGGGCCTGATCTTGAACTAGGGTGACGGGATAAGAAAATGCGAGAGTGAGGACAAAGCTGTTATCCATGAAGAATTTTTGCCAGTGAGTCTCGGACAAATTCTTAGAAAGCATTTCTTCAATAGTGGAAATAATCTGACCCAATGTGACAGATTCAATATCTGTTTTTAACTGGAGCAATGCATTGTGATGATCTTTCACAAGTTCTTCTTTATTACCCTGAACCAAGCGGATCATTGATTCTTGATCTCTTTTGCCAAGCTTAACCTTGTTATCCAAAGAATTTAACAATTCATAGATGGCACCCGCCTTAGGCCTCTTTGTCTGTATCGGGTATTTTTGAGGATCGTGTTTACGAAGAATATTTGCGTAACACAACAACAGCTTGTCGCCGCGTGCTTCCCTTTGATATCGCCTAGAAATGTTATCAATTGTACGCCGCAGGGTCTGGTAATCTCTCATGTTAAAAAAGTAGATATCACCTTCCGCTCGCGTTATCTCGGTCTTGGAGAAAACAATATGTTCTATGCCTTCAATGTTTGCTATGCTTTCGATCAGAAAGCGGTATTCCCATTTTAGCCCAAGGCCATACTGAAACTGCTTTGAAAAACCTTCTGGGAAGTGTTCCAACATTTCTTTAACTGCTTCAGGCTCCTCTATCCAGCCTTGGTCGAACCAGTCCAACGTCAAACTTGTTATACGACCGTACTTCGGTTGAAGATAGTCAGGTTTGTCTCTGCGAACGTTAATCGGATAGGTCACGACAAAACTTTGAAAAATTTCGATTATAAGAATTTTATCCTTATTGGCCTCACTCCATGAATGCCCCTCAGCTAGCGAATCTTCATTGATCGCCACGAAATAAACCCTGACAGAAGGCGGCTCTGTGTCCTCTTCCACCAACATCACAGGTTCCCAAGGGTTTTCTGGTTCTGTCCTCTCCTGCAAAGCGGGTATTATAGGGATACTGCTTTCAATAACTAGGTTTTCCGGCATCATTCCCTCCGCAGAGAAGCTTGATCAATTAAGGTTTGTCTTTGAAGAAGTGATCGTTCAACTAGTCATTGAGCAACTAGCGCCATCTACATCTATATCGCCCAATATAGATGTAAATGGTTTTTCTATACAAGATACCCCTAAGCAGGCGGGCGGTGGTTAAAGTTCTTTTGCTTCATTAGCCGTCCTTCTTGTAACATTTTTAGCTCTTCATTACCACCACCCAATCAGCAACTCAAACCTACTGCCCCAAATTCCCCCACATCCCCCCCACGCACCTGAAACGAAACCCTGTCATGCCTTGTCCCACGCTCATCCGTAAGCACCAGCTCATATCTGCCCGCAGCAGGCTTCCAGCGTCGTCCTTCCTCCCCGGCCGACAGTAGACGTCCATTCAGCGACCATCTGAGGTCGCTGCTGTTGCCGTTTTCCACTTCGAAAAAGACCAGCTGGTTTTCCGGCGGGATGTCCGGATCGATGGCGATGATGGTCCCTTCGGGGGGTAGCTGGGGGGGCATGTTTCCCGGAAGTTATCGGCTGTGCCGGTTTGGCCCCGGCCATGATGCGCTCGGCCAGCCGGTGATAGCGATTGCTCATCAGTCAAGGGGCATGAACCACTGCCTCGTATCCTCTGAAAGGATCAGCGTGATCAATGCTCGTATGGTTGATGACGGTAAACATTTTCACAGCCAATGAAAGAGAAAGCCTGGCCACGACTAAAGATAAAACCATTATGAACTTTTATCAATCGCTACATCTCATTAGCTGTGCCCACGGCAAAGGATGTTAGACTTTCCATAGGTAAGAAAAGTTAACGGGAGGAACCCCATGGCCAAGGTACAGATCGGCTGCAGCGGCTTCAATTACAACCACTGGCGCGGAAATTTCTATCCTGAAAAGCTGCCCCAGCGGCTCTGGTTTGCCCATTATTTCTCCGTCTTCTCTACCGTGGAGCTGAACGTCACCTTTTACCGGCTGCCCCAGCTTTCGGTTTTCCAGCACTGGCGGGAACAAACGCCGGATAATTTCCAGTTCGTCATCAAGGGGAGCCGCTTCATTACCCATATCAAAAAGCTGAAAGAGGTTGAGGAACCCCTGCAGCGTTTTTTTGAGGCGGCAGCGGGGCTGGGCGACAAGCTGCGGGTGGTGCTCTGGCAGCTGGCGCCCTCCTTTTTCCTGGATCTGGAACGACTTAGCCGATTCCTTGAGTTGCTGGACCGTTACCCGGTGCGCCATGCCTTCGAGTTCCGCAATGAAAGCTGGTTTAACGATCAGGTGGTGGAGCTCTGCCGTGCCCACAATGCGGCCTTCTGTCTGGCCGATTGGCCCCAGTATCTATACGAATGGGCGCCGACAGCCGACTTCATATATCTGCGCCGGCATGGCCATGGGGGGGACTATGCCGCCGACTATAGCGATGAGGAAATCGCTCTTGATGCGGAACGGATCCGGGGCTATCTCAAAGACGGGCGGGATGTGTTCATTTTCTACAATAACGATGCCCTCGGGTTCGCACCGAAAAACGCTGTGCGGCTGGCGGAGATATTGAATATTTCGAAAGTTTCAACGCCTGCCTCCCGGCCGCGGCAGGCAAAATCCATTGGAAAATCGCGGCAATTTGTGTCTTAATGTTGAAGCTTTCCCAGTTACCTGCATACGCAAGAGGAAGAAGAAAGTCATGAACGTTGAGCAGATGAAAACGGTTCTCAAGGAAATTCTCACCAAGACCGATCTCACTCCCTGTGTGGTCGGCCATCGCGGCGTCGGCAAGACCGCCGGCATTATCCAGCTGTGCCGGGAGCTGGGGCGCAGCTATGTGCCCCTTCGCCTGGGGCAGATGGAGGTTGGGGACCTGGTGGGGATTCCCTACCGGGAGGGGACGGTGATGCACTGGTCGTGCCCTTCCTGGTGGCCGGAAGACGATGGAGCGGAGACGATCATCCATTGCGACGAGCTGAACCGTGCCCAGCAGGAGGATACCCTGCAGGCCATCTTCCAGTTTGTCGAACCGCCTGCGGAGGGGCAGCAACGCGCCCTGCATACCCATAAACTGGGACTGCGCCACAAGGTGGTGGTTACCATCAATCCCCCCGACGGCACTTACCAGGTGGCGACCCTGGACCGGGCTCTGATCGACCGTATGGTCATGCTCTATGTGGAGAGCGATTACCAGTGCTGGGCCCGCTATGCCACGGCAAGGGAACTGGACGGCAGTGTCCGGGGCTTTCTTGCCGGCAATCCCGCTTTCCTGGCCCGGCAGGGGAGTGCGCTGGATATGGATGTGGAGCCGACGGAACGTGGCTGGGAAATGGTCAGCACCCTGCGCCGGCGTTGTCGTCTCCCTCGCGAACTGGAGATGGAGGTCTATGCCGGTATCATTGGCAAGGAGGCAGCCGTTTCCTTCCTGCGCTGGTGTGTCGACCAGGCAGGGCGGCCGGTACCGGCAACGGAGGTGCTTGATAACTGGCCGGCAGTGGTTGATGCCATCTGCAAGCAGCGGGACGATGCCCAGGCGGCGACCATGAACGAGCTCTTGGGCCTGCTCCAGGTATCACCCTCCCTGACGCTCCCCCAGGAAGAAAATCTGGTTGCCTACCTGGCGTGCCTCCCTCGCGACATGCGCTTTGCTACCATAAAATCTCTGCTCAAGATCCCCCCCGTGGCTCTTGCCATCAGCCAGGACAAGTACGATACGGTGGTGCTGGACGCCATCCGTGCCATGAGCGCGGAAGCATAGACGGTGACCGATCGGGTCCTGGAAAATGCCATCATCCGCCTGCTGAAGCAGTATCCGTTCTACGGGCAGTTCCTCCTCAATTTCCGCCGGGAAAGCATGGCCTGCAATGAGCCGCTGGGGGTGACCATCCGTTCGGGCCTGCCGGTCCTGACGGTGAACGGCGAGAAATTGGCTACCTTCACGCCCATGGAGCAGGAGGGGCTGTTGCGGCATGTGGTCGTGCATGTCCTACATCTGCACATGCTGCGGCGCAAGGGGCGCAACGGCCACGATTGGGATATGGCCTGCGATCTGGCGGTCAATCCGGGGATCGAAGGTCTGCCGGCGGAAGCGGCATATCCGGCCCAGTATGGTCAGCCCGATGGTCTTGCTGCCGAAGAATATTACGCCCGCCTCACCTCCCCCTTTGATATGGGGAACCTGGCCGGAGGCGGTATCGGTAATGCCGCACAGGACAGGGGGGGACATGCGGGGCCGGACGCAAGGGAGGAAGCAGCTTGCCACAGGGGCGCCACCATCGACAGCCATGCCTCCTGGCATGAAGCGGACAGCACGCCTTTCAAATTGGGGGAGGAAGTGGTGCGGGGGCTGGTCAATGGGGCGCTGAAGGCTGCTGATGGGGCGGTGCCGCCTGAGCTGCGCCAAGTCGTCGCAGGATACCTGAACCCTTCTCCTATCCCTTGGAAACAGGTGCTGCGCCAGTTCATCGCCACCGCCGGGCGGGCTGGCCGGCAGACGACCTGGAGCCGCGAGCATCGCCGCTTCGAACACACGACGCCGGGAACCAGGAAGCATCGCAAGCTCAACTTGCTGGTGGGGGTGGATGTGAGCGATTCCACCAATGCGTCCGTGTTGCGGGAAGCCTTCGCGCGGGAGCTGCAGCAGATAGCCCGCGGCCGGGAAACAACCATCACTGTGGTCTATGCCAACAGCCGCATCCGGAAGATCGAACACTTGAGCGGCAGAGGAGTGGTGCAGAGCTATCACGGCGGCGGCTTTACCGACCTGCGGCCCCTCTTCGATCATGC
The DNA here is from genome assembly GCF_001311985.1 of Geotalea toluenoxydans JCM 15764. GTDB lineage: Bacteria > Desulfobacterota > Desulfuromonadia > Geobacterales > Geobacteraceae > Geotalea > Geotalea toluenoxydans. The sequence goes on from NZ_BBCJ01000019.1 coordinate 31,092, forward strand.
CCGCGCCCTGCAGCCGCGACCGGCGGCGGTCATCTATCTTACCGACGGATTCGGCGAAGCGCCGGATACCATGGAGTTTCCAACCCTGTGGGTCCTCACCAAAGAGGGGGAAAAGCCGGTGCCGTGGGGAGTGGAACTGCGGCTGGATATCTGAAATTAGGTGGTGGCGTGGGCGGTTGCCGTGACTTCGTCCATTCGCTCGGTCGCCGCAGCTGCGGACCTTGCGCCGTCTCTCAATCCTCTCGTCCGAAATGGTAGTTTGTCAGGGTAATGCCCTGTTCATCTCCTGGCGGATGTCCGCTCGCCGCTGCGGCTCGGTCACTCACTCCCGAAGCCACGACAACCGCCGGAAATTTGTAGGGCAGAAAAGGATAAACCATGGAAGAATATCAACCAATGTCCGCAGAATCGGTGGAAGCGCTGCTGCGGGAAGCGGGTGCAGAGACCATGATCAGGGCCGGCCGCTCTGAAAGCTATGGCGCTCCGCGGGACTTTTCCTTCGAGGTTAAGGGTGTCTTCGGCAATGGCATGGGACTGCACGTGGTTGCCCGCCAGTTCAATTATCGTGACCCATGGGAAGCGGAAGGGCGAGTCAACGACATGGTGGATGTGTCTCTTCTGCGGGACGGAAGCTATTCCCCACTGCCCAAGGGGTACCCCTTTTCCAGGAGACGGATCTGGAGGAGGGGGTGGACGAGGAACGGTTGCGGAGATCATCCTGGTGGTGCGGGACCTGAACCCGAAGATCTACCTGCTGCAGGAATTGACCGGAGGTTGACCATCTATGGGAATATGCCGCCGGGGTGATACACTAAAAGGAAAAACCGAGGTGTGTCGCCATGGTAAAATTTTACGATCCGAAAAACGAAGAAGAGCTGGCGCGGGTGGAAAAGGTGCTGAAGGCGGAAGGGATAGAATATTTCCTCTCCCGGGAACCGGAAAAGGGGCTGTCGCTCCAGGTGCAGGTGGCCGAGGAGGACCTGCCCAAGGCCAATGAGCTGATCAAGGAAATTAGGAATTGAATACTTCAGTTTGCTCCCTCCCCCTTGATGGGGGAGGGTTGGGGAGAGGGAGAGATCTTCTGCTTCGAAGGAGTTCAATTCACCCTCCCCCTCGCCCCCTCCCATCAAGGAGGGGGTAACATCCAGACTCACCCTCCACCCTTTTCCCATCACTTTGTATCCCTGATAAACCGCTCCACGAGAAAATCGGCCACGGCAAGGTAATCGTTCAGGTCCAGCACCGGCACGTCCAGGGCCAAGGGCTGATCGCTGGCAACGGCCACCAGGTCGGGTCGTTGTTCTCCCCCCGGCAGATGAGGGTCTCGCTCCGCTCTTTCCGGTTCAGCTCGATCTTCGGCATCCCTCCCATTTTATATCCTTCGGTGATAACAATATCTGCGTCGGCAAAATAGGTTGCTACCAGCTCTTCCACGGTGGGGGCTGTTTCGTGCTGCTTGACCATGGCCAGTTTCTGGGGGGAACAGATGAGCATGGTGTCGGCGCCGGCGGCAGTTAGCCGGTAGCTGTCCTTTCCCGGATGATCGATGTCGAAGCGGTGGGCATCGTGCTTGATCACCCCCACCTTGTATCCGCGCCGTTTCAGCTCGGCAATGACCTTTTCCAGCAGGGTTGTCTTGCCGGTTCCCGATTTTGCCACGAAAGAAACAGCTCTTTTTTCCATATGGACCTCGCTTACTGTTTTATCTGTAACTGTTGCATGTCTTCCGGGGTGTTGAGGTTGCAGAAACACCGATCCGCTCCCGCTATGGAGGCCAGCTCCGCCGGGGTTACGGTGCGGGTGGTGATTCGGGGAAAGAGGTCGAGTATGCAGGGATTACCATCTTCCAGTTGCAGGCGCATTGCCTCCTGACAACCCTTGCCATAGATGGCGAACAGCGGCTGGAGCGCATTGTCGCTCTCGGCGACCACCGCGTCAAACCCATGGCGCAGGGAGAGGAGATGGTCCATGACCATGCCTGAAGGGTAGGGGATATCGCAGGCGGAGACGAAGATGTAAGGAGTCTCGGCGACGTATAGACCGGTGTAGAGCCCTCCCAGGGCGCAGCTGGGTAAATATCCGGGTGATGGCGGACGTTATATCCTGCAAAACGTTCCGCTTCCCCACCGATGACGAGGACAGCGGCGAATCTGCCGGCAAAGAGCCCGATGATCCGTTCCACCATGGGGAGCCCGTCGATGGGGATGAATGCTTTGTCCCGCCCCATGCGGCGACTTTTCCCGCCGGCAAGAACGACGCCGGTCACTGAGTGATGAAATGTGTTTTCCACAATGGCAGCCTGTGATCTATGAGGCAGTGAGATAAGCCGTGGCAAGTGATTCGGGTGGGTCGACATCCAGTGCCCGATAAATACCGAGGATGAAGTCGAGCAGGATGGGGTCGATCTTGTGCTGCTCGTTCAACACCAGGCTGCGGGCCCTGGCTGGTGCGAAACCGGTGGCGTGGTGGGCCACCAGAGAACCCTCTTCCAGATATTTAGCCACCATGCTCCGGGAGATGAAGGTTATTCCTTGCCCCGCCACGACCTCGTCGATGATGAACGGAATGTCGTCGAAAAAGACTGTATTAGCAAAGTCGGTGCTGTTTTTCCCCAGCCCCAGCATGCTTTTGTCCAGAAATCGCCTGGCGCAGCATCCGGCCTTCTTGCAGTAAAGCCGTTCCCCGAGCAGCAATTCGATATCGACAGAGGGAGTGGACAGTCCCAAGTTTGGTGAGCTGACGAAGATCATCTCATCCTCTGGCAAGGAATATGCCTTGAATGCTCCCAGATTCAGGTCCTCACAGTATTCGATCAGCGCCAGGTCGAATATCCCCTCCTTAAGTCCCTGCAGAGCCGTTTCGGGCATCTCGAAGACGAATTTGAGGTCGCTGGTTTCGGAATGATTGGCCATGAAATCTTTGAGAATTCCCGGCAGATAGCTCGTGCCAAAGGGGAACGTGCAGCAAAAGCTGATCTTGCGACGTCCTTTCTGCGCCTGAAGCTCCTCCAGTATCTCCCGTTCTATGTTCAGCACCTGTTGAGCTTTTTCCAGCAGGATCAATCCGGCCGGCGTCGGTTTCAGGACCGGTCCCGACCGTTCCAGCAGCAGTTGGCCGTAGTGCTCCTCCAAAGCCTGAATCCTTCTGGATACAGCCGATTGGGTGACGCACAGGTTCAGGGCGGCTTTGGAAAAACTGCCCACCTTGGCCAGGACGAGAAGTGTTTTGAGGTAGGTAAAATCCACGGTTTTTGCCTGTAGAATGCGGTGTATGCGCAAAGCGCATGGAGCCGATGAGAATGTTTCGTTTGAATATATTGCAGATATTCCGGTAGATTACAAGTCTAAAGTTGCTTGTTCACTGGACGAAGACAACGCCCGCCATTCTTTGGCGAAAAGATTCAAATAGTACAAATAGAAATGGAGGTTGTATGTGGGGGCGTATTAATAAAAAGAAGTTCGTTACTCTGACTGCCTTGCTTGGCATAGGGGGGGCGGCAATGCCATCGGCAGCAGTTGTCTCTGCGGAAACCCCTGCTGCACCGGCAAGGCCGGTCATGGGCAAGATCTGCATGAATTGCCACAAGCCCGAAGGGAATAACGTCATTCGAGGCTATCTGGATGGCGTCTCTTTCAAGGCGAAAATGCTTCAGGTGAAGTTGGACGACCGGGTCGAGATCTTCAATTTCGACAAGAACACCATTCAGGTGGTCAATGAGCAGCGCAAAACCGGCTCTGGGGAGTTGCTCCAGAACAACCTGATCAGAAAAGGACATGAGATCAGGGTGGAATTCAGTCAAACAAATGGCGCAAAGACTGCCGTTAAATTGACTGCCAAGCCACCGGTGGAACTGCCCGCGGAGATGCTCATTTCGACATCTGAGCTTGAGAAACTGGTCAGGCTCGGGCCGGAAAAGGGGGGCTATTTTCTCTATGATTCCCGACCTGCCCAGCGTTTCCAGGAGGGGGCAATACCCGGCGCCGTGAATCTGCCGTTCCCCGCCTTCGACAAAATGGCGGAAAAACTGCTGCCTGCGGATAAAAAGGCCCTGCTCATCTTTTATTGCTCCGGTCCCGTTTGCAACATGAGCCCCGGCTCGGCGGCAAAGGCAAAAAAGCTGGGCTATGGCAACATCAAGGTTTACAAGGACGGGATGCCGGGGTGGACGGAGAAGCATTACGCCGTTCTGACTCCACAGTCGCTGAAGGAGGCCTGGTTGGACAAGGATATGAGCCACGTGCTGCTGGATGTGCGTTCAACCGGCACCAACAGGTTCATCAATGGGGCGATCAGCTTTCCGGCCGGCCAGGCGAAGCGCCTGGTAAAGGGGCTTGATCTGAAACTGAAGAAAGCGCCGCTCATCCTCTATGATGCCGGTAAGGACAGGGAGGCGGTAACCGTTGCCAGGGCGCTGATCAAGGCCGGTTACAGCAACGTGAAAGTGTTGACCGGCGGCTTCAAAGGCTGGGAGTCTGCGGGATTTCCCACTGAAACCGGAAAACGGTCAGCCAAGATCGTCTATATACCGAAGCTGAAGCCGGGCGAGGTGGCCCTGGACCTATTCAAGCAGTATGCGGCGGTTTTGCCTGACGGCTTTGCCATTGTCGATGTCAGGCTTCCGGCGGAAGTTAGTGTCGGCAAACTGAAAAACGCCATTGCCATTCCTCTTATGGAGCTTCGTGATCGCCAGGCGGAACTGCCCAGGGACAAGACGATCATCCTCCATTGCAATACCGGGACTCAGGCGGAAATAGCCTATAACATGCTGAAAGACCTGGGGTACATGAACGTCAGATATTTCAACGGTAAGGTGACCTTCGAGAAAGGCGGGAGCTATTCCATTACCAAGGATTGAGGTAGTTAAAGCAAGGACGTCCCTTGTGGCCCAGCTATGCGTATAAAGCATAGAGGCAATGAAAATTAATCATTGTAATAAAATTAATAATTTCCGATACAGCTAGGGTCGGATGGCGTCTGAATTGCAATGGTGAAGTTGTAGAAGCCATTAAATATGTAAAGGAGGGTGATGTTTTTTTGATGACAGGAAAGATAAATTGATTTCACAAAAGGAGGTTGTATGTCGGAAAAGGTGATGAACAGGAGCAGATTGATACTGGTTTCGCTGTTGGGCGTTTTTGCAATAGCAGCACTTACCATCTGGGGCTGCGGGACGAGCGGGTATGAAAATCCGTCCACCGATGCGGTGACGACGAAAACCGCTACCGCCCTGATTCAGGCTTCAGATCTGAAGCAGTGGTCAGAAGCAGGGCTGGTCAACAAGACCGGCGGTTATGACCGGGTGGTGGTTCTGGACGTAACCAGCAATCCTGCGGCAACATCAGCGGACAATATGACAAACACCTACTACACCGTTGGTCACATTCCCGGCGCCCAGCTCATCGCCGGCGCCAATGCCGCCAACAGTTTTCAGGAAACCCGGCCCGAGGGACCACTGGATGCCACCGGCAGCATGGTCTTCGGCGGTGCCGCCATGGATAGCCTGATCCAGAACTACGGCATTGACGGGAATACGACTATCGTCTTGACCACCGGCGGCACTGCTCCCCTCAATCTGACCAGGCATATGCCACCTTCCGCTACTGGGGATTCCCCAAAAACCGCATCAAGGTCCTGCAGGGGGGCAACGCGGCGTGGACTGCCGCAGGTTTCGCTCTGACCTCTGCCGTGCCGGGCATCAAGAAATCCTCATACGGAGTTGCCCAGAATGGCACCACCAACGTCAATACGGATATGCGCGTCTCCCTCCGGGAGATGATCGCCCACGTCAAGGGGATCGTTGGCGGCAATGCCGACAAGGTCTACATCCTCGATACCGTGCGCCCCGCTACGCAAATATCCGCCACGACAGACCTGCTGGCTACGGGTTATACCCCTTTTGACGGAGCGGTAAAAGGCTCCTATCGCTTTCCGCTGGCAGGGGTGGTGACCGGGGTGACCTTCAAGACTGCGACGAGATACGTGCTGCCATCAGTGCGGCAGTAGGAAGCGATAATGTTACGACCATCGGCGACGCCAATCGCAGCGCGGCAAAAACGATCATAACCATGTGCCGCGCCGGCAACAACGCTTCCCAGGCCTATTTCGCCCTGGATGGCATCGCCTACTACAATTCCGATGTGGACATCAAATGGTATGACGGCTCTTTGGGGCAGTGGAACCTGATGGCCTCTTCCGACCACACCGCAGTCAACGGGGCCAATGCCGGCGGCAAGCTGAAGGTGGGCTCCATCTGGGATACCACCAGCCTCATGGACAACCTCACCTGGAACGTGGACCGGGCCTTCACCATTGTCGACTATAGCGCACGGGTCCTGGGTGTGGAGCCGAGCTTTGCCGATGGTGACCAGCTCGAAGCGGCCGACCGGGCATATCGCAGCACCGTTACCGGTACATCCGGCGGTGGTGGCTCGGCGGGCGGCGGCGGATGCTGAGCGGTGGCAAAGCGTGACACCTCCTGCCCCGGCAGGAGGGAAACCTGACAAAAAAGGAGTGCATGCATGATAAAGATTACCAAGGCAGGGAAAATATCGACAGTGGCTGCCGGATTGCTTCTGGTTGCCGGCACCGCCTTTGCCGGGCCGCGGATGACTTTCGGCCCCAACGAGGAAGGCGCTCTTCAGATCGATTACAAGGGGCAATTCCAGATGACGGTCCGGGACACCGGATCGGGTGAGAACAACGACGATACCACCACCAACTTCAACTTCCGCCGAAACCGGCTGGCACTGATGGGCAAATACGGCGACATGCTCAGCCTCTATGTCCAGACCGAATTCACCGAGGACCAGAACATAACCACCCTCGGTGTCGCCAATGCCAATCAGGGAACCGAATTCCAGCTCCTTGACGCGGTGATGCGCTTCAAACTCCATGACAGTTTCCGGCTGAATGCCGGTAAATTCAAGTACAACCTTTCCCGTGAGAACCTGGAAGCTTGCGAAATGCCACTGACCCTCGACCGGTCGCTCTTTATTCGTACCGCCTATACCACCACCCGCGACACCGGTGTAGCCGTGTGGGGAAACCTGTTCGACGACATTTTCCAGTACCGCATCGATGCCATGGAAGGGCGTAAGGCCGTGTCCGGCGAGACCTCGCCCAGTTCCAACTTCCGCTACTCCTTCCGCGGCCATGTATCCCTGCTCGATCCCGAGAATGATTACGGTTACAAGGGTACCTATCTTGGGAAAAAGAAGGTCCTGACCGTCGGCGGCGCCTATCAGTTCGAACCGGAGATCGCCTATGGCGATACGGTAGCCAGGACCGACAAGAAGGATTACCAGGCCTGGACTGTTGACGGCTTCTTCGAGTATCCCCTCGAAGGACTCGGCACCGTCACCGCATCCGCTGCCTATGAAGATGTGGATCTGGATGACGCCTATAAAGGCGCCAGCCCCGACGCTGGGGTCATTGGTATCAATGGGCAGAAGAACGTTGGTACGCCAAGGCCGGTTACATGCTCCCCAACCTGCCGCTGCAGTTCTTCGGCCGTTATGAGAAGTGGCGGTTCGCATCGCTCAACAACATTTTCGACCAGAAAGTGGACTGGTACGGTGGCGGCGCCAATTACTACTTCCGTGGCCAAAACCTGAAGCTGACCATGGAACTATCCCGCACCGACTTTAACAACGAAGGGACCGTTAATGGACTGACGAGCAAAGACTTCACCAGCTTCGTCACCCAGCTGCAGCTGATATTCTGATAATTCCGGACAAGGCGGCGGTCTCCGGACCGCCGCTTTAGATTCGCTTCCTCGGGAAGCATGGGAAGGAAAGCGATGAGAATGAAAATCCGGGCACTCCTTTTTGCCTGCATGGCTCTGGCAGGAGGCGCCGCCCACGCAGACCAGATGGTCATAGAATACCGATCCGGCAATGTGCAGACACTGCGCCTGGACGAACCGAGCAGCACGATCGTTGGCATCAGCTATCAGGAAGACAGAGCATCGACAGCCGAATCACCTTCCTCCCGCGCGGCAGAGGCGGATCCCATGGGAAAAGCCGCTGAAACGGCGGTGTCAAACCAGAAGATTACCGGCACATCTCAAACAAACAACAAGCCGCAAGTTCGCATAGAATGGGCACAGCCCCTGGAATGATTATTCCGGGCATCGGGTTGTGCAACTACTAACCCTAAAGGAGATTTGTAATGAAAAGAATGATTACGAAACTGGCCACCATCTTCGCCTTGGCCGCCTTTGCGACGGCCGCCTTTGCTGCCGGATCCGTTACCGGAAAGGTAACCGCCATCGACGGAGAAAAGGTGTCGGTGACGGTAGAAAAAGAACTCCCCGCCTGGGTGAAGAAGGGTGACTCTGTTCAGGCCATGGGTGGGTCCCCCACCGTTGTCGACGTCAAGGGAAACGTGATCGTACTGAAATTCGGCAAGGCCAAAGCGGCAAAGATCAAGGCCGACAGCAAAATGACCATCAGCGAATCGGCCGGCGACGAGCTCCAGGGATGCTGAAACCGGTAGAAAAAAGCTTTGCACCCAGCGTATGATCTATTTATGGGGAGAATATGATGAACCAATGCTCAATTGGCGCCCTGGTCCTTCTTGCGGCGGCTGCCCTTCTGGCCGGCCCGGCATCTGCCGGCGGCAAGGCGGGAATCGGCTTGCAGGAGACTATTGTCGCAAAATCGGGCAAGGCGAAAACCCTTGCCCAACTGGCAAAGATGTACGACTCCAGCTCTTGCATCGAGTGCCATCAGGATAAACACGACGAAGCACAGAAGTCCATACATTCGCGCTCCATTTACGGAACGGGAAGAACGGCGTCGACCATAATGTCCGCCATCGAGAATGGCCTTATGGAACAGCCCTATTCGGGAGTCAAGAGCCCGAAGGACGTCAAGGTGGAGCACCTGATGGGGTGTGCCAAGTGTCACCTGCCGCAGCTGTCCGATGCCGAAGACTCGGTGGCCCAGGAGCTAGTCAGCACCCTCTACAGCTGGAAGGATGCCCTGAAGAAGAAGGACAAGGCAGCGGCCAAGCGCGAGGAAGACAAACTCAAGAGTGTCAACATCAACTGTCTGGTCTGCCACAATCGCAATGCCATCACCCACAAGTGGCAGGACGGCTATCCCAAGGCGGGAGTGGTCTACGGGTCGAAGGACGGTGATCATCCTTCGGACAAGTTTCCCAAGATGGCAATCAGCCCCATCATGAGCGAATCGATCCAGTGCGGCCAATGCCATGGTATGGGTCCGAATATGGAGCTCGATGAGCCGACCCAGTGCTGTACTTCCTACGGCAGTTATCTCTGGTCCTACAAATCGGAAGGTGGTCAGGAGAGCTGCCAGGAATGCCACATGAAGAAGAGCAAGCTCGGCCACAACATCCAGTCCTACCGTGATCCGGCCATGGCCAAGGCAGCGGTGGATTTCAAGATGGAATCCTACGGCTATCACTGGCGCGACGGCGCTGAAATTAAGCCGAAGGCGGTGGTCAAGGTGGAAATGACCAACCGAGCCGGACACTCCATCCCCGATGGCTGACCGACCCCCAACCGACTGGTTCTGTCGGTCATAGCAAAAACGAAGGATGGCAAGGAAGTTTTCAACCAGGAAAAAATCTATATGCCGGTTCCGCAGCAATTGGGCCGGGGTGACCGGATGGGGCGCGGCCCCTACGAGAAGAGCGGCATCATCGAGGATACCGGCTTACCGCCGGGGAAAACGGTCCATGAAAGATTCGACATCATGTTCCCCCTTGAGGAGATGGAGGTTGACGGCAAATTTGTCAACAAACCGACCGCCTACGACCTGGATGTGACCGTTCAGCTCTGGTATCTCCCCTTCGGCACAAAGAAAACCGATCCGTTCCTCTGGCACGAAGCGAGCAAGACAATCAGCATCAGCAAGAGCGGCAAGTAGCAACAATCGTTGTACCTCCTTCCTTGTAATGGCCGGCGAACCGTTCGCCGGCCTTTTTTTTGGCCTTCGATGGACAGAATGCCCGTGGGAATCCAGGGGACGCGTGCAAAGCGAGAGACGACGGAGATAGGGAAAATTGCAGCTCGACCAGGAGTACGGCCCACTCCCGGAAATGTGTAAACAAGAAGGCCGCCCCAGGGGGTGGCCTCGTAATAGTGTCGGTGGTTTTATGATGCCAGATGAAATTGGCCGATGAGATGCTGAAGCTCGCTGGAGAGGTTGGAGAGTTGGCGGGCCGCAGCCGCAGTTTCCTGGGCGCCCCGCGCCGTACTCTGAACAACGTCGGTGATCTGCTGGATGTTGCCGCTGATTTCGGCTGTGGTGGCGGTTTGCTGCTCGGCGGCAGTAGCCATCTGATTGACCTGCATGGTAACGCTCCCTACCTGCTCCAGAATTTTTTCAAGCGCCTTACCAGACTCTGCCGCCTCGGCAGTGCCACGCTCCACCTCATTTACCTCCTGTTCCATGAATGTGACGGCGCTCTTCGTCTCCTGCTGAATCGCCTTGATCATGGCGCCGATTTCCTTGGTCGCCTTGGTGGTCCGTTCCGCCAGAGCCCGAACCTCGTCCGCCACTACTGCAAAGCCCCGTCCTTGTTCGCCGGCCCGGGCTGCCTCAATGGCGGCGTTCAGCGCCAGGAGGTTCGTCTGATCGGCAATATCCTCAATAGTACCGATAATCTGGCCGATCTGGTCGCTACGGGTGCCAAGGCCCCCCACCGTTTTTGCTGTCTCACGAACCCGCTCTGCAATTCGGGCCATCTCACCGACAGTATGCCTGATTACTTCCGAACCTTTACCTGCTGTATCGCATGCACGGCGAGCCTCTTCGGCTGCGGTTGAGCAGTTAACGGCAATTTCCGTCGAGGTAGCGGCCATCTCCTCGCTGGCGGTGGCAACGGTGCCGGTTTGGGCGGCAACTTCTTCGGCCCCTGTTGCCATCTGCTCGGCATTGGCGGTGAGTTGCCCTGCGGCCGCCGCTACCTGGGTGGCGTTATCGGCTACGCCGGCAATGAGGCGGTTGAGACGATCGGCCATGGTGTTCACTGCGTCGGCCAGTTGCCCGGTTTCATCCTTCTGGTTCATATGGAGGTGATGGGCCAGATCTCCCTGGGCGATGGCCCGGGCGAACTCGACCACTTTCAGGAGAGGAGCGGTAATCTGCCGCGCCATGAACAGGCCGAAAATAACGGCGATGACCATGCCGGCAATGGCGAAGACGGCCATCTGTATGGTTGCACTGCGGGCCGTGGCTGCATTCAGTTCGTTACGTTGCTCTGCCACCGCAATCTTCATGTCGAAAACCTTTTTGATCGCTTCATCGATCTTGCGCTCATAGGCAAGCCCTTGGGTCCGCATGATATCCAGGGCGGTTTCACGGTCGCCTGCAAGGGTTGCCGTGACAATATCGTCGCGTACCGGGCCATACTCTTTGATGAGGTCTCGAAGGATGGCGAACTGCTTTTTCCCTTCGCTGGTTTCCAGGGTCTTTTCAAATTCCGTCAACTGTTCGTCGATTTCCCCGTAAAGCTTTGCGATGGTTTTGGCGTTGGCCTGCGCCCGCTGGGGGCTGTCGTCGAGGATCATGCCCCGGACGTTTACCCGTGCCTTTTGGAAGGCAATTCCCACCAGGCCGAAGGTCCCGAGGGGCTCGGTGTTGTAAGTGAACATCTGTTCGGCCTCATGTGCCAGTGTATTTATCTTCGACGTTCCGATGAAGCCGACGATCCCGGCTATAAAGGCTACCAGAACGAAGCCTGATACCAGTTTTCTGCTGAGACGAGCATTCCGAAGAAAATTCATAATGAGGCTCCTTGCTGCAGTGTTAGTAGAGAGTGCGGACAGCCAAAGATTGAGCCGCCATACCGCCTTTTTACATATTTATCGGCTAATACGGCCTTAAGTTTAAGATTGTTCATAAAAAATGTAGTTGGTGAGTGATATTTATTGCAATTGCCTGTTCGGGGTCCTTGACCTGCGTGTGTCAATGATTTGACCTTGCATTGATGATGTGCTGAACCTTATAAAGAAACATGAATTAAAGCGGGTGTTTGTTGCTGTGGGTAATGTGTCGTTGGGTGGCACTGGGATTGCAAGTACATAGCTCTTTAGATGCTTTGGTAGCTGCACAGTATGCCTGTCAGCGGGACAAGGACTATACTTGGGCAGAACCTGAAGTGCTTGCGGCAGAACCAGCCGGTCGACTTTTGCAGGGGAGTGGGCTGAGCATACAACCTTAGTGATTCGGCTCCACTCCAGGGCGGAGCAACATAAAACAACACAGGAGGAAAACAAAATGAAAAAAATCATGATGTCCATCTCGGCGGCCCTCGTCGCTCTGTCCATGGCGGCGATTGCGTTCGCCGCCGGCTCCTTTTCAGGCAAGGTCACAAAGGTTGACGGCGAAAAGATTACCGTCAAGGCCGACAATGTGCCCGCCTGGGTAAAGAAAGGTGACAACGTTCAGTCCATGGGCGGTTCTCCCAAGGTTATCAGTGTGAAAGGGGACGAGGTAGTTCTCAAGTTCGGCAAGCTAAGGCCGCCAAAATCAAGGTCGACTCCTCCCTGCGGGTTAGTCAGCCCGCAGGCGACGAGCTCCAGGGGTGCTAACACGAATGCCTCCCCGCTCTAAGCAGGGAGGCTTTTTTTTTCGCATGCCGGGCAAGCAACTGGATATTTCTGCATGGTTGAATTATAGTGACCCATCACCAAAGCGTCTATCCACAGGCCATGTCAATCAAACCAAACAATACCGGCAAACTGGTTCCACTGATCTCCCTCATGCTGCTTCTTCTGCTTACCGGATGCGGCCGTGGGAGGTCAACCTGCGAATCGTGTCACCGGGGAATCGAAAAGACCTCCGCCAGCCACACATCCTGCATATCTTGCCACGGTGGGGATGACAAGGCACGAAACAAAAATATCAGCCACAACACCATGTTCGGGCCGAAGAATCCCGCAGACCCGGAACATTGGGAGAGAACCTGCGGCGCCTGCCATGCTTCGCAGCTGGGGCGCGTGCGGTCGAACCTCATGTACACCAACACGGGGATGATCAAGAACATCCAGCTGACCTGGGAGGGGGAGAACGGGCGCCTCTACGGCGGCCGGGGCGACAAGGTCTTTGATGCCGCCGGTCGAGAGCGCCTCTTGCACGGGGTCACCGGCCTGGACCACATCTCGGGGGAACTGTACCGGAAATTCTGCTCCCAGTGCCACGTGGGGATCGAGACCAGCGGAGTTTTCGGCGCCGGCCACGGGTCGGGCTGCACCGCCTGTCACTTCCCATACAACGACCAGGCCACCTATGAGGGGAATGATCCGACCGTCAAGGGGAAGAGCCCCTATTCGGACACCCATGCCATGGAAAAACTCCCCGGCAACCAGGTCTGTTTTCGCTGCCACAACCGCAGCGGTCGCATTGCCCTTTCCTATCAAGGGTTGTACGACGGCAACAATGGACTGGTGCCGACCAGGAAGGGACTGCCGGGGCCGGTGCAGGCGAGTGGCGGGCGCAACCTTGTTCATATTGCTCCCGATGTCCACTTCGCCGCCGGCATGGACTGCATCGACTGTCATACCTCCCGCGACGTCATGGGAGATGGCTATGCCTATGAAAACATGTACCAGCAGACCGAAATAAGCTGCGAAGACTGCCATGGGGGGGCGAGCAGGCCACGCTGGCAGACGATCAGCCGGGAAAGCGATGCGGCCTTAAGGGAATCGAAAAGCTACCGGATGCAGATGCGCCATGGCATGCACATGGTGCTGACCGCCAAGGGTCGTCCCTACTCCAATGTTTTTTATCAGGACGGGACGGTCTACGTCCTTGGGAAGAGGAGCGGCAAATTGTTCAAGAGCAAGGTGATAACCGGTACTGCGGAACATGCTGTAATCGGCCACCAGCGCATGGAATGCCATGCCTGCCATTCCCGGACCGTGGTTCAGTGCTATGGTTGCCATACCACCTACGATAAGGGGGAGATGGGCACCGATTTCATCCGCCAGGAAGAAACTCCGGGTCGGTTCACTGAAAAGGAAGACTACCGCATGCTCTATCCCTTTCCCCTTGCCATCAACCAGCGGGGGAAGATCTCCCCGGTTACGCCTGGTTGTCAGACCTTCATCACGGTGGTCGAGGAAACAAAGCTGAAGTCGAAGGATGAGTATGTTGCCCGCTATAAGGGCAAAAACCAATTGCGCTTTGCCCCGTTCTATTCCCACAATACGGGTAAAAAGGCCATCGGCTGTACGGAATGCCACGGTAATCCGGCCTTCCTCGGCTTCGGTCAGCATGTTGTTGAGGGCAGCAGCATCGACGGCACCCTGATCTGTGAGAAATCCGCAGATAAGCCATTGGACGGTTTCCTGGCACTGCGACAGGGAAAGGTAAAGGCGTACTCTGCAATCACCCGGGAGCGTTCCAGGCCCCTGAACGGCCGGGAGGTGAAGAGAACCCTTGCCGTCAACCTTTGCCTTGTATGCCATGGTAGCGCCAAGGACCCCATTTATCGAAAGGAGTTGGATTATCGTGCGCTGGATGATGCCCTTCATCGCCGCTTGCTTTCTGATAGCAGCCGCTAGTACGGTGATGGCGGAAGAAAATTGCCGGGTCTGCCACCGGGTCGCTACCAGCGGTATCCATGCCGCCCTTGCCTGCAAGGACTGTCATGGCAATGATGCGACAACGACTCCCGATCCGGCCTCTGCTGCACATAAGGCCAAAGGCTGCACCAGTTGCCACAACGGTTACGGCCGGCTGTTCGACCACGCCATGGCTACCCGGACCAGGGAAAAGCAGTTTGTAGAGAAGACTTTCGCCAAGGCCGACCCGCATTTTTTTGACAAGAACTGTCAATCCTGTCACCTGCGAGGGTGCACCGACTGTCATGGCGGCAGCGGTCATTCCCTGGCCCAGGCACGTGACAGGAATTGCTTTGCCTGCCATCGGGGATACTTTGTCGGCAGCGAATATTACGGCATGGCGCCCAGAGAGGACAGTCTCCGCTATCAGCGGGGGGAGACAGCTATGGGGAGACTTTCCTCAAGATGCTGCCCGATGTCCACGCCGAGGCGGGCATTGCCTGCAGCAGCTGCCATACCATGCAGAGCCTGATCGCGGGGACCAGGACTGCAAAAGTCTGTCGCGACTGCCATAAACCCAGTGACAAGGTGCTGGAACACCGGATAAAAGTACACCTGGAGCGGATGGAGTGTTACGCCTGCCACTCGGCATGGGGGGCGCAGGAATACGGCACCTTCTATCTGCGCTTTACCGGTGGCCAGTCCCAGCAGCATTACCGACTGAAGACGGTCGATGGCAATTATGTGAAGAGCGCCTACCTGAAAAAACAGGATGCGCCGCCACTGGGGGTCAACGCCAGGGGCATGGTCAGCCCGATACGCCCCCAGTTCATCGCCTACTTCAGCGATATCCGCAACGACATGGTGGTGGGAGAGGAAAACCGGTTACTGACGGCGTCATGGAAGGCGTTTTTTCCCCATACGGTGCGTCGGGGAACTGTCATGTGCGATGGCTGCCATGACGCACCGCGGCGCTTTATCATGGAAGGAAAAGAGGACCGTATCTATCGGCTGCAGGATGATGGCATGAAAATTCCATCCTTCTGGGACAGGACCGGTCAAAAGGTCATGAACGGGGATTTTTCAGCCCCGCCCGCTACCGGGCCATGACGGAGAAAAGCGCCGCTTATCAAAGGGCATACGTGGAAAAATGGAAAAAACTGACCGATCGCGTCGAAAATTCATCATTGCCCTGATCTCCCTTTTTGCGGGTTTTTTCATCCTGAGGAAATACCTGGTGACTGGGCTGGCGCGAAAAAAAGTGCTGCTTTCCGTTGCCAAGGCCGATATCCCCTCCCATGGAGCCCTGGTCTACAAGCAGTCGAGGGTTGCCGTCATCAGGGGGATGACCGCATTACCGCCATAAGCTTGGTATGCACGCACCTGGGGTGCACGGTGACGGTGACCCCCAGGGAATTTGCCTGCCCCTGCCACGGCAGCGCCTTCGACCGGCAGGGCAGGGTAATCAAGGGGCCGGCTGATCGCCCCCTGGCCCATTTGCCGGTTGAGGACCGGGGCGACCATATCGTAGTTCTGGCAGGGAGTTAGCGTGGTCAAGGAATTTCTCAAGCATCTCTTCCCACGGGTTGTGCTGAAGGACAACCTTCGCCTGACCTACACCTTCTGTCTCGGCGGCATGGCTTTCACCGCCTTCTCCTTACTCATTGCCTCCGGGATGCTGCTTCTTTTTTACTACCAGCCATCCCCGGACAAGGCCTTCGGTTCCATTCTCTTTCTCGAATCATCGGTCTATGGCGGCCGCTATTTGCGTAGTCTGCACCGTCTTGCTTCCCATTTCTTTCTCGTGCTCATCTTTCTCCATACCCTGCGTGTCATTCTCACCGGCGCTATCAAAAACCACGGCACCTGAACTGGATCGTTGGCTGCATTCTGCTCTGTCTGTCCGTTTTTGCAGCTTACACCGGCTATCTTCTGCCCATGGACCAGCTTGCCCTCTGGGCAACCCAGACCGGCATGGAACTTCTTAATACGGCATATTTCGGCGGAATGATCAGGGATATCCTCGTTCCTGATGGGGTCGGCCAGCCCCTGTCGCTGCTTCGCTTCTATGTGCTGCATATTGTGCTGGCGCCGCTGGCCATTCTGCTTCTCTCGTTTCTCCATTTTTACCGTATCAGGAAAAACAAGGGAATCCTGCCTTACCTGTAATCCGTCACTATTGGGGGAAGTCATGAAGGAATACGTGAAGAGTTCGCCGCAGTTCTTTCGCCTCATTAAAATATCGACCGCCGTTGTCGTCGCGGTGATTTCGCTCCTGGCAATCCTTATCACTGCCCCCCTTCAGGAACCAGCTGACTTGGCCAAAGTGCCCAACCCGGTCAAGTCGGCCTGGTTTCTCCTCTGGATCCAGGAACTGGTCAGCTATTCCAAATACCTGATCTATGCAGTTGCCCTGACAGCCGTCTTTTTCTTCATCCTTCCCTGGTTTCCTTCCGGTAGCACGGCGGAAAAAGCCCGTTGGTTTGCCACGGGGCAGACGGCGGTGAACGTCATAACTATCATCGTCTTCACAGCCATAACCGCTCTCACCATTATCGCCATGTTCTTCAGAGGTGCCAACTGGTCGCTGGTCGTCTTTTCATAATCCTTGCCCTGATGCTGCTCTTTCCTGCCATGGTATCGGCGGGCCGGAAAAGTGCCTGTCTGACCTGTCATCCACCCCACCATGCCGGCCGCGGCAGCTGCACCGGCTGTCATCGAGGAAACGATCGTAGCGAGAGGAAAAATATTGCCCATCACGGCTGATCGGCGGCCGCTATGCCCACTTCACCATCCAGGGCAGTAAGGTTGTAGAAGAGGGCAAAAAACTGATCGGTGCTGCAGACTGCCGGCGCTGCCACACGACGGGAGATCGCGGTAATCGGCTGGCTGCCGATCTGGACAAGCTTTTTCCGGACGCATCCCCCGAGGATGTCTTCAAGGCGATCAAAAACCCGGTGCTTTACATGCCTGATTTCCATTTTGTCGATACCGAAATCGTCTCCCTGGTCAATGCCATTGCCAGCGGCGCCAGGCAGGAAACGGATCGCCAGAGAGAAACGGTGCAGGTGGTTCATTTTATACCTGATGGCTTGGCCAGGGAAAACAGCTTCGTCAGGCTGTGCGGCTCCTGTCATAAGCTGTTAAGCCACCGCTACGGCGGCTTGGCAATGGCACTATGGGGCCTAGCCTCTCGGGGCTCTTTAGCGAGTTTTATCCCGCCACCTTTGCCGGCAAGACCAGGTGGCGGGAGGAGAGCCTGAAAAGGTGGCTGAAAAACCCCCGCAAGGTGCGACCAAATGCTTTGATGCCACCTGTTGCAGTCACGGCAGCCGAGTTGGAACAACTGACAGACGCCATGGTTGTCCCCCACCAGGAAAAGAATTCACGCTAAAATCAAGCAGAATGAAGACCTGTTCCCGAATTGACAGCAAGTTGTCAATTATTAAACCCGTGCTAATCTTTCTGTAGCAGGCTGATGATAATCAATAAAATAATTTTGGGCGGAGGTTGAGCTATGGCAAAAATAGCGTGGGTCGATGAGGACGTCTGTATCAGCTGCGGTCTGTGCGTCAACAACCTTTCGGGGGTGTTCCGCTTCAATGATGACGGCAAGGCCGAGTGTTACAATCCTGAAGGCGCAGCGGAAGATGAGATCCAGCGGGAGGCCATCGATGCCTGCCCGGTTTCATGCATCCATTGGAAAGAGTAACCGGGCGACGGAAGACCGGCAACTCAAGCTGTCAAGGAGACGACGTTTATGGAGACGGCGAGGATCAATGAAGTCCTGGCGCAGCAGATAGCAGTAGTAAGGGGACAGGCGGACCGTCTCGATAACAGGGACGTGCCGCGGTTGCGGATTGAGGTTGCGGAGATGGAGAAGTCGGTGGGCAGGCTGAGGGAACTGGTCGATGCATTGCCTTGAGCCGGTTCCGGCGCCGGCGGGGCAAAGGTAGAATTAACCGCAACGGACGAAGAATAAACGGGCGGGACAGCAATGTTCCGCTTTTTTCTTATTGTGATACGAACGGAAACCTAATCAGCCCCAGCGACCATCCCCCGCGAGGGCCACAACACCTGCTGATCCGTTTGGCCCATGCCGAAAGTTAACTGCCCCCTCTTGCCGATTTCACAAACGCAACGCTCGCCATGGCGGAGGAAATCCACAATCTGCGGACAGGTTTAGTGAGCGCCTTTAAAATTTTCGCTCTGTGCGCAGCCCTTTCATTCCTGGAAAAATACTTCCTTTTGATCATTCTAATTTTCTTGCAATATTCGTATTCGCGGATATACTGTGGCCAAAAAATTTTACACGCAGCGGTTATCGGCGCAAAAATCTGCTAATGCCTCGCGGTCTGTCAGAGACACTTTGGCATTGAGAAGTTGTTTTTTGAGGAGGGGAATGAGATCTCTGTGGTGCTCGTCGGTTTCTCTTATGGAATAGTAAATCCAGAGGCCGCATCGGCGGTCGTTGACCCACCCTGCTTTCCTAAGATGAGCCAGATGGCGGGAGGTTGTGGACTGGGGCAATTTCAGCGCCCCGATAATGTCACAGACACAGAGTTCGCCTTCGGCAAGAAGGAGAGCCAGAATACGTAAACGTATCTCGTCTGCCAAGCTTTTATATATCTGCACATTTTGTTTCATGACGAAACTATATCCGCCTAGAAAGATATGGTCAAGTGTGCCAGCTGCAATCTACTGAATTAAACAACCAGGGAGGGAGAGTGGATGAAAAAGTTCAGGTTTTTCTTAACCGGCTTCACCGCATTGGTGTGGCTGGGGAGTGCGTTTGCCGTAGTTGGCGGTGGTGAAGTTACCATCAAGGGTGGAACGGCCGGAGATGTCCGTTTCAGTCATGAGGTGCATGTGGAAACGGCTGCCATGGGCTGCAAGGAATGCCACCCCAAGCCCTATCTGGACACGAAGCAGCACAAGCATGTGACCATGAAGGAGATGCAGAAGGGGAAATCATGCGGAGCGTGCCATAACGGCAAGAAGGCTTTCAGTGTCAAAGGCGATTGCGCCAAGTGCCATAAGAAATAAGGAGGGGTAGATGGAAAAGGACATTTTGATCGTCATGCAGGAAGATCTTGAGCGTGCCCTGAAAAAACCTGCGGAAGAGCGCCGTTGGGCAATGCTCCTTGACCTGCGCAAGTGTGTTGGCTGTCATGCCTGCACCATTGCCTGCGTTTCGGAAAACAAGCTGCCGCCAAAGCTTTATTACAGGCCGGTTTTTGAATACGAGCAGGGGAAATACCCGAAGGTAAACCGCAGCTATCTGCCCAAACCGTGCATGCAGTGCGACAACCCGCCTTGCGTTGCCGCTTGTCCGGTGAAAGGCCCGGATGGCGCCACCTGGAAGGAAACCAAGGGGATCGGCAACGGCATCGTTCCGGTCAATTACGCCAAATGCATCGGCTGCGGCAAGTGTGTTCCCGCCTGCCCCTATCAGGCCAGAACCATGGACGACGGTTCCTATCACACGGCAGGCACTCCCCAGTTGCAGGTCTACGAAACCCTTCCCTCCTTCGAGTACGGCAAAAAATGGCCGCGCAAGGGAAAGGACCAGCCCATCGGCAATGCCCGTAAGTGTCACTTCTGTATCCATCGCCTGGCCAATGGCATGCTGCCCCAGTGCATCACCACTTGCATCGGCAGGGTCGGCTACTTCGGCGATGAGAGTGATCCAAAAAGCCTGATCGCCCAGGTGAAGAAGGGGAACAAGATTCAGATCCTGAAGAAAAAGCTCGGCACGGCGCCTCGTGTTTACTATATCGCCAATGAGAAGCTGGAGGTAATCTATGGATAGGCATGAAGATAAAGAACTTCTTGAAAATAAAAGGCATGAGCCGCAGAAAATTTCTCAAGACCAGTGCCATGGTCGGTTGTGGCGCGCTGGTGGCTGCCCAGCTGGACTTTGCAAGGGGCTGATAGCCCGTGTCGAAGCAGGCGAAATTACCGAAGCCGAGGCGTACGAGCTGATGAAGGCGGAAAACACTCTCTACACGGTTTGTCTCAATTGCAACACCGGTTGCGGCATCAAGGTGAAGATTCTTGAGGGGGTGGCGGTCAAGGTGGATGGCAACCCGTACAACCCTTTTACTCTCCATCCGCACCTGGAGATGAAAGAAGACATCGCCAGGGGAGCCAAGATTGATGGCGCCATCTGTCCTAAAGGGCAGTCAGGCCACCAGGGGGCATACGATCCCTACCGAATCCGCCAGGTCTTGAAGAGGGCCGGCAGGAGGGGAGAGGGAAAATGGCAGTCGGTTCCCTTCGATCAGGCGGTCAGCGAGATCGTCAATGGCGGTCTCCTCTTCAGCCATGTTCCCGGAGAAGAAAACCGCCACGTGGACGGTTTGAAATCCCTCTATGTCCTCACCGACCACAAGGTCTATGAGGAGATGGGGAGCGATGTGGTCAAGATCCGCAAGAAGAAGATGACGGTTGCCGAATTCAAGACCAAGCATGCCGCCAATCTGGATAAGCTCATTGACCCCGACCACCCGGATTTCGGCCCGAAGAACAACCAGTTCGTCTACTGGTGGGGACGGAAGAAGGGAGGCAGGAGCGATTTCGCCAAGCGCTTTACCGAGCAATTCGGCACAGTCAACACCCACGGCCATACCACCGTCTGCCAGGGCTCCCTCTACTTTGCCTGCAAGGCCATGAGCGAGCAGTACGTGGGGGACACTTTCAAGGACGGCCAGAAATTCTACTGGCAGCCCGACCAGGAGAACTCCGAGTACATCCTTTTTGTCGGCTCCAACCTCTTCGACGGCAATTACGGACCTCCCAACCGGACACCCCGCATGACCCAGCGTATGGTGGAGGGAAAACTGAAGACCACGGCCGTCGACCCGCGCTTCACCAAGCTGGCTGCCAAGGCGAACCGCTGGCTGCCGATCCAGCCGGGCACCGATGCCGCCCTTGCCATGGGCATGACCCGCTGGATTCTGGAAAACAAGCGTTTCGACGCCAAATATCTGGCCAATGCCAACAAAGCAGCTGCCGCAGCCGACAAGGAGACCACCTGGAGCAACGGCGCTTGGCTGGTCAAGCTTGACAAGGATGGAAAACCGGGGGTTTTCCTCCGGGCCTCCGAAATCGGCCTGAAGGCCAAAGAGGTACGCAAGGACAAGGATGGCAAGGACTTCGATTTCGAGTACCTGGTGGCCATGAAGGACGGCAAACCGGTTGCCTTCGATCCCAATGACGAGAAAGAGGCCGTGGAAGGGGAGCTGTTTGTTGCCGCCGAACTTACGGACAAGGCCGGCAAGCCGGTCAAGGTGAAGAGCGGCCTGCAGGTAATGCTGGAAACTGCCAAGGAGAAAACCCTGGCCGAATACGCAAGATTTGCGGCCTTGAAGTCAAGGTCATCGAGGAGGTGGCGAGGGAACTGACCAGCTATGGCAAAAAGGCTGCCGTCGATGTTCACCGCGGCCCGGCCCAGCATACCAACGGCTTCTATAACATTGCTTCTCTGATGAACCTGAACCTGCTTCTGGGCAACTTCGACTGGAAGGGGGGCATGATCGTCGCTTCCACCTATAATACCGACGGCACCAAGAGCGAAAAGCAGCCTTTCAACCTGAAGAAGATCAGCCCGAAAGGGGCAAAACCCTTCGGACTGTCCATTATCCGTCACGATGCCAAATACGAGGAGTCGACCCTTTTCGAGACGGCCAAATATCCGGCCAAGCGCAACTGGTGGCCGCTCTCTTCCGACGTTTATGAGGAAATCCTCCCTTCCATGGCCGATGCCTATCCCTATCCGGCAAAGGTAGTCTTCTCCTATATGGGTGCGCCATCCTACTCGCTGCCTGCAGGCCACACCATGATCGAGGCGCTGGTCAACACCGACCGCATTCCCCTCTACTTCGCCAGCGATATAACCATCGGTACTACAACCATGTATGCCGACTATATCTTCCCCGACCTTCACTACCTGGAGCGTTGGGAGATGCAGGGCTCGCACCCCAACATGCCGGTCAAGGTGCAGCCGATCCGCCAGCCGGTCATTCCTTCACCCAATGAGGTGGTCAAGGTTTTCGGCGAGGAGCAGCCCATATCCTATGAGACTCTGTGGCTGGCCCTGGCCGAGAAACTGGGACTGAAGGGATTCGGTCCCAACGGCTTCGGTGAAGGGAAGCCCCTTACCCGTCCCGATGATTTCTACATCCGAATGGTCGCCAACGTGGCTGGAGACAGCAAGGAGCCGGTGCCTGATGCCGGTGCGGCGGAGATCGAGACCTTCCTCAAGGCCCGAAGCACCTGCCGAAGAATGTTTTCGATGTGGATCGCTGGCAGAAGATCGCCGGACCCGCCTTTGCCAAGGTGGTGTATGTGCTGAACCGTGGCGGCCGCTTTGATAGCCAGGCCAATACCTACAAGGGAGACCATGTGGCCAACAAGTACGGCAAGCAGATCAACCTCTACCAGGAAAAAACCTACAAGTGCAAGGATGCTTTCACCGGCAAGCATTACTACGGCATGGCCCGTTACATGCCGGTGGCAGACACTCTTGACCGGCTGCCGGTGGAGCAGTCGAAGGGGTACGACCTGCACCTGATTACCCAGCGGGACATTCGCATGACCAAGTCCCGCACCATCACCAATCAGTACCTGACCGACTCCATCCCGGAAAACAGCATCATCATCCACACCAAGGACGCTAAAAGGCTGGGCCTGAAGGCCGGGCAGAAGGTGAAGGTGGTTTCGGCCACCAATCCGGCAGGGGAGTGGGATCTGAAGAACGGGACGAAAGTGCCATGGTCGGCAAGGTGCAGATTACCGAGACCATCCGCCCGGGTGTTGTAACCTTTACCCTTGGCCACGGCCATTGGGCTACCGGCGCCAGCGATGTGACCATCGACGGCAAGGTGATCAAGGGCGATCCCAGGAGGGCTGCCGGCATCCATGCCAATGCAGCCATGTGGATCGACCCGCACCTGAAGAACACCTGCATGATCGACAAGGTTGGGGGAAGCGTGTCATTCTATGATACAAAAGTGAAGCTGGTGAAAGTTTAACGATCGTCAAGGAATTTTCTGTGTGATTACAAGCGGGCTGCCGGAAACGGGAGCCCGCTTTTTTTGGACCAGTTCATGAAATCAGCTAAAGGGTATACCTCACATGCCGATACGTTGGAACATATGCTATCTAAAGGAGGATACTGATGAAGAAGACATGTGCTGTGCTATGCGGAATTGCTCTGATAACTCTGGGGGGCGCGCTTGCCCAGGCTGAGGTCGTCAAGCTCCACGGTTCGACTACCTGCCAAAAGCGGATCTTCGAACCGGGCAAGGATGCCCTGAAAAAAGCCACCGGTATCGATCTCGAACTGGTGGGTAACGGTACCGGCAACGGCCTTGAAGACCTGGTAGCCGGCAAGGCGGATGCTCCATGGCCTCTGAAGAATTGGCCGATGCCGTAGCCAGCATGAAGGCTGCCACCGGTAAGGATGCACCCGCTGACCTGAAACCGGGTGTCATCACAACTGACGTCATCAAGGTTATCGTCAACCCGGCCAATCCGGTGAGCAAACTATCCAAGGACCAGCTAAAGGGGCTTCATACCGGCGCCATCGACAACTGGAAGTCGCTTGGCGGGCCTGACCAGCCGGTTATTGTCGTTACTTCCCATTCGGGGTCTGCAACCCGGAAAGTATTCTCCAAACTGATGATGGACAACGCCAAGTATGTTGATGGCGCCATCGAGGTGAAGACCACGAGGGAGGAAATAGACAACGTCGGCCAGCTCCCCGAGGCAATCGGCGCGGTCAGTATGGGGTTCATCAACCTGCCGGGCAACAAGGAAAAAGTAAAAATTGTCGAGACACCGGAAATCAGCCGTCCTTTGATGCTGATAACCCGTGGCGAGCCGTCGGCCAAGGTGAAGAAGGTGCTTGATTTCTTCACCGGTGAAGGAAAGAAGTATATCAAGGACTAGGAGTCTGTCGGACTTAGGGATCGAAGCGAGAGAATGGAAAATCGAGGACGGATATTTGGAAATTTGAGAGCGAATAGTGGACCTATTTGTCGAAAATTTACGGAGATCCGGACCGATTTGCCATTTTCGCAGCCGATTCATTCTAAGTCCGACAGCCTCCTAGCTTTTACTCAATAAAAGGGGGGTGTAGGCCCCCTTTTCTACCCTGCTGAAGTGAGGACATATCTCGCATGACCATCAAGACCAAACTCTTTGCCAATATGTTTCTGACCATTGCCGGTATTTTAATTATTGCCGGTTTCAGCCTGGGGGGCATGCGGTTCGTGCAGAGCAAACTGGCTGTTCTCACGGAGAAGTCAACCCCCTATCAATTGAAGACCATTGAGCTCCAACGGGCAGTGCAGGAGCACACTTCGAACCTGCTCAAGCTGGCTGCCGCGACAACGGCCCAGGAACTGACAGCAGCACGCGGGGAGCTGGAAAAAACATTGGCGGATGTGAAGAACCTGTCAACGGAACTTTCATCATTCAAAGGGAGCAATACTGCCGATGGAGCAGAAAAGCGGCACCTTGACGAACTTGCCTCCATCACTGCCGAATTGGTCCGAACTGTAGATGAGAAACTGAAAGCCAGGGATGAGGCAAAAAAAGCCGACACCGAGACGAAAGGGAAGTTGCAGCAGATCGGCCAGAAGCTGAAGGAGATGGACGGGGCGATGAAGAAGCTGCAGAAGGGCTCCATGGGGCAACTCTCCACCTCCAACGAAAGTGTCAAGCAGATCAGTCAACGGGTCAAGATTGTGCAGGCGACGATGAATTCCATCAATGATGTGAAGATTTCGCTCCTCGAGATTGCCGCCGCTGAAAACAAGGCCGGCGTAACTGTCGCCCGCAGCCACTTTACGGTAGCTTCACGCTGGATAACGACCGGCGCCCTGGCCAAAGCCGAAAAAGACAGCGCTGCGGTGAAGAGCCTCATCGATGGCATTGGCGAAATAACCAGGCAGGTCACCGGCGCCGGCGGGCTGATCGAGACCAAAAATGCATTGCTTGCCACCCCGACCGATGACCTGAGAAAGCAGTTCAGCGAGACGAATGCTTCCGCCATGCAGAAACTTGCCCAGATGACGGTCCTGATGGGCGACCAGGTGGAAAAGGCTGCCGAGACCAATACCTCGGAAAACAAACGGTTTGAAGAATCATTGAAGGGCTCGGAATCAGCCAGTACCGTCATGGGGATGAACTCGGACCTGGTGGGCATAGGTGGTGACATTCGCAGTCTTACCAAAGAACTGTTCGATGCCGACAATCCCCAGGAACTGGATACCATACGGAGCGAACTGGAGCAGAAGTTTGCTCAGGCGGACGGGGTGCGAAACCGGATGCGCTCGGGCAAGAAAGGACAGGAACTGCGCCAGCTCGGCCAGGTGACGGCTGCGCTGCAGGAAATCCGCGGGCTGCTTCTGGCCAAAGACGGTGTGGTGGCAAAGTTGAAGCACTCCCTGGAGGTTACGCGACAGGCGCAAGCCCTCAACGAAAAGTTGAAAGGTGTCGTTGCTGCCCAGCGCGAAGAGGGTAAAAAAGGGATGAGTAGTGCTCAGCAGGAACAGAGCAAGGCGGTCAAATCGGTGAACAGGGTCTTCAAGACCAGCATAACCTCTGTTACCCTCATCGCCTTGGCTGTTCTCGTGCTGGGTATCGTTTTCAGCACCGGCCTGGTCAGATCGATCACTGCCCCTATCAAGGAGCTGACAAACATTTCCGAGAAATTCGGCAACGGCGATTTCAGCAGCAGGCTGGACGAAAAACGCAAAGACGAATTTGGTACCCTTGCCGTACATTTCAACCAGGCCACGGTCAAACTGAAGGAGATAACATCCCAGATACGGGGGGCCATCGGCAACCTTGCCCATAGCGCCAATGCGCTGACGACAACGGCCGAGGAGCTCAGCGCCGGTGCCCGCCAGCAGGCTACCCAGACAGATCAATCGGCTTCAGCCATGATCGAGATGAGTCAGACCATTCAGGATGTGGCACGCAATGCCCATGAGGCGGCCGCCGAAACGAAAAATACCCTTCTGTTGGCGGCGAACGGGCAAAAAACAGTGGGTGAAACGGTGCGCGGCATGGAGGAAATAGCAAGCTCCGTGAAGGAAACAGCTGATACGATACGGCAGCTTGGGGAAAATTCAGCGAGAATCGGTTCGGTTGTGGATGTCATTAACGAAATTGCCGACCAGACCAACCTGCTGGCTTTAAATGCGGCCATAGAAGCGGCACGTGCCGGTGACGCCGGTATGGGGTTTGCCGTTGTTGCCGACGAAGTAAGAAAGCTTGCCGAAAAAACGGCCGAGTCCACCAAGGAAATAGCCCAGATGGTGGCCCAGATACAGGCAAACACCAGCAAATCGGTGGTGGCGATGGAAAAGGGCACGGTGAAGGTTGAGGAGGGAATGCAGCGGGCGACTGAGGCGAACCGATCACTGGATGAAATCGTCAATGCTTCAGATAAAGGTGTTGCCATGGTTCAGACTATTGCCACAGCTTCTGAAGAGCAATCGGCAGTCGCCGCAGAGGTCTCCACCAGCATGGAACACATTGCATCCATAACCCGCGCAGCGGAGACGTCAACCAACGACATTACCCGCTCCGCCGAAGAACTAAACCGCCTTGCTGAAGACTTGAATAACATGGCTGCCTGGTTCAAGGTTTAAGGTGAAAATGCCGGAAAGGCAGGAAAAAGGGCTGCGGACAACGCAGCCCTTTTTTGCTCAGGCCCTTTCGGTGAGCACCACCGTTTCGTCGCCAATGTCCTCTATATTTTCTGCAATGTCAGTCTCATCTTCCATTTTAAAGACATTCATCTCTTTTTGCAGGATATCGGTCTGGTCTGAGAGGCTGGAGACAGCGGTGTTGAGGATCTGGGTCGCTTCAAGGTTCTTCCCGGTCGACTTTTCTATTTTTGCCACAGCCTGAACTATTTTGGCACTGGACTCGGTCTGGACGTCGCAGGCGGATTTGATGCTGCTGATCATCTCCGTCATGCTTTCAGTGGATTTGGCGATGCTGCTGCTGGCTCTTGCCTGCTCCCTGGTGGACGAACGGACCTGGTTGGCGAAACCGGTCATGCGTTCCACCGTTGCGACGATGAAATCGCTGACCTTGGCCTGTTCCTTGGTTGCGCTGCCGATCTGCTGGACCATGGAAGAAACATTTTCCATTGCTTCATTGATGACGCGGCTGCCCCCGGCCTGTTCCACGGCTGTGCGGGCGATGGCACGCATGCGGTCGGTGGACTGTTTGACGCCGCTGACAATCTTTTCCAGGGCCTCCCCGGATAGTCTGGAGAGATGTGCACCTTCCTGGATGTACTTTTCTGCAGAGCCTATTGCACTTACCGCCTTTTCGGTCTCCAGTTGCACACCCTTGATCAACGTGGTTATCTCTCCCGTAGAGCTCTTGGTTCTTTCGGCAAGCTCCTTTATCTCATCGGCGACAACGGCGAAACCCTTGCCGTGTTCACCGGCCTGGGCGGCAATAATGGCGGCATTCAGGGCCAGCAGGTTGGTCTGTTCAGTCACATCATCGATAACCCTGATGATGGCCCCGATGTTCTCTGTTTTCTCCGAAAGGGCGGTTATGACTTCTGCTGTAATAAGCGATGCGGAGCGGATCTGATCCATGCCGGCGATGGTTGCCTCTACAGAATCCTTGCCGGTTTCTGCGTCCTTCAAGACTTCCGCGGCGATGGAAGCTGTTTCCTGTGAGTTCCTTTCGATCTCCTTTATGGAGGAGTCCATCTGGGAAACGGAGGAGGCCGTTGCCGCGGATGTATCCATCAAGGCCGATGCACTTTCACTGATCTGTTTTATGGCAGCGGCAATTTCGGTGATGGAGGAGCTGACTTCCACCACCGATTCGACCAGAGATTCCATGTTGCAGCAACTTCTTCAACGCTGGCTGCCATTTCCAGAATGGAAGAGGATGTCTCGGAAGCTGAAACGGACAGGCTGTCCACGCCATGGGCCACGTCCTTCACCGAGGTATTGATGGCCTGTACTGCCAGGGACGTTTCTCCGATGTCGTTTGCCTGCAGGTCTGCAGATTCCGATACGGAGGTGGATGCCTGGTAGATGTGGCTGGACACTGTGGCCAGATCGCGAGCAGAGGCGCTGATCCTCTTTACCATGTGGCTCAGGCTTGCCACCATCCTGTTGAGCGCTGCGGAAAGTTCACCGATCTCATCACTGGAATCGACGGCAACTGTTTCGGAGAGGTTGCCTTCTGCCACCGACTGGGCAAAGTTGACACCCTTGACCAGTGGACTGGTAATGGAACGGGCCACCCAGGTGATCGACAGGAGTACTACCAGGAACAGCCCGGCGCTGACACTGCCGGCAATGATGATCTTTTGTCTGATAAGTTTTGCCGTAACGGCCTCACGTTCCTCGATCTCCATACGCAGTGTGTCTACAGTGCTGCCGACCTGCTCGATAAAGCGGTCATAGCGCATTTTCTGCACATTCTGGGCAAGTTCCAGGGCCATGGATCTGTTGGCCTGTCGAGCGGCAGGAATCTGTTCATTCTGCATGGTATCCAGAAATTCCTGCCAGGTTATTTGCGCATCCTGAACGGCTAGCTTTTTCTCTTCAGAATCCAGCTTTTTGATAATGGCGCCGAACTGATCGTTTATTTCGGTGGTGATTTGCTGGATATCGCCGACAATACTTTCCTGCTCATCGGTATTGGTCTCGCTGATCAGGCTGATCAACTCGGCCCTTACCCGGTTAAGGTCGGATTTGAGAAAGGCGATCTGTTCTATGGTGTCTTTGGAGTTCTTGATGTCCGTATAAATTCTGCTGCCAACCTTTATCTGGTTGATGGTGTAGTAGCTCATGCCGAGGGAGACGGCAAAACCGAAAAAGACAACTGCCATGATAAACAGCATCTTGGTTTTTATTTTCATGTGGCCGATGAAATTCAACCTCTGTCCCAGTTTCAAGGTTTGACTCCTTTTGCAATATTAAAGCGCCGCACAGATAGCATGCGGCGCTTCTGGGGTGAAATTGGTTATTTTACCTTCCGGACCGGGACGAAATTTTTGCCGACAATCGTCTGACCTTCGCTGGAGAGCATAAAGGAAATAAACTCTTTGACTTCGCCTTTTGCAACGCCTTTAGTCACCAGGTTAAGGGGCCTGGAGATGAGATAGGCGCCGGAACGGACGTTCTTGTCATCCGGGGCGGTGTTGTTGACGGAGATAGGCTTCACCTTTCCCTTGATGTCCCCTGGAAGGGTGGCATAGAGGCCGAGGCTGACGCTGCAGACGCCATTTTCATCCTTTGCCACTTCAATGATCTGATCGCGGGGAAGGTCGATCTGTTTGAACTTGGCGTGGGGGGCGCCATCCAGGACGTGCTCCTGGAACATTTCGATGGTGGCCCGCTTGCATCGAGAATCTCCGTATTGGGAACGATGGGCGCATTTTTCCCACCGACTTCCTTCCAGTTTTTGATCTTGCCGGTAAAAATGCCCTTGAGCTGCTCCTTGCTGAGGTTTTTGATGGGGTTGTTCTTATGGACAAAGACGGTAACGGCATCATAACCGATGGTGGTGGAAGAAAGTTTTTCCTTCTTCTCCTCAGGCTTCAGGGGCCTGGATGCCCCGGCCACCATGACCTTGCCTTCGATCAGGGCCTTTACCCCCTTACCGGAACCGGGAATTTCGATAGAGGCCAACTTTTTACCGGTTTTGTTTGCAAAGGCGTCTGCTGCGCCGGCTTTCAGTATGCCGGTGCCGATGGTGGACGAGCCGCTGTAGGTGATATCTGCCAAGGCCAGGGTGGGAAGAATGAAGAGGGCGGAAAGGACGATACAAAACTTTTTCAACATGAAAACCTCCTGAGGATAAAATGGTGCAGATAGTGAAATATATCGATTTCACAGTTGATTCTAATCGTGTTTTCTGCTCAACAATACTGCTGATGAGCAATAATTGCACCATTTTTATTAAAGTTCACGTTTACGGATAAATAGCCGATGCTGCAGCTACTTGCCCATTTCCATGGCCGCCAGGGTCACTGGGCAGATGACGTAATTGCAATATTGGAGTGGGTAATAACACTATTTTGTTCTGCCAGGGCGCAGGCAAAAGTCTTTGGTTGTCTTTATCGGCTATTTTGCTATCTTAAACTTGGTTCTGGTGGCGTTGCCATGGGCATCATCAATATCTCAGCCGGGGTACATGCATGAGTGAAGAGAACAGGAGACAAAAAGGTTTCGGCATCACCCGCCGCGAGTTTCTCAGGAACAGCGCCCTGATCGGCTGCAGCGCCCTGGCGGCATCGCAACTGGAATTCATCCATGGTCTCATTGCCCGGGTCGAGGCCGCGGAATTGACCGCAATGGAGGCCTATGAACTGATGCGAGCGGACCGCACCCTCCACACCGCCTGCCTTAACTGCAACACCGGCTGCGGCCTTAAGGTGAAGATGATCGAGGGGGTCGTTGTCAAGATCGACGGCAATCCCTACAACCCTTTTACCCTCCATCCCCATCTCCCCATGTCGGTGTCGCCATATAAAACCTCTAAGACCGATGGCGCCATCTGCCCTAAAGGTCAGTCTGCCCACCAGGGGGCATATGACCCTTACCGGATTCGCAAGGTTCTGAAACGGGCTGGCAGGCGGGGCGAGGGGAAATGGATTTCCATTCCCTTCGCCCAGGCTGTCACTGAGATTGTCAACGGCGGGTTTCTCTTCAGCCAGGTGCCGGGGGAAGAAAAGCGGCAGGTTACCGGTCTCAAGGAACTCCATGCCATGCAGGACCTGTGACATTTGCGGCGATGGCCGGGGATGTGGAGAAGATCTGCAAGAAGAGGATGACCGTTGCCGAGTTTAAAGCCAGGCACGCCAAAGACCTGCATCTGCTCATCGATCCCGACCATCCCGATTTCGGGCCGAAGAACAACCAGTTTGTCTATTTCTGGGGGCGGATCAAGGGGGGGCGGAGCGATTTCGCCCGGCGCTTCACCGATGCCTTCGGGACGGTCAATACCCATGGACATACCACCGTCTGCCAGGGGTCCCTCTACTTTGCCTGCAAAGCCATGAGCGAACAGTACGCCGGCAACGGCTTCAGGGGAGGGCAGAAATTCTACTGGCAGGCGGACCAGGAACATGCGGAATATATACTCTTTGTGGGCGCCAACCTGTTCGACGCCAACTACGGCCCCCCCAACCGCACGCCACGGATGACGGAACGGCTGGTGACGGGAAAGCTGAAGATGACGGTCATCGACCCGCGCTTCACCAGGCTTGCGGCCAAGGCCCAGCGCTGGGTGCCCATCAGGCCGGGGACCGATGCCGCCTTTGCCATGGGGATGACCCGCTGGATTCTGGAAAACAAGCGCTTCGATGCCACCTATCTGGCCAATGCAAACCGGCGGGGGCGACCAAGGATCAGGAACCGACCTGGAGCAACGCCACCTGGCTGGTGAAAATTGACGGTAATGGTGAGCCCGGCGCCTTTCTCCGCGCCTCGGAGATAGGATTGAAGCCGAAAGAGGTGCGCAAGGACAAGGACGGCAGAAGCTTCGAATTTGAATTCCTGGTGGCGATACGGGACGGGGAGCCGGTTGCCTTCGATCCCAATGATACCAGATTGCGGGTCAGGGGAGAACTATTCGTCGATACCGTGCTCAAAGGGGAGCATGGCCCGGTAAGGGTGAAAAGTTCCCTGCAACTCATGCTTGAGGCGTCACGGGAACGGACGCTGGCGGAATACGCGGCCATATGCGGCATCGAGCCGGGAATAATAGAGGCCGTGGCAAGGGAGTTCACCTCCCACGGCAAGAAAGCCTGTGTCGAGGTTCACCGCGGCGTCGCCCAGCATACCAATGGCTTCTACGCCGTTTCGGCCCTGATGAACCTGAATCTGCTCATGGGCAATTTCGACTGGAAAGGGGGCATGATTGCTCCTGCCGCCTTCAACTATGACGGCAGCAGCAACGACAGGCAGCCCTATAATTTGAAAAAAATGTCGCCGAAAACCGGCAAGCCCTTCGGCCTGTCCGTCATCCGCCATGGCACGGCCTATGAAGAGTCGACCATCTTTGCCGGCTATCCGGCCAGACGCAACTGGTGGCCCCTTTCTTCCGACATCTACCAGGAAATTCTTCCCTCCATCGCCGACGCTATCCATACCCGATCAAGGTCCTGTTCTCCTACATGGGGAGCCCATCCTATGCCCTTCCCGCCGGAGATGCGGGCATTGCCGCCCTGACCGATCTGGAGCGGGTGCCACTCTACTTTGCCAGCGACATTACCATCGGCAGCACCAGCATGTATGCCGACTATGTTTTTCCGGATCTTCATTTCCTGGAACGGTGGGAATTCCAGGGTTCTCACCCAATATGCCGGTAAAGGTGCAGCCGGTCAGGCACCCGGTGATCGTCTCTCCCAATGAGGTGGTCAAGGTATTCGGTGAAGAACAGCCCATCTCCTTCGAGACCCTCTGGCTGGCCCTGGCGGAAAAGCTTGAGCTCCCCGGCTTCGGCAAGGACGGCTTTGCCACCGGCCTTGACTTGAAAACGCCGGAGCAGTTCTACTGGCGCCTGGTGGCGAATCTGGCCTATGACGCAGTGTCCCGGTCGCCGATGCCGGTTCGCAAGAAGTGGGGCTTTTCTATGAGAGCCACAGGCACCTTCCCACCAGCGTTTTGAGGATCGACCAGGCCGGAGACCTGGATACGGTGCAGTTGAGCAAGGCAATCCATATCCTCAACCGGGGTGGCCGCTTCGATACCCAGGAATCTGCCTATGACGGCGATTATGCAGCGAACAGGTACGGTCGTCTCATCAACCTTTACCAGGAAAAGACGGCGCTGGTCAAGGATGCCTTTACCGGCAGGCATTTCCATGGCCTGCCCGGGTACCAGCCGGTGGCCGACACCCTGGACAGCGCCGGTGGCCATTTCTAAGGGCCATGACCTCCACCTTATCACCCAGAAGGACATCAGGATGACCAAGAGCAGGACGGCCAGTAACCAGTATCTGACCGGGCTCTTCCCGGAAAATGCCATTGTGGTCAATGCCGCCGACGGCAAAAGACTGGGATTGAAACAGGGCCAGAAGGTCAAGGTGGTCTCTGCCACCAACCCGAGCGGGGAGTGGGATCTGGGCAACGGCGTGAAAAAACCGATAATCGGGCGGGTGCAGCTGACCGAGACCATCCGCCCAGGGGTTGTTACCTTTACCCACGGTCACGGTCTCTGGGCAAGCGGAGCCACCGACATGGTAATTGACGGCATACTCATCAAGGGGGATCCCCGCCGGGCCGGGGGTGTCAATGCCAACGCCGCCATGTGGCTTGATCCCCATCTGAAGAACACCTGCATGATCGACAAGGTTGGGGGGAGCGTGTCGTTTTATGATACGAAGATCAGGTTGGTAAAGGTTTAGCAGGGTTCGCAGCAGGAGGCATGATTAATGCCGGTCAGGCAGGTTCGACTTTCATGCGGGGTGCGGCAAATTTACGTCCGACCACGGCAGAATGGCGCAGGCGGAGATCCTCCAGGGTACCTTCCAAAAATGCCAGGTGCTGCTTTCCCTCCAGCCGGTCAAGATAGGTATCGACCAGCGCTGCCATCAGGGCGTTGTATTTTCTGGTGGAGCTGCCGTGGGCGTAGTTTCTGCCGGGAAAGCGGCGGAGGTCGCCATTGAAAAGCGGCGAGACGTGGTAGAGCTCGTGGAAGACGGTGATCAGCTTTTCCCGCAGGGGCAGGTTGAGAAAGCGCGGGACGAGGAAGTAGATGAGGTAGAGAATCTGGGCGCCGCCATGCTCCACCTCAGGCATGGTGCAGGTGAAGGTGCGCCGGCCGCGCCTGGCGGTGGTGGTCCTGGCGCCCCCCTCGAAGCGTAAGGGGTGGATCTTGGCATAGGTGCCGTGGATGCCGCCATTGCGGGTGGTCGAGATGCAGACGAGGAGCTGTTGCGGGTCGATGTGGCTGAATTCCGGCATCCGTCGGACGATGTCGCCGACCAGCCGCTCCAGCTCCCCGGTCAGATTGAGGGTGGTCATTTTCCGGCTTTTTGCAGTTTGTGGCAAAACAGGCAGCGCATGGGGCCGTCCTTCGGCTTCACCGGATGCTTTGGCGGAAAGGGGATTCCTCCCTGCTCGTTGTGGCAGGCCGGGCAACCCTTGTCGGCCTCCATCTTGCTGCCGGTCTTGGCTACGATCTCATAAAACGGCTTGTGTGTGTCATTCAGGGGAACTCTCTTCGTTTTTTCTTCACCGGAAATGGCGATGAAGATGATGGCGACGATACCGATCAGGCCGATGAACAACCAGTCTTTTTTGCCAATTTTCATGTGGGTCTCCGTTTTTCATTTTTCTATGGCGGCACAACCGATGGCGCCGTTATGCTGGGGATGGGGCGGGACGATGACGGTACTTCCAATCTCCTTCTCCAGCAGTTTCACAAGAGCTGTGTTCAGGGCGACGCCCCCCGTCAGGACCAGGTGTTCTGCAGGAAATCGCTTCAGCATGGGGATGACCCTTTTCACCAGGGTCTGGTTGATCCCGGCGCAGAGCCGCTCCACGGGAAAGCCGCGCAGGATCTGGCCGATCAGTTCCGACTCGCCGAATATGCCGCAGGTTGCATCCAGCGGTACCGGCTCTTCCCAGTGGGATGAAAGCTCGTCGAGGCTCACCTCCAGAATGGCGGCCATATTTTCCAGATAACGGCCGCTGCTGGCGGCACACTTGTCGTTCATGACGAAATCGGCCAATTTGCCCCCGGTGACCAGGGCGACCTTGGTGTCCTGCCCTCCCATGTCGAGCATGGTGAAGTTTTTCAGCCCGGTCTGCTTCAGGGCGCCGGCAACATGGGCACGGATCTCCGAAATGACCTTGGCGCCCCTCATGGACAAGGTGTTGCGGCCATAACCGGTAACGGTCACCGCTGCGTCGCCAGTTCTTCTGGCGAGAAAAGTTCACTGGCTTTCAGGTCGAGGAGGAGCTCTTCTCCTTCGAGCCTGCCGAAGCGTTTGTAGAAGGTGACGGTATCCCGGTCCGCCAGCCTGGATACAACGCCGTCGACGAGCAGGGCGAATTTGGCCTTTCTGCTTCCCAGGTCGATGCCGATTCTGCTGATATATTCAGCCATCAATCCTCCGCCATTGCCTGTTTGTCGGCAAGCATCTCGACGAAGCTTCCAGCCTGATCCTGGTCCGGGCATCCAGCCGCGCCGGCTTGTCCCCTTCAAGGGTGAGGATGGGCAAGGACAGCTTCTTGCGGATGACCATGTCCTCTATCTGGCGGAAGCAGAAGGACTGGACATAATGGATGACGCCGTCCACCTGCCGTTGGGCGATTTCCAGCTGGATGTCGGCAATGCGGTGAAAAATGTCGTAGGGATAGGTATAACGAAGGTACTGCTCTACAATGTCCGTGGTCTCATAGGGCATGGCGAATTGGCGCTGTGTTTCATTAAGCACAACCCTGGCGCCAAGCGTTTCCAGAAAAGGGTAAAGCTCGCTGAGGATCGGCGGCACCCCCAGGTAGGCGAGTCTAATCTGTCTGCCGAAACTTCGTCGGGCTGCTGCCTCCCCAAGAAAGGCGTCCACTGCCTTCTCGAAGGCTTCGGGGTCACTGTTGAAATCGGAAGTGCAGACCTGGAAATAGTGATTTTCCTCGCCGGTAACCTTGTTTTCCTGCCAGGTGAGACGATCTATCTCTCTGACCTTCCGCCGGATGGCATCGAGACGCTCTTTTGCCGAATTGACCTCAGGCCACCCCACACCGAAGTGATCCATCAGCTTTTCCATCTCTGCCTTGAGGCTTTGCGGGTTCCGGTCGATGGGATAGGCAAAGGGGACGACCCTGATGCCGGCCATGGAGAGGACCTCCATGAGGGCTTTGGTGTAGCTGCAGTCTCCTTCGGTGACGGCAATCATTTCGCCGATGCCGCTTTCCAGGACGGTGGCGTAAATTCCTTTGATCCAGCCGCAGACATTGCGCGGGAAACCGGCAACTTCGGCCTCTTCAATGAGCTGGCCGCTTCTGTCGCTGGTAATGAAGATATTGTTGAGGTCTACCGGGATTTTTCCTGCAGCTATCAGGATTTCTACGGGTATGGTTGTGGTAAAACCGACTCGGGACAAGGACAGGCTACTCCGTCTTGATGAAAATGAAGTAAATGAGTGCTCCGCCGATGGCCAGCCCACCGAAGGCGAAGGGGAGCGTGGAGCTGAGGGTGAGCTCGTTGCCGCTGTCGGCAGGGAGGGTGAAGCGGACCAGGAGCATGATGGAGATGGCGGCAAAGAGGGAGGCGAGGACGAATTTGGAACGCTTGATCACTGCATAAAAGGCAAGCACCAGGAAGAAGCCGATGATCCAGGGATTCTCCATGGCACTTTTCATGGTCAAGTTCTGAATGAAGTGAACGATATTGCCGGTTTCGAAGGGAGAGAGGGTTTCCACCGTCTTGTTGAGCAGTTCCTGTTTTTCCATAGGGTCTCCAATGGTGACAGATTACCCGGAATACATAACAGATTTTCTTGGAAAATTAAAGATTTATTGTATTCATAAAGTAAAGCAAATGCCTTGACAATGGGTGCATGGCTAAAATACTATTAAACGTTTTCATTCATGATAACGGCGGTTTCGGGAGAAAAAGTGGCTTGGAAAGCTATCGGCATATTTGATTCGGGTGTAGGAGGATTGACGGTCCTCAAAGAAATCATGAAGGTCCTACCCCAGGAAGACACCATTTATCTCGGTGATACGGCCCGCGTCCCCTATGGGACCAAATCCCCGGAGACCGTTGTCCGTTACTCGCGCCAGATCACTTCTTTTCTTGTCAGTCGCGATATCAAAATGCTGGTCGTTGCTTGCAATACCGCTTCTGCCGTATCCCTGGCCGCATTGAAAAAAGAGTTTTCCATTCCCATCGTCGGGTGATAGAGCCTGGCGCCCGGCGTGCCGCTGCCGTTACCCGCAGCGGCAAGGTAGGGGTTATCGGTACGGCAGGAACTATCAAAAGCAGCGCCTATGCCAAGGCGATCAAGCGTATCAATCCCGGGATAGAGGTGGTGACCAGGGCCTGTCCGCTGTTCGTGCCGCTGGCTGAAGAAGGGTGGATCGATAACGAAGTTGCCCGGCTGACCGCACAAACCTATCTCAAGGGGCTTAAAGAAGAGGCTGTCGACACCCTGGTCCTTGGCTGCACCCATTATCCCATTCTCAAGGGGATCATTGCCGAGGTCATGGGCGATGGGGTCACACTTGTGGATTCTGCCGAGGAAACCGCCTTTACCGTGGCTGAGATACTGGGCAAAAAGTCGCTGCTGCGTCCTACTTCTGAAAAGGGCAACCACCATTTCTTTGTTACCGATGTTCCGGCCGGATTCATCCGCGTTGGCAGCCGCTTTCTCGGCGAACGCCTTGGCGATGTATATCAAGTGAACCTGGACGATGAAGCCCATGAAGAGGAGCCGGCCGGTGAAGACAAACAGACAGCCCCGTAAAGGGATGAGGTTCATTATCATCGCCTTCCTGGTTTTTGCGGCAATTGTCGGCGCTCTGGTGGCGAAAAAATATCACATCAGCACAAGACCTCAGGTGCCCCCTCCGGCGGAACAAGCCGGAACTATCCTGGTAACGCTGTTCTTTGCCGATGAAAGTGGGGACGGCTTGGTGCGGGAAGGGCGCGAAATAGAGGCAGGCTCCGATCCTGCCGAGTCCATGGAGCTGTTGTCGGTGAGCTGATCAGCGGCCCTGTGGGAGACCATGGACCGGTTTTGCCGGACAGTACCCAGGTGCGCAAGGTTGAAGTACGGGGAGACCAGGTGACCGTGGATTTCGGCAGGGAATTTTACGACGATCTGCCGCCGGCAGCTCAGCGAGATGACGGCCATTTATGCCGTCATCGACACCATTGCCGTCAATTTCCCGCAGGTGAAAAAAGTGCTCTTTCTCAAGGACGGCCAGCAGGTGGAAACTGCCAAGGGGCACCTGGACCTGCGCCAATCCCTTTCCCCCGATTTCAGCCTGGAAAAGAAACAGGATGGGGCCGGACCGGTACCATGATCGCTGACGGCTTATGCAATTACATTACATTCGCGAGGGTATATCAATGAAACAGCCTTTCTTGCAGTCCATAAAAGACCGGGTGCTGGTGCTGGACGGAGCCATGGGGACCATGCTCCAGCAGCGGGGGCTCAAGGCCGGGCAATCGCCTGAAGAGCTGAATCTTACCTTGCCGGAGGTGGTGGCAGGGGTCCACCAGGAATATCTTGATGCCGGCGCCGACATCATCGTCACCAATACTTTCGGTGGCAGCAGGGAAAAGCTCTCCCATTACGGGCTTGAGGGCAAACTGGCAGAAATCAATGCCAGGGGGGTGGAAATTGCCCGCCAAGTTGCCGGGGACCGGGCATATGTAGCTGCTCCATGGGGCCTACCGGCAAGTTTGTCGAACCGGTGGGTGATCTGACCTTCGACCGGATGGCCGCCCAATTCCGCGAGCAGGCTGAGGCCCTGGTGAGAGCCGGCGCCGATCTCATCACCCTGGAGACTTTCCTGGACATCAAGGAGATCCGTGCTGCGATCATTGCCATCCGGGAGGTTTCTGCGGAGATTCCCATCATCGCCATGCTCACCTTCGATGACAAAGGCCGGACAGTGCTCGGTACGCCCCCCGAGGCTGCCGCCATAACCCTGGAGGCGGTAGGCGCAGACATCATCGGCTCCAATTGCGGCTTGGGCGTTGAGGGCATCTATGAAATCCTTTCCGCCATGCGCCGCGTCTCAACCCTGCCCCTTATTTCCCAGGCCAATGCCGGGCTGCCGGTGCTGAAGGAAGGAAAGACCATTTTCCCGGCCACGCCCGACGAAATGACAGCTACCATGATCGGATGCTTGGGTTGGGGGTGCGGATCATCGGTGGCTGCTGCGGTACAACTCCTGCCCACATCGGTGCCATGAAGGATGCTCTGGCGGGAAAGAATCAGGCTCTGCCGGACATTGCTTCCTCAGGGGGAACTACCTGGCTTTCCAGCCGCGGCGGCCATACTGCCCTCGGCAACGGCCGGCCAGTCGCCATCATCGGCGAGCGGATCAATCCCACCGGCAAGAAAGGGTTTGCTGCCGAGTTGCGGGAGGGGAAGGTTTCTTACATCCGCCGCGAGGCCATGGAG
The DNA here is from genome assembly GCF_001311985.1 of Geotalea toluenoxydans JCM 15764. Lineage (GTDB taxonomy): Bacteria > Desulfobacterota > Desulfuromonadia > Geobacterales > Geobacteraceae > Geotalea > Geotalea toluenoxydans. The sequence goes on from NZ_BBCJ01000019.1 coordinate 70,783, forward strand.
CAGGTGATTGCCGGGGCGACACTGCTTGATGTCAATGTTGGCGCGCCTGGTATCGACGAACCGGCGGCCATGGAACAGGCCGTTTTCTGCGCCGCAGGGGCTGCCTCCGTTCCCCTGGTCCTTGACTCCTCCAATCCGGAAGCGCTGGAGCGGGGCCTCAAGTCCGCCGACGGCAAGGTGCTGATAAATTCCGTCAATGGCGAAGAGAAGAGCCTGGGGCGCATCCTGCCGCTGGCGAAAAAATATGGTGCGGCTGTTATCGGTCTCACCCTCGATGAGAACGGTATTCCCGAAACTGCCGAAGCCCGGACCGCCATTGCAGCAAAGATAGCCGACAGAGCAATTTCACTGGGGATCAGGAGAAACGATGTTATCATCGACTGTCTGACGCTGGCTGTCAGCGCCGAGCAGAAACGGGCCTTGGAGACCCTTGCAGCCATCCGCCGGGTCAAGGGACAACTCGGGCTCAATACGGTGCTCGGCGTGAGCAACATCTCCTTCGGTCTGCCGTGCCGGCCCCTGATCTCCTCGGCCTTTTTCGCCATGGCCATGGAGGCCGGTCTCGATGCCGCTATCATCAACCCGAAGGAACAGGCGATGATGGACGTCTGGCGTTCGGTAATGGTCCTTCTCAACAGGGATGCCAATGCTGCCACCTATATCGATGCCTATAAAGGAGCAGTTGCGGCAAGCGCCGGGCAGGTCGAGGCCGCCCCCCAGGACATTCGAGGTATTCTGGCCAAGGCGGTCATTGACGGCGATGTGGAAAACATCGTCGACCACGTGGAGGCTGCCCTCTCCCAGGGTTTAAGCCCGCTGGAGATCAGCAACAATGGCTTGTTGCCGGGGTTGGAGGAGGTGGGGCGCCGTTTTGAGAAGAACATTGTCTTTCTTCCCCAGGTAATGCTCTCTGCGGAGACCATGAAGACCGCTTTTTCCCGGTTGAAGCAGGAAATGCAGGGGATGAAGCTGGAGAGCCTGGGCAGGATACTCATGGCTACCGTGGAAGGGGATATCCATGACATCGGCAAGAACATTGTCTGCACCCTCCTTGAAAACCACGGTTTTGAAGTCATAGATCTGGGCAAGAATGTTCCTGCTGCCCGCATTGTCGCCGAAGCCAAGGCCCATGATGTGGATGCGGTCGGCCTTTCCGCCTGATGACCACGACCATGTCCGAGATGGAGACTGTTGTGCAGCAGTTGCGGGCGGCGGGAGTGAAAACCTTCACCATGGTGGGAGGGGCTGTCCTGACCCAGGATTACGCCACTGAAATCGGGGCGGATATTTATGCCAAGGATGCCATGGAGGCCGTGTCAAAGATCAAGGCGATAATTGGGAAAATCAAGGGGAGCTGAGAGGCTTTCCTGAACGATAAACCATTGAGATAAACGCTGTTTTTTACTTGTTGCAACTCTCTGTTGCGTGTGGTAGTTTGACAACTTGTACGTCATTTGGCGGAGAGCGAAAAATGGTAGGCGGCTTCAACCACAACATCAAGTACAAGGGGGAGATATTCCATGTCCAGACCGAGGACAGCGGCATAGCCAACCCCCACATCATTACCCTCCTTTACCGGGGCGGCACTATTCTCGCCTCAATCAAGACCAGCTACGCAGATATCATCAAGGTGGACAACCTGGAACAGGTGGTTGAAGACCTGATGAAGGAGCAGCACAAGGACATGATGCGCCGGCTCAAGTCGGCCGAGTTCGACCAGCGCATCTTCAATAAATCTCCTGATAATGCCGCTCCTGCCCCGGTGCCTGAAAAAAAACCGGCTGCCAATGGAGCTGGCACACAAAGTCTTGATGAAATCATCCTTGATTATCTCATTACCGACGATGACTAGCCAATCACCTGAAAGGAAGAGCTTTACGTGAACGATCGAAAAACACAACTGGAAGAACAGGCCAGGCAACTCCGCATTTCCATCGTCAAGGCACTGCACAAATCCCAATCCGGCCACACCGGCGGATCCCTGTCAGCCATCGACATGGTCACAGCCCTTTATTTTTACAAGATGCGTCACAATCCCGCCGAGCCCACCTGGCAGGGGAGGGATCGTTTCGTCCTCAGCAAGGGGCATGCAGCTCCTGCCCTCTATGCGGCGCTCTCCGAAGCGGGGTATTTCCCGAAAGAGGACATGATGACGCTGCGCCGCCTTGGCAGCCACCTGCAGGGTCATCCGGACAGCAAGGGGACTCCAGGTGTGGACGTGTGCACCGGTTCCCTCGGACAGGGCTTGTCAATGGCTAACGGCATGGCCCTTGGCCTTAAAGCCGATGGCAAGGACAACAGGGTCTATGCCATCCTCGGCGACGGGGAGTTGCAGGAGGGGCAGGTGTGGGAAGCGGCAATGGCTGCGGCCCATTACAAGCTGGACAACCTCTGTGCCATGGTCGACGCCAACAACCTGCAGATCGACGGCGAGGTGAGCCGGGTCATGAACGTTGCCCCGATCACCGACAAGTTCCGGGCATTCGGCTGGCATGTGCTGGATATCGACGGCCATGACATGGGAGCCATCATGGCGGCCCTCGATACTGCCGAAACGGTCAAGGGACAGCCGACGGTAATCGTTGCCCGCACGGTAAAAGGCAAAGGGGTGTCCTTCTTCGAGAACAAGGCCTCCTACCACGGCGTTCCTCCCAGTGACGAAGAACTGCCGCGGGGCGCTGGAATGTCTTGGCAGCTTCTGCGAATAAAGATTAGATCATAAAAACAGATGAGAGGATTTTATATATGAGTAAGATGATTGCCACCAGGGATGCATATGGTGAGGCTCTTGCGGAACTGGGCGAGGATAATAAAGATATAGTTGCTTTGGATGCGGATCTTTCCGGTTCGACAAAAACCGGGGTGTTTGCCAAGAAGTTTCCGGAGCGATTCTTCAATATGGCATTGCCGAAGCGAACATGGTCGGAACGGCAGCAGGCCTGGCGGCAGTGGGCAAGGTGCCCTTTCTTTCCACCTTTGCCATCTTTGCTGCCGGTCGCGGTTGGGAACAGATCCGCCAGTCAGCCGCCTATCCGAAGGCCAATGTAAAGGTCGTTGCCACCCACGGCGGCGTCACGGTGGGTGAGGACGGCGGATCCCACCAGTCCATCGAGGACATCGCCATCATGCGTGCCATTCCCAATATGACGGTGGTGGTACCTGCAGATGGTGTAGAAACCAAGGGCGCAATCAGGGCGGCAGCCGCTGCCAAGGGGCCGTTCTATATAAGGCTTGGCCGTAACAAGGTACCGACCGTTTTCCCTGAAGATCATGTTTTCCAGATCGGTAAAGGGAGTGAACTTGCCGCGGGTAGCGACATGACCTTCATCACTACCGGCCTCATGACTGCCCAGGCGCTGGCCGCTGCCGAACAGCTGAAAAAAGAGGGCATTTCTGCTCGTGTCGTTCACATCGGCACTATCAAGCCCTTGGACCAGGAGATCGTTATCAAGGCCGCCCGGGAAACCGGCGCCATTGTGACCGCCGAAGAGCATTCCATCATCGGCGGACTGGGGGGAGCCGTTGCCGAACTGCTGGCGGAGACCTGCCCGACACCGGTGAAAAGGGTCGGCATAAACGACCGTTTCGGCACCTCCGGCAAGGCGGAAGAACTGCTCAAATACTTCGGCCTGATGCCTGAAGATCTCGTAGAAGCTGCAAAGGAAGTTCTCGCGAGGAAATAATGTTCCTGCACCCGCTCAAATCTTCTGCCGGATTCACCTACCTTGCCGCCCTGATGATCGTAATCATCATGGGCATAATGCTGGGGGTGGCGGGGCAGTCGTGGAAGATGATCATGGACCGGGAAAAGGAAGCGGAGCTTTTGTGGGTGGGGACCCAGTACCGAAACGCCCTGCTCCGCTGGCGTAACTCCGGGGGCAATAGCAAAAAACCAGCCATTAAATAATATGGATCTTTTATTGAATGATCTTGCTCGTAGGCCTGGAGTTCATTATCTGCGCAAGCTCTATCGGGACCCGGTTACTGGCAAAGAGTGGAACATTATAAGAGATCCTAACAGAGGAATATTAGGCGTTGCCAGTTCCAGTGATAAGGAACCCATCAAGCAGGCTAATTTTCCTGCAGATTACACCCAGTTCGAAGGGAAAAAGAAATACAGTGAATGGGAATTCCGGTGGGATGTCACGCCGCCTAAAAAGGCTGCAACAACTACTATCAGCGGCTTACAGACCTCCACATCACCGGTAAAAACATCACCAGGACCTTAATGAACCTTCCTGCCATTGCTTCACAGGAGTCTGATTGATCTTTAAGAGCCTCACCACACGGGTAATAGTAATCTCTATCCTGCTGCTCGTCTTCGGCATCAGCACCTTTGCCTTCGTTACCCTGAGAAGGGAGCAGATGCAGCTGATCGACGCCGCACGGGAAAGCAGCGAGCTTCTGCTCAACACCATCGAGCGCAGTACCTACAATTCCATGCGCATCGGCAACACGGAAGATGTGCAGACCATCCTTGAACTGGTAGGGCAGAACCAGAAACTGCTCTCCGTCCGCATATTTCATCCCCACGGCGTTGTCCTCAAATCCTCCCAACCCAATGAAGTCGGCAAGCCCGTTGATGACCGGGATTACCAACTGTTCATCAACAACAGGAAAGAAGGTGTTTTTTACCTGGAGGGGCACGGGGAAGTCCTGGGTATGCTGAAGCCTATCTATAACGATGAACCGTGCCACGTCTGCCATGGCCACAAGAGCCGGATCATCGGCCTGCTTAATGTGAATTATTCGCTGGTCGAGACCCGGAGGCGGATCGTGGATGCTTCCAAGCTCTTTGTCTTCTCCACCATTGCCATCATATCCTTCCTCTCCCTTGCCATCTCCATGGTCATGGTTAAATTCGTCAAGAAGCCTCTCCATCGGCTGGCTGAAAACATGTCCAGGGTCGAGCAGGGTGATCTGTCGGTGCGGATGAAGCCCGATGGCAAGGATGAGATCGGCCGTCTCATAGTCAGTTTCGATTCCATGGTGGATCGGCTCGATACTGCCAAGCAGGAGCTGGATCAATATCATTTCCAGCAGATGGAGAGGGCGGACCGGCTGGCTTCCGTTGGCGAAATGGCGGCAGGCATTGCCCACGAGATAAAAAACCCTCTGACCGGCATTGCAGCAGCCATAACCATAATAAAAGAGGACTTCGCCCCCTCTGACTCACGCACCACCATTGTCGATGAAGTACTGGAGCAGATCAAGAGGCTCGACAAGACGGTTAATGACCTGCTGTTTTTCGGCAAGCCGGCGCAACCCGAGCCCGCCTTTACCGATATAAATTCAACCATACGGAAAACCCTTAAATTCGCTTCCCAGCACCGGGGAAGCAAAAATATCGAGAAAAAGCTGGAACTTCAGGAAGATCTGCCGCCGGTGTATGTGGACCCGAAACAGATCCAGCAGGTTTTGCTCAACCTGTTTCTCAATGCCATGCAGGCAATGCATGACGGCGGAACACTGACCATAAGAAGTGCATTCGAGAAAAAAGAGCAGGACTGGGTTCTTATCATGGTCAAGGATACCGGGCAGGGAATTCCTGCCCAGATCCTGGAAAAGATATTCACCCCGTTTTTTACGACAAAGGCACAGGGGACCGGCCTTGGTCTGGCCATCTGCCATAAGCTCGTGTCGCAGCACAACGGGACCTTGACCGTTTCCAGCGAGGATGGCAAAGGAACCGAATTCATCGTAAGTTTACCGGCCCTCAGCCTGCAATTTCCTGAAAATCAGGCTTTGGAGACCGCTGCAGCAATATAGCCATACAATTAGATCCAGTCGCTACTTTTTTACTACTTCTGGAAAAGGGGAATTGCCTTGAGAAAGACAAGAATACTGGTGGTTGATGATGAGCACTTGATCCGTTGGTCACTGGAACAGAATCTGAAAAAGCAGGGTTATGAAGTCTTTACCGCCGGCAATGGTGAAGATGCTCTTCGTCTGGTGCGCGAGGAGCAACCTGAGCTGGTACTGCTTGATATTCAACTGCCCGGCATTGGCGGACTTGAGGTTCTGGAAAAGGTCAAGGAATTCGATGACGAAATAGTAGTCATAATGCTCACGGCCCATGGCGGTCTGGAAACAGCCGTAAACACCATGCGCATGGGGGCCTACGACTATATCAACAAGCCCTTTAACCTGGATGAGCTCTCCATTGTCATAAAGAAGGCGCTGGAAACTTCCGATCTGCGTCGCGAAGTGGTTCAGTTGAGAAGTGAGCACAAAAAGCTGGGTCCCCCCAAAATTATCGGTACCAGCAAGCATATGAAAAATGTTTTGGACATGATGGGCAAGGTTGCCAAGAGTGAAGCATCCACCGTTCTCATTCAGGGCGAATCGGGTACCGGCAAGGAGCTGGTCGCAAAATGGATCCATTATCAGTCCAGCCGTGCAGAAAAACCCTTTGTCGCTATAAATTGTGCGGCCGTCCCGGCAACCCTTCTGGAGAGTGAGCTTTTTGGCCATGAAAAGGGGGCCTTTACCGATGCCAAAACCGCAAAAAAGGGGCTGTTTGAACTCGCCGATGGAGGGACCGTATTTCTCGACGAGATCGGTGATATGGAGATGGGGATGCAGGCAAAGCTCCTCAGGTTCCTTGAGGACAGAACCTTCAGGCGCATCGGTGGCGCCAAGGTTATATCTGTCGATGTGCGGATTATTTCAGCGACCAACAAGGAGCTACTCAAGGCCATCGAAGAGAAGTCTTTCCGCAACGACCTCTACTACCGGTTGCAGGTGATCCCGATTTTCCTTCCTGCTTTAAGGGAGAGGAGGGACGATATCATCCAGCTTGCCAATTTCTTCATGGAATCCTTCGGCAGGGAATTCAACAAGTCGGTAAAATCCATTTCAAGCATGGCTGAAAAGATGCTCCTTGATTACAGCTGGCCAGGCAACATCAGAGAACTTAAAAACGTTATTGAACGGGCTATCATCCTTGGGACCGAGGACACCCTGCTTATCGAAAATCTGCCGCTTGAGATAATTGCGAAAAGTTCCGCATCCACAGTGCCGGTTTCTACGTTCAAACTGCCACCCGAAGGGGTTGATATCGAAGAGGTAGAAAAAGAGCTCATAAGGCAATCGCTGGAGATAACCGATTGGAATCAATCAAAGGCCGCCAAAAAACTTAACCTGGGCATAGATGCTTTCAGGTACCGCATGAAGAAATTTGGTTTTTTAAAATAAAATTCTCGATCCTGTCCATTTTCGTGAATTGTGACAAACATAATAATAATGCCTCTTTACATGGAATTTCAGTTTTTGTTCCCTCCCCAATGGGGCTTTGCTTCACAAGAAAAGCCCCACACATAACTATCTAAATCCTCAAGATATTTTTCTTTAAGCCTATCAAGGGTTATGTCTGCACCACCGACTATTTAATCGGAAGATAAAATAGTCGGTGGTGCGGGCATCGAAGTTGCATTAATAGCAGCCTAGTAACCCTGCAATCAGACCAGATTCTTAATTTATATTAGAATATCTCCAATAATTACGGAGGCTTTCAGATGATTCACGCAAAGCGCAACCTTACAACATTGCTTGTCGTCTCGCTGCTTGTCGCAGTCATTTCACTGCCGGGAACAATTTCTTTGGCGGCAGCGGTGGCCCCTGTGGCCAAGGCCATGCCCCCTGTCAGGGATGGGATGATGACGCCTGCGAGGATCCTTGTCGAATCTTCCGGCAACAATTACTATGTCACTGACCCTAGGGCCGGGGCAGTTTTGAAGTACAATCTTTATGGCCATCTGGTGCAGACCATAAAAACAACTGGTATTCCGCTTGGTATTGCCTTCGCGGGTAGTGATCTGCTGGTTACCTGCGGTAACTATGTTTCCGTTGTCAATCCCGGTACCGGCGCCGAGGTCAGGCGAATAGGAGAAGGGGTCGTCACTAAAGCGACTGGTGTCGCTGTCGATAGTCTTGGCTCCACATACGTTGCTGATGCTGCAAAGCATCAGGTTCACGTCTTTGCTGCTTCCGGTGTGTATGTGCGCTCGTTTGGCGGCCTGGGTAAAACGGTCGGCTTTTTTCAGTTTCCAGCTGGCCTTGCATACGACAAAGACCTCAATCGACTTGCTGTTGCAGACTCTATGAACGGCAGGGTTCAGCTTTTCGATGTTAATCCTTCTAACCCAACTTATCTAACCAATGTGAAAACTATTGGCCTTGGTACCTTACGTGATCAGCCTTTGGATTTTGTTGCTCCCCAAGGCGTCAGCTTTGAATATGATAAAGCTGGAAAGTTGAAAAGGATGTATGTGGTTGATACCTGGAAAAGCGGAATTCAGGTCATCGATCCTCTGGATGGGGTGAATGGTAAATATCTGTCTCTCGTTGGAGCTGGCGCAATCTCTGCCGGCTCCTATATCTACGGTATGCTGAATGGGGTTCAGGATTGGCAATTCCTGCTTCCATCGGATGCTGCATTTGATCCTGTTTATAGCAGGCTTCTGGTCCCTTCGGCCAACAGCAGTATTCAGATTATCGGTATTGACGGCGGTATGACCCCCTCTGACAATAACCCGATCTATCTCAATATTAATGCATCTCCACTGAACACGAATTCTTCGAACTATGCAATTAGTGGAACGGTTAAGCCTGGCTCTCAAATCAAGATAACGACAAATACCGGTGCCATTGCAGGTCTGGTTGAGCCGGTAGGTCAGGTTTGGAACGCTACCATCACCGGTTTGGCGTTGGGTGTCAATAAGATTACTGTCCTGGCCACCGATGTAACGGGCAAGGAGTTGTCCAAAGAGATAAATGTTCTGTATACCCTCAATGCTCCGTCACTTACCGTAACAACGGCCACTGGTAAAGTGGTCAATGGTCTTTCTACGACGTTGTCCGGCACCGTGGACGCCGATTGCACGGTAAATATAACAAATAATACTACGGGAATTGCAAGCACGGCTGTTGTGACAGGGACATCGTGGACTGGAACGGTAACCCTTTCCAATAACGCCGCCAACAATTTCACGGTAACGGCAAGTAAACCCGGTAGCATTACTGCTTCTGCTAGTGTGACGATTATCAGTGATACGACTTCACCTTCTCTGAATATATCCGCTCTTCCCGATAACAGCTACAGCAGTGGCACGATGACTCAGAATATTTCGGGATACGTGCAGGATGCAAATCCCTCTACCGTATCGGTTTCTGTAAATGGTGGCGCTGCGACCATTTATTCGACACCGTTACCCGCAGCCTCCTTCAGCGCTTCGGTCACTCTTCAGCAGGGTGCCAATACCATAACTGTTCAAGCCACTGACCTTGCGGGTAATACGTCTTTCGTCAACACCAGGACGATCAACTATCAACCGACCAGGCCTGTGTTGACTTTAGGTGTTGCTACCCCTGCCGATAATTCCTTTACAAATTCAGCTACTGTCTCCGTCAGCGGCACGGTAACACCTGTCAATTCTGTCGTTACCATCACCAATAACGGCGTGGTTGTCGCCGGGGTCACTAACGATGCCGCCGGCAATTGGTCGGCGCCAGTCACGGGCCTGCCTCTGGTGAACGGCCAAAACGTCATAGTGATTAGTGCTAATGCCGGTGCTGGTGATGCCAGTCTGAAGCGTACTGTCACCCTTGATACAACCGTGCCTGGTCTGGCAATTACATCGCCTGCAGCGGACATTTCCATCAATGATCCCAGTATTGAAATAGCCGGTACGGTTTCGGCTGACGCAGGCGGCTACCCGACATTGACCGCCATGGTAAATTCAACTCCGGTGACTCCGACCTTGACCAATGGAACTTTTGTCTTATACCCGGGTGCTTATCTTGCCGCAGGTCCTAACACCATCAAGGTGACTGCGACTGATTCAGCTAATAATCCCCCTGTTACCCAGGTACGCAATATCAACTATGACATAACGCCGCCTGCTCTTACTCTTGGTTCAACATATGCCGGTTATCCCAAGACCATAAGCGGTACAGTTGAAAGCCAAGCCAGTATCACTGTTAAAGATGGGGCTACATCCTTCCCCGTAGTCGTTACTGCTGGCCAGTGGACTGCCAATCTGTCTTCGGCAAGTTACAGCAGGGATACACTCCAGATTAAAGCAACTGATGCCGCAGGCAATATAAGTGTGATTACGGGTCTGAGTTCTTCCTATACCAAACCCTCCGGCGACTTAAATGCTGATGCTATTGTCAACACGGTAGATGTGCAACTGGCGCTGGATTTTGCTTACGGGCGCAAGGTGCCTACACAAGAACAGCTACTGCAAGGCGATATCGGACCACTTCTGAATGGGTTTGCTAATCCAAACGGCGTCATAGATTTGTCGGATGCTATCCTTATTCGCAAAAAAGCAGTTGATAGCACTTTTACCTGGTAACCTCGGACACGGTAATCAGAAACTACGTATATAAATGCTTTCAGGAGCGTAAACATGAATGGACCAATTAAAAATGCTCTGCTGACACTGATCTTGGTCACAATTGTGACAATAACAGCGCAGGCGCAATACTTGCCACCTTCGCATGATTTCGGCCAACAGAGTTGCGGTGCCTGTCATGCGACTGGTACTGATATTACCAATGCTGCTAATAATAATGTCTGTATGATATGTCACAAGGTAGGTAGTGCTTCTACCACGAACAAGCAGTTCTTTGTGGGAGATATGGCCAATCCATTTGGGACGACGATCGAAAGCAACGAGAATGACAGTTATTCACACAGTTCTCACGAGTGGTCTGCAACCGACGATAACCCGGCAGCAGGGGCTCTACCACCTGTCAATCCCGTCATGAATACCATTAATTCCTACAACGGTAGCTTGAGTTGTAACCGTTGCCATGGAATACACGCGCCATCACCGCTTCCTCACCTGCTCAGACAGTCCATGAACAACGATGAGCTCTGTCTCGATTGTCATCGTCTCAGGAACACAAACTCTCACATATACGGCTCACATCCTGTAAACATGGACTACAACGCCGTTGCTTCAAGCAAACCCACTAAATATTCAGCTTCGCCGGTTAATAGTAATCCCGCCAACCCAACTTCAGATATGAAATTGGCTAACGGCAAAGTCGTATGTACAACTTGTCACAATGCTCACTTCACCGATTCCAGCAGCAAGACCCTCGATAACTTTTCAACGGCAATGGTAAACGGGCTTGTCCCCTCCAAAGGTTACCTGCTGCGGACAGATTACCGGTACGTGAACTATACTACCCTGGACAGCCCCAATATCTGTACCAACTGCCACACAAATAAGCATGAACATAATGGCCGCAACCAGAGGGTGCGTTGTACTGACTGCCACAGCGGCCACGTGGATTACGATCCCTTCGCGACTGACCCCGCGACAATGGTGCCAAACGTATACATGGTCAAACGTTATATGAACTGGTCATCTGCCACAGGCTGGAAGGATAACAAGAAACTAACCACGCCCAAGCAGACGCTGTTCCAGGATGCATCTGCCCAGAGACTCTACAAAAGGCGGATGGCAAGGGTGTCTGCCAGAGCTGTCATGGGGTGCCACCTTGGAAAGCAATTGCTCCGAGCGGCAATCCTTACCCAGAGGCACATGATATTGTCAATGCCGTTGCAGCTGATTGTAATCGCTGCCATAACCACGACAGCAAATGGAGTTTCGCTGCCTCCTGTTTAGAGTGCCACGGTCAACCGCCCACCGCCACTACTGCCGCAGCCGGGTATCAAGCAATGAAGCTGTTTCAGCCCATACCAAACATTCCAACAATTACAGCCTCAAGTGTCTGGAGTGTCACTATGACGGTGCCTCTCTCGCACTGCATGACAAAGGCAATTACCAGGATGTCTACCGCCGTCCCGACTATGTAGATGCCGATGCGGTGGCCTCCAAATTTGGGTCTCTCCCTTCATACAGCACAAGCACCAATAAATGTTCTACCGTTTACTGCCACAGCAATGGCGCACCCAAGCTTGCATTCAAAACCTACTCAATAGCATATAAAACAACGCCTAACTGGTTTGGCGAACAAACAACATGTAATTCCTGTCATGAGGCAGCACCGACAACAAATGCCCATGGCGCCCACCTTGCTAAAAATTATGTCTGCCAAAACTGCCATGCCGCCACTGCCAGCGGTTCAGGTACAATAATTGACAAAACCAAGCATGTCGACGGCATTAAGCAGCTGCAGTTTGCATCAGTGGGGCTGCCCTTTGCCCTTAACGGAAACTCCTGTTCGACGGTATACTGCCACAGTGATGGGTCTGGTAATTATTCAGCCCCCACTTGGACTGATTCGTCTACCGGCAAGTGCGGAACCTGCCACGGCACAACCGACAGAACCAGCGGTGCCCATCAGGCGCACTTGTCTCAGACAACACTCTATGGGCCAAAACTCACACAATTTGACACAGTGGTTGCCTGTAACAAATGTCATGGTCCCGATTACACAACCAAGCATCTTAACGGCACGACAGTGGATGTCAGCTCCTCAACCTGTTCAGCCTCATGCCATGCCAACGGCATCGGCTCTGGCTCCTGGGTAACCGGAAGAACCGGCATTACCTGTGAAAGCTGCCATACGGGCACCCTGTCCAATGTGAATGGTGCAACTGCACCCGGCAAGTCTTTTGCCGCCAGCCGGGGCCATAACATGAACTCCAGCAGCACCGGCGTCATCATGAACTACAACTGTACTTCGTGCCATGATGCTAATGCCAAGCACATCGACCCTGCTGCTCACGACACCAGGTTGTTGCCGGCCTACACGGGTGCACTCAACAATGAGTGTAACGCTTGTCACAACACCGCAACGGTGCCTACGGAGAACAAAAAGAACATGTATACCCACGTTACCGACTACATCGGTACGTCAGCTGCCGTAAACTCCAAACCCAGCGCCTGTAACACCTGTCATGATCCTCATGGCACGGGCAACCGGAACATGATCAGGCGAAGATCGTCGCCTGGGACAAGGTAGTTTTGAAAAACATCACCTGCAATATCACTTACAACAATACCACTTCTCTATTTAAGACCGTCAAAGTCGGTAACCTGTATACCGGTCTCTGTCAGGTGTGCCATACCAAGACAAAATTCTTCAGCAACTATACTGCACCGCAGCATTATACTAGCGGCTGTCTTGATTGCCACAAACACAAGTCGGACAAAACTGTCTATGCCTTCCAGCCGTCAGGCGGATGCGACGGATGTCACGGTTATCCGCCGGTCCAGACGATGCAGGCCGGCTATGGCCACATGGATAATTACTCCGGCGCAAGACTGCAGAACTACTCAGGCGGCGGTGGCGCACATGATGTTGCCGGACACGTCCTTGCCAGCGCCAAAGCAACACAAGTTTGGACAAACTGCTTGAAGTGCCACTATGGTTCAGACACCAGCGGAAACCACATGAGGGGTGATTACACCAAACCGAGCACGGTCAACGTCCAAGTGGATCCGAAATACAAATTTGATTCCAAACTGCCGATTACTTACTCAGGCAATAAATCCGACGATCGCAGCCTCTACCAATCCGGTACATGCTCTAACGTCAGCTGCCACTTCCAGGCGTCACCGAAGTGGAGTAGCGAAAAGTAATTGTGATGTTTTGCCAGAGTTAATTGGATAGATAAATATTATGTCAAAGGGAGGGTTCCCCTCCCCATTGAGGATGTCAGTATGAGATTACAATCGTTTTCAGTTATATTTAAGGAGTCAAGTATGAAGACATGTCACAGCGCAGGATACTTCAAACAACTGATTCTATTCTTGCTGTTGTCCTTAATGACTGTATTTGTCTTTTCGGGGAATGCGCTGGCACTGACTGGCAACAAAATTAACAGTTGTTCAGACTGTCATGGCGAACGGCTAACCGGTGACGTCAGACCTGTAGACTGGGGTTATAGAAACATAAGCACCGGTGGTGTTGTGGGAAACCACAGGACCCATATGGCAAATGGTGCTCCGGTGACAAGCTGTGATAACTGCCATGTGAAGAATACTACGTTTGGCCACCGCGATGGCAAGATCAGCTTTCGAGCAGATATTAACGCTTCCCCCGCGGCTACCACCTATCTTAAAGCCGGAGGGCTTGGTTTTGTTAACCAGACATCCAATCCGGTCATGACCAATGCAAACTGCTCCAATGTTAACTGCCACTTTGAAAAAACATCCCCTGCTTGGGGGAGTTCGAAGACAATTACTAATTGCGACACCTGCCACTCTACACTCGCTAGCGCGGCCCATGGTAAACATCTCGCAAAATACGGAACTGATATAAATGTTTCCTGCGTCAAGTGTCACCCAAATCATAATTCCGAAGCCGAACCATTTCAGCACGCTACCAGTGCAGGCCGTGTTGCACGCGGTATTACCGTTAACTTTACTTATACAGGATCCAACTATAAATACCTTCCAAGTCAGATAGCACTGGGCGTGAGTATACCGGGTACCTGTTCCAACCTGTATTGCCATAGTGATGGCTCGACGACTACCGCTCCATTCACTGCCACTCATGATCCGAATTGGGCAGAAGTGGGGACCATAACCTGTAAGAGCTGTCATAACAGCACTTTGGCCAGTGGCGCTGCCATATCTACTGGCAAACATACCCAGCATATCAACAATGACACAGTTCTGGGTTCCAATTTAAGTTGTGTAGAGTGCCATGCGAATACTGTCGACAGTGAAACGTCAATCAGCGCCGCAGGCGAGGCCAGCCATGTTAATACCTTTAAGGATTTCTCCGGCGCCAAAGCAGGCAAGAACAAGGCAGCCTGTACCGCAGCATACTGCCACAGCGACGGTAAAGGCGGAGCCGGAACGACCGTAAGCTGGAGCACCGGCCCGGCCCTTGACTGTAAAGGTTGTCACGGCGGAGGCACCAGCCAGGCAGGCGAGCCGGTATATACCTCCACTGCACCCGGCACCTTGAAGACCAACAACCACCCAAAACACGTAGGGACAACCGGTGCCAACGCCACCTGTCAGAACTGCCATAGCACCACCATGAGCGGCACCGCTCTGAGTGCCAGCGGCAATCACCTGAACAAGTCGATCAACGTAATCCAGGGCGGAACGGC
>NZ_BBCJ01000020.1 GCF_001311985.1 Geotalea toluenoxydans JCM 15764
CTGCGTCATGCCCTTCGCGTGCCTTGGCAGTCTCAGATCATGAAAGTTGTTACCGATCTGAATCAGAACATCTACGCCATAGGAAAAATGGGTGGCATATATGCCAATTCGACCTATTACCGCAAGTTCAGTAAGGATCTAATCCCTCTTGTCAACGGTTATGCGTACATCGATAATAATTTCAAGACCACTGCAATCGCGGTGGATACACAGGGTCATGTGTTCGGTAGTGGCTATGAAACTGTTTACAATCCAACAAGCGGCCATAATGATATTTATCGCACGATGAAAGTTTTCGATTCAAATCTGAACATACTGTGTGACGACAAAACGTATATGACGTCGCTGACGCAGTATACGGATCCCACTCCTTATGGTTTCAATGCCATTGCCATCGGGCCGGACGAAAAGGCTTATCTGGCTGGAAGCCAGGACAAAAGTTTTGGTGTGATGGCATATAATGCACAGTGCCAGCCCCAGTGGCTAGACGCTGCCGGGAATCCTGCCTTCCTGAAAGCGCAGGTGGATTCTTCGAATTTCAGCAATGCCGCCACAATTGACAACGATAACAATCTGATCATAGCCGGCCGGAAGTCCGACCAGGTAGCCACTGATGCGGCTACAGTAAAGTTCGCACCAGTGGTGGCGCCAACATCTTCGGACTTGGTTATTTCAGCTTTGTTCGCCCCGAACGCCCTAAAAACAGGACAAACTTTTAACGCGGGCGGATACTTGAGAAACCAGGGCACCGGGCCAACGGGCGATGCCGTTTCCGGTGCCCACTGGCTTGGTTTATATCTCTCTACCGATAACATCATCAACCGGCAAGATATCCTGTTGTGCCGCACCCCGGTTGTCGCCCAGGCCGGCAGCCAAACACTGACATATCACTGCGATGGAACGCCTCCCGCCAACCTCCTCACAGGGACATACCATGTAGGCGTGATTACTGACGACGGCAACCTGATCTCCGAAACGGACGAAACCAACAACACCCATTCTGAACAATTGCAGTACACGGCACTGCCCGATTTTGTTGTCATAAGTGGCACTGCTCCGACAAGCGCCGAAAATGGGCAACCGATTACTGTGACCGCCACCATCAAGAATCAAGGGGCTGGAGCAGCCACCAGTACAACGGCAGGGATATATATATCTTCGGACAGCGACTTCGCAACGAGCGACACGCTGGTCTGTACCGCCGAAGTTGGTACTCTTGCACCAGGTGCGTCACAAAACGTATCTTGTACAGGGATCATCCCAATGAATACTTATGGCGGAAGCGTCCATATCGGTGTTCTGGCTGACAATACCAATGCTGATGAAGAGACCAACGAAACTAACAATAGTTGGTCACAGGCTTTTAGTCTTACCGCACTTCCTGACTTGGTGATTTCGACGGCAGTCAGCCCTGCAACTGCGCAGAGAGGTGAGCAGATTACAGTTAGCGGAACAGTATCGAACCAGGGGTACGGGGCAACGGGTGCCCAATACTCCGGTTATTATTTTGTGAGTATGTATCTTTCCCAGGACAACGTGATTACTTCGACAGACACAGCACTTTGTAGTGTTGGATTCGGAACTACGCCTGCGAACACTACTTTACCCTTTAGCTGCACTGCTACGATCGCCGCATCCCTTGCTGCCGGTAACTATTATGTCGGTTTTGTTGCGGACAGTTATGGAAACGGTGTGGTTGAATCCGACGAGACCAATAATAATAAGGTCACTGCAATAGCAATTACACAGTAGCATCGCCGTTACAGGCTGTTGACAGCAAAAATGGGGCATGACGCTAACATCATGCCCCATTTACTTTTCCTCTACTCGGCGCAACAGGACAGTCGGCTGATGTCGCGGCTGAAACCCTGGGCGCAGAGGCGCAGTCCTTCGGCCATGGAGGGGTAGACGTGGAGCATGGAGGCAAGGTCGTCGACGGTGAGTTTGCACTGGATGGCCAGGGCGGCCTCGTTGATGACATCCGCCCCGCGGTGGCAGCATAGATGGATGCCCAGCAGCCGGCCGCTTTCCGCATCGGCAACCATCTTGATGGCGCCATGGGTATCTCCTGTCACATGGGCCTTGGGCACGGCGGCTATGGGCATGGTATTGACGGTGACGGAGAAACCGGCCTTGCGGGCTGCACCTTCCGTGTAGCGACCATGGCCACTTCCGGATCAGTAAAGATAGCCATGGGGACAGAATGGTAGTCCATGAGACAGCCGCAGCCGGGATTTACCATGTTATCTATGGCTACTATCCCTTCCCGTGCGCCGACCGTGGCGATCATCATCCCCCCCACGATGTCGCCGGCGGCCCAGATGCCCGGCACATTGGTGCGCATCTGCCCATCGACCCGGATAAAACCTTTACCGTCCAGCTCAATCCCGGTCTTTTCCAGACCGATGTCTGCCGTGGCCGGTGCGGTGCCGACGGCAACCAGCAGTTTTTCCGCCCTGAACCGCTGTGTGGTTCCGTCAACTTCGGCTTCAATTATCGTTGTATTACCATCCTGGCTTACGGAGCAGGTCGAGGCATTGACGACGATCTGCATCCCCTCTGCTGCCAATGCTTCCTGCATGGCCATGACTATTTCTTCCTCGACCATGGGGAGCAGGCGCCTGCCATGCTCCAGCACCGTTACCCGGCTTCCCATTCTCAGGTACATCTGCCCGAGCTCAACGGCGATGACGCCACCACCGATGATAACCAGTGATTCGGGGATCGTTTTCAACAGGAGAGCGCTTCTGCTGGTGAGATACTGGATCTTGTCCAGTCCGGGAACAGCGATGGTGCGGGGGTGGCCGCCGGCCGCGATCAGTATTCTCCGGCTGCGAAAGACCTGCTCTTCCACTTGAACGGCATCGGGAGCGATAAATCGTGCCGTCCCTTTTACCACTTCCACCTTGGGCGCCTTCTTGAGCACGTCCAGATATCTGGTTTGCCGAAGATGGTTTACAACCTGATCTTTATAGGCAAAGAACAGCGGAGAATCAATGCCGTCGGTTGCCGTACCGGTCCCCATTTGTGCGCCGGCCATGGCCATGTGGCGCACAAAGGAGCCATGGATCAAAGTCTTGCTAGGTATGCAGCCCCAATTGATGCACGTTCCCCCAAGAACGCTCTTTTCGATCATCTTCACCCGCAGCCCCAGGGATTGGGCGCGCAGGGCAGCGGCAAAGGCGGTGGAACCGGAACCAACGATGATTACCTCTTCAGCGGACATGCACATCCTCCCTGGCAACTAAGTTTACTTCAACCTCGACCCCTGGCAATGGGTGCTTTGAAAACAACCGGCAGGGCTGCATTGCGAAATCACCAGGCACCTGACTCTTCAGCCGCTTCCCAGTACCCGGGTGGAGATCTTGCAGAAATTGGCGAGGTCCTTTTTCATGGCGTTTTTGCAAAGCCCTGATAAAGGATGATTGACAGCGGAGTCAACATGATGTGGAATAGGGATTCTTTTTGGAGAATGGGGGTTGCCATGGACAAGCAGCGGCTTACAGTGGAACAGATGCGGTTGGGGGCAAATACACTGAGGATGCTGGCGGTTGATGCCGTGGAGAAGGCAAATTCCGGCCATCCTGGGCTTCCCATGGGGGCTGCCGATTATGCCTTCACCCTGTGGCACCACCATCTGCGTTTCAACTGCGAGAAGCCGGACTGGCCCAACCGTGATCGTTTCATCCTCTCGGCCGGGCACGGTCCATGCTCCTTTACGGGCTGCTCCACCTGTTCGGTTTCGACCTGCCGATGGACGAGCTGAAAAACTTCCGCCAATGGGGAAGCCGTACTCCGGGACACCCCGAACATGGCCATACTCCCGGTGTTGAAGTTACCACCGGCCCCTTGGGCCAAGGGTTTGCCAACGGCGTCGGTATGGCCCTGGCGGCAAAGATGGCTGCCGCAAGATTCAACGACGACACGTTCTCTCCCATTGACCACCGCATTTATGCCATTGTCAGCGATGGAGACCTCATGGAGGGCATCAGTTCGGAAGCGGCTTCCCTTGCCGGTCATCTGAAACTGGGCAACATCGTATACATATATGACGACAACGGCATTACCATCGAGGGGAAGACCGAGCTTGCCTTTTCCGAGAACGTCGGCAAAAAATTCACGGCCTTGGGCTGGCATGTGCAGCGCATCGACGGCCACGACTTTGACCAGATAGAGGCGGCCTTGGGTGCGGCCCGCTCGGAGAAGGAATCCCCTTCTTTGATCATCGCCCGGACATATTGCCCATGGCAGCCCGAATAAAGCTGATTCGGCGGCGGCCCACGGTTCTCCACTCGGTGCCGAGGAGGCGCTGGCAACACGCCAGGCTCTGGGCTGGCCGAAAGAAACGTTTCATGTGCCTGCTGAAGTGCGGGCCCTATGCCGGCGGCGGACAGAGGAACTGAAGGGAGAATACGCCGCGTGGCAGAAAGGCCTCCAACAATGGCAGCGGCGCAATCCTGAAAAGGCAGCCCTGTGGGAGGAGATGTGGCAGCGCCGGGTGCCGGTTGAACTGGGGGCGAAGCTGCTGAACGCATCGGCCGGAGCCGAGGGGGCGACCCGCTCCCTTTCCGGGCGCGTCATCCAGCAGGCGGCTGCACTGATACCGGCCCTGGTTGGGGGCTCTGCCGACCTGGAGCCATCCAACAACACCGGTATCAAGGGCGCAGGTTCCATAGCCGCCGGATCCTTTGCCGGGCGCAATATCCATTTCGGCATCCGCGAACACGCCATGGCTGCCATGATGAGCGGCATGGCCCTCTATGGTTGTTTTATCCCCTTTGGCGGTACCTTTCTCGCCTTTTCCGACTACTGCCGCCCTTCCATCCGCTTGGCCGCCCTGATGGGGCTGCAGGTCGTCTATGTCTTCACCCATGATTCAATACTGCTCGGCGAGGATGGGCCGACCCATCAGCCGGTGGAACAGCTCTCGGCGCTACGTCTCATTCCCAATCTTACTGTTTTTCGCCCCGCAGACGGCACGGAAACGGCCATGGCCTGGAATGCGGCCCTGGCGAAAAATCAGGCCCGACGGCATTGATTCTGACCAGGCAGAAGGTGCCGACCCTGCTCCGTAAAGATGCCTTCGATCCGAAAGCGGTCCTGCGGGGGGCATATGTGGTGGAAACCGCGGATGCTCCGCTGGTAACCATCATGGCCAGCGGCTCCGAGGTCTCGCTGGCATGGCAGCCGGAAATCTCCTGGCGAAACAGGGCCTTGGCGCCAGGATTGTCTCAATACCCTGTCTGGAGACCTTCCTGGCCCAGCCGGCGCGCTACCGCCAGTCGGTGCTGGGGGGACGATCGGTGCGGGTGGCTGTGGAGGCCGGACACGGGGCACTCTGGTGGCGGCTTCTGGGCAGAAACGGCCTCTTCATCGGCGTGGATTCATTCGGGGCGTCTGCCCCCGACAGGGTGCTGGCGGAAAAATACGGTCTGACGCCTGAGTCGGTGGCAGAGCGGATCGTAAAACATCTCGCACCCCCCTCACTCCCCCCTATTTTATAGGGGAATCAAAAAGGAGTACCAATGGAAATTCCGCAAATTCTGAAGAAATCCCTGCTCTTTTCCGGGTTGGATGACGAGAACCTGGCCCAGGTGGAGGCGATTGCCGTGAAACGTCCTTTTGCCAAGGGGGAATCCCTCTTTACGGACGGGGAGGTTGCCAATGGCTTCTATCTTCTGGCTGAAGGTTCCATGAAATTGTGTAAAATTTCCCCAGATGGCAGGGAGAAAGTGTTACATTTTGTCCATGCCGGGGAAACCTTTGCCGAGGCCGCCTTTTTCGGCGACGGCAAATATCCCGCCGAGGCCAAGGCCATGGAGAACGGCGAGGCGATTTTCTTCCCCCGCGAAGCTTTCATGGGGCTTCTGGAGAGAAATCCACGTTTCTCCCTCAATCTGATAGTGTCCCTTTCCCTTCTGCTTCGCCGGTTTGCCAGGCAGATCGAAGAACTTTCCTTTGCCGATGTGCCGGCGCGGCTTGCCGCTTACCTGGTTGAACTGGCGGAAAGGAAATCCACCTCTTTTCAGGGCAAGACCTATATCGATCTGGACATGAAAAAGGGGGAACTGGCATCCCGTTTGGGGACGGTCAGCGAGACTCTGTCCCGCACCTTCAGGAAGCTGAAGGAGGAGGGGCTTATAGAGGTGGATGGCGGACGGGTGGTCGTCCATGATATGGAGCGGTTGAAGGGGCTGATAGGAAAGGGTTCCTAGTCTGTGTCGTGATAGTCCAGCACTCGCTGGATGAAGAATTCACGGACAGCCGTCAGGTGCAGCGTTTCCTCTTCTTCCATGGGCATCAGCGGGAATTGGCGGACCATGGCTTCGGCAAACAATCCCCTGCCGGTTGCGGCGGAAACTCCTTCATTGAAGACCTCTACCCGGCAAAGCCCGCAGCTGGGCGATCTCGCCTTGAAAATGAACCCTGACAAAGCCAGTCCTGTCAGCCGTATGACTTCCATCCGGCAGAAATGCTGCATCGGGACAGTCAGGTTCTGGCGGGTTCTTATTACCATCAGGTTCGCTCCGCCGGATTCCCTTCCAGGCGCATGGCATCCCTTGGTGTGGGCAGGCCGCAGCCTGTTTCGGGGCATACTCCGACCAGGGTAAAGAGCCTACCCAGGATACCGGTGATGGCGGGATCAAGCTTATGCCCGCCATTGTAGCGGACCTTCTCTCCCAGCAAACATGCGCTGACGCCGATCTTTAATTTGTTTTCGGGCCTGCGGTCCTCAAGTTCCATTTATTAAGTTTCCTTTTGGCCTGTGCGCTGGCCGTATGGGTCCGCGCTCTATTGGAAGGGACTGTGGCCGTTTCCGCACAATATATCATGCTGATATTATTTTAATGGCGAAAATCTTAGTCGGCTTGAAAAAACAGTCCATGCTGTTATACTTTTGCAGTTTCCGCACCCTGATAGGTTATTTAACAGGAAACACCGCACGAGTAGTGACCTGCCAAACTGTTAACTTTGCCGATTGCTGAACTTGCTTCACGGAGGTTGCTTGGACTGGGAGTGTTGCTGGACGAAGAAAGAAATATCCTCCGCAGATTGTCCATATATCATGGAGGGGGAGGAGATGCTCTATGGTGCGCTGCAGCAGCGAATCATGGAGAAATGCCTGGAGTGTCCCCGGTTCAAGAATGACATGGAGCGCCTGAAGGATTCGGGAGCCCCCCTGTCCGCTATTCTGCCGCTGATCGTGGCCGAGTATCAGGAACAGAGGGCCAGGATGGCCTCCATGACTAACTTTGTCAACCGAAAGACGCGGGAGATGAAGTTCCTCCATGAACTCAGCGTGGTGCTGCAGACGTCCATGGACCTGGACGAGGTCCTGTCGGTGGCAATGACGGCCATTACCGCCGGCAAGGGGTTCGGCATGAATCGGGCCTTTCTGCTCATGCTGACAAGGATCGCCAATATCTGAAGGGATATCTGGGGGTGGGGCCTAGAAACTACGAAGAGGCGTGGCAGATCTGGCAGGATATAGATCGAACCAATGATTCCCTGCATGGCATGGCGAGGAATTTCCAGAAGACCAAGCTGTCGTCGGAAAAGGTCAAGTTCCAGGATATCCTGGAGAGGCTGTCAGTGCCGCTCACCGATGAAACGCACATTCTGAACCGAGCACTGAGGGGGAAAAAACCGTTACTGGTGGAGGATGCCCTTCACAATCCGGATGTTGATCCTGCACTGGCGGCGGTTCTCGGTGTGGACTGTTTCCTGGTTACGCCGCTCATTTCGCGAAAGCGGCGCATCGGGGTCATCGTTGCCGATAACTGCGTCACCCACAAGCCGATCACTGTTCAGGACATGCAGTCCATGGAAACCTTTGCCTTCCCCGTGGCCTTTGCCCTGGAACGGGCGTCTCTGCACGAGCGGCTCAGGGAGGAACTGACCAAACTGACTGCTGCCAACGTGAAACTCAAGGAGCAGCAGGAACTGATCGTCAAGATGGAAAAAATGGCACTGGTGGGGAAGATCACTTCCAGCATCGCCCATTCCATCAGAAACCCGCTTATGATAATAGGCGGTTTTGCCCGCTCGTTGCTGAAGAACAGTGACGAGAACGACAAGAGAAGGGCGCAGATCGAGACCATAGTTGCCGAAGCAAAGCAGCTGGAAAATGTGCTTGCAGAAGTGCTCAGCTATTCGGATTCCCTGTTTCCCGCCATGGACATGTGGGATGTGAACCAGCTGGTAAGCTCCGTTTATGTGGAAATGCTTGAGCGGCTGAAGCAGCGGGGCATCAGCAGTTATCTCGATCTGGCCGCCGACCTGCCCATGGTATGGATCGACTATAAACAGATAAGCTACTGTGTCAGGGCTCTCATTATCAATTCCATGGAGGTCCTGACGGATAACGGTGAGATCCGGCTCAAGACCAGCCAGGAGAGGGATTCAGTAGTGGTGGAAATAAGCGATACCGGTCCGGCCATGCCGAAAGAGATTCGGGAATCATTGACCACTCCCTTTGTCGATACCCAGGAGCTTGGCACGGGCACCGGCTTGCCCGTTTGCCGGGCAATCCTGGAGCGGCACGGCAACGAGTTCATTATTGAAGACCGTCCCGGCGGCGGAACGGTCTATAAAATGAAACTACCCATCAAGAAAGGAGAAAGCTTAAATGAGTAAACTACTGGTGGTGGACGATGAGGCCAATATCAGGCTGCTCTATTCGCAGGAGCTTGCCGACGAGGGCTATGAGGTGATCACTGCCGCTACTGCCGCAGAGGCGGTTGAGCAGCTTAAAGCAAATGGGGTGGACCTGGTCATTCTGGACATAAAGCTGAAGAATGAAAGTGGCATAGAACTGCTTCAGCAGATAGTCAAAGATCGCCACGAACTGCCGGTAATCTTATCCAGCGCTTTTTCCTTTTACAAGGATGATTTCTCCGCCTGGCTTGCCGATGCCTATGTGGTTAAATCCAGCGACTTGCAGGAGCTGAAGGATGAGATACGACGGGTGTTGGAAAAGAAAGGGCGAATAAAATCCAATTGAATGTCAATTTAATGTAAAGGAGTGATGTTTCTATGAAAGCAGTTATTATGGCCGGTGGCTTCGGCACCCGCATGCAACCCCTGACCTGTAATACTCCAAAGCCTATGGTTCCTCTCCTCAATCGACCGATCATGCTCCACATCGTCGAACTTTTGAAGAAGTACCACGTGACTGATCTGGTGCTGCTCCTTTACCACCAGCCCAATATCATCAAGAATTTTTTCCGGGACGCGCCGATTTCGGTGTCAAAATTACGTACGTTACGCCGCTGGAGGATATGGGCACGGCGGGTGCTGTTAAATATGCGGAGAAATACCTCAACGAGCGCTTTCTCATCATCAGCGGCGATCTTCTTACCGATTTCAACCTGCAGAAGGTGCTCAATTTCCATGAGGACAATAAGGCCCTGGCGACCATTACCCTGACCTCCGTCAAAGATCCGCTGCAGTTCGGCGTGGTCATAACCGATAAGGAGAAGCGGATAACCCAGTTTCTGGAGAAGCCGGGCTGGGGCGAGATCATCTCCGACACCATCAACACGGGCATTTATGTGCTCGAACCGGAGATATTCAAATATATTCCCGAGGGGGAAAATTTCGACTTCTCCCAGGACCTGTTTCCGCTGCTGCTGAAAAAGAAGGAGCCCCTGTTCGGTTTTCCGCTTAAAGGCTATTGGCGGGACATCGGCAATACCGATTCGTATCGGGAGGCCCATCACGATATCCTGCGGGGCAAGGTATATGCTCGGATCGATGCCCACAAGCAGGACCTGATCGGCAAGGACCTGCGCATCGGCGCCGATGTCAAACTTGATCGAAGTGTCATTCTCGATGGCACCGTCGTCATCGGCGACAACTCCCAGGTCCAGGACAATGCCCAGCTGAAAGACACGGTCATAGGCCGCAACTGCACCATCGAGCCGGGCGTGCGGCTTTCCCGCTGCGTGATCTGGGATAACGTCTACATCAAGCGGGGGGCCAAGATTACCGACAGTGTCATCTGCAACAATGTCAGTGTCGGCCAGGGCGTGGTCATGGAAGAAGGGACCATCGTTGCCGACGACACCTCCATCGGTGAGGAAGTGTACATCAAGCGTGATGTGAAGATTTGGCCGCGCAAGGTGATTGAGGGGGATCAACGGTAACGGGCAACCTCATTTGGGGCGAACGGTGGAAAAAATCGCTCTTTGAAGGCAAAATGATCAAGGGGCTTACCAATATCGAACTGACTCCGGAATTTGTCGCCAAGCTTGGATGTGCCTATGGCACCTCGCTGCAGAAGGGTAGCTTTGTCCTGGCTGGGCGTGATGCCTCCCTCTCTTCGCGGATGCTGAAGCGGAGCTTTCTCGGCGGCATACTTTCTGCAGGCGTCAACGTGCGCGACCTGAAGATGGTGTCGCTGCCCATAATGCGTTACAAGCTTCGCACCTTTGGCGAAGCCGGCGGGGTTCACTTCCGCCAGGCCATAGATGATCCGGCCTCCACGGAGATTGTCTTTCTCGATGCCGATGGTTTGGACTTTTCCAGTTCCATGGGCAAGAACGTGGAGCGGATCTTTTACAAGGAAAACTTCCGCCGTGCCCATCATATGGAGCCGGGGGGGATCAGCGAACTGCCCCAGGTGGCCGATTTTTACCGGGAAGGGTTTGCCCGCGCTTTGGACATGGAATTGCTGAGAAAGGCGGGATTCAAGGTGGTGGTGGATTTCAACCACTCCCCTGCTGGTCAGACTCTGCCGGCTATCCTCAACGATATGGGCTGCGAGGTTATCGGTATCAACGCCTACATCGATGAAGAGCGGGTGACGAAAAAACCGGAAAACAACGCACAGAGCTTGCAACAACTGGCAAAAATCG
Organism: Geotalea toluenoxydans JCM 15764; assembly: GCF_001311985.1. GTDB lineage: Bacteria > Desulfobacterota > Desulfuromonadia > Geobacterales > Geobacteraceae > Geotalea > Geotalea toluenoxydans. The sequence continues at coordinate 10,860 of NZ_BBCJ01000020.1, forward strand.
TTTCCTCTCTGGAGGCAAAAGCGGGATTCTGGCTTGATACCACCTCTGAAGAGGTTATTCTTGTAGATGAGACGGGAAGGCTCTATGAGCCTCGGAATTTCTCACCCTGCTGGTGGCTCTTTCGTTAAAAACCGGAGTCAGGGGGGCATTTGCCGTGCCTGTTTCAGCACCGTCGGTTATCGAGCAGCTGGCACACGAGAAGGGATGCTCGGTCCGCCGTACCAAGAGTGCCGAACGATCCATGATCGAAGCTGCCCAGTCTTCAGAGGTGATAATGGCCGGATCGATGGATGGACGCTTTGCCTTTCCAAAATTCCAGGCGGCTTTCGACGGCATGTTTACCATCGCCAAAACCATCGAGCTGGCTGCGGCTGCAGAAATTCCCCTGTCCCGCATCCTGGATGACATCCCCCGGCGGACCTTCCTCCAGGGCAGGGTCCCCTGTGTGTGGGACATGAAGGGGGGATCATGCGCAAGATGAGTGAGGACAGCCTGGAGAGGGAGGCCATCTACATCGACGGCATCAAGGTTCATTTCGGAGAGGACTGGGTGCTGGTGCTTCCGGACCAGTACAACCCCTATGTGCATATTATCGCCGAGGCCAAGGACCAGAAGGTGGCCCACCGGCTGCTTGACGAGTATCGGAAAAAAGTGGAGAAATGGAAAAAGGAGCTGCAATAACAACAGTTCGAAGTTCGGAGTTCGAAGTTAAAGGATTGAAACCTCGAACCTCGAACCTCGAACTTCGCACCGGGTTCTTACATGACAAACCCCCTGTACATAACCTTTCTCTGGCATATGCACCAGCCGTACTACAAGGACCCTCTCAAGGGTGAGTATGCGCTGCCCTGGACCTATCTCCATGCCATAAAGGATTATTATGACATGGCGGCAATTGTCGATGAAATCCCAGGAGCCCGAGCTGTTTTCAACCTGGTGCCCTCCCTCCTGGATCAGATCCTTGACTATGCTCCGGGGCTGCCGTAGATCAGTTTTTGCTGCTTGGACAGAAGGCGCCTGCAGATATGAAGGAGGAGGAGAAGCTTTTTATTCTGGAAAACTTCTTCTCTGCCAACCGTCAGCGGATGATAGAGCCTTACAAGCGTTATCTGGAGCTCTATTGCCTGGCCGGAGAAGGTGGCGGACTGGAAGAGCACCTGCGCCAGTTCAGGGACCAGGACTTCATCGACCTGCAAGTGTGGTTCTTTCTTGCCTGGACCGGGGAGGCGGCCAAGCGCCGGTTTCCCGAATTCAGGCAGCTGATGGAAAAGGGAAAGAACTTTACCGAAGAGGACAAGGCGCGGCTCTTTTCACGGCAGCGGGAGCTGATCGGGGAAATCATTCCCTTGTACGGCAAGCTGCACGGGGAAGGAAAGGCCGAGTTGTCGGTAACACCCTATTTCCACCCGATCCTGCCGCTTTTATGCGATGTGAAAAAAGCCCGTGTTGCCATGCCCAAGGTCAATCTGCCGGCTGTTTCCTTTCAGCACCCGGAGGATGCCCATGCCCAGGTAGCCCAGGGCGTTGCACGTTTCGAGGAAATCTTCGGCTTCAAACCAAAGGGAATGTGGCCGTCGGAAGGATCGGTAAGCGACGAGGCATTGGGCATTATTGCCGATTGCGGCATTGTCTGGGCGGCTACCGACGAAGGAGTCCTCTCCCATACCTTGCCGGGAGGAATAGGTTCAAACAGGGAAGCCCTCTACCAGCCATACCAGTTTCAACAGCAGGGTCGTGAAGTTTCACTTTTTTTCGGGATCATGCATTGTCGGACCTGATTGGGTTTACCTATTCACAGTGGAGCCCTGAGCGGGCCGTTGCCGATTTTATTGACAGGCTGCAGGACATCCGCCACCGCATTCATGGCGCAAGGGTCGTGCCGGTGATACTGGACGGGGAGAATGCATGGGAGTACTATGCGGACAACGGGTACACTTTTTTGAGTCGCTCTATCGGGCTGTGGCAGAGAGCCCTGGACTGACGCCGGCCACTTTTTCCCAGGTGCTGGATCGGGTGCATGGCAGGCACAGCATCGGCCATATCCATCCCGGATCATGGATAAATGCCAACTATGGCATCTGGATCGGCCATCCTGAAGAGAACCTCGGCTGGGATTATCTGGCCAAGGCCCGCCAGGCTGCCGTTGAGGCCAGTCCCGAGGTGGGGGCTCTGCTTTCCGGCAAAGGGGATGAAGCTCGGAAATTGCCATTGCCGTTTGCCGGTCACTCTATGCTGCGGAAGGGAGTGACTGGTTCTGGTGGTATGGAGACGACCATTTCTCTCCCCACAGCGACAGGTTTGATGCACTGTTTCGACGCCACCTGATGAATGTCTACCGACTGCTCGGTCTGAACATACCGACCGAGCTCTACGAGCCGATCAAGAAAAAAGGGGTGGCCGGTTTTGTCCGTGAACCGGCGGCACTGCTTTCACCTGCCATCAGCGGTTTTGTCACCGATTATTTCGAATGGCTTGCTGCCGGGCTCTATGACCTGACGAAGCAGGCATCGGCAATGCACGCGGCTGAAGCCCTGATGCAGTCCTTTTTCTATGGCTTCGATCGCAAATACATGTATTTCAGGATCGATGGCGTCCAATCACTGGGCAAGATCCTGCTGCCGCAAGACCATCTGAACCTGCATCTGATCCATGAAAAAGAGTACCGGCTGACCATGGGCCTGGAGGCGGAAGAAGGGCCACTGTGGGTCAAAGGAGAAAGGGATTGGCATGCAACGGAAGCCATGTGCTGCTGGAAAATAGTCAAGGTAGCCGAAGCACGAATTCCCCTGGACAGCCTTAACCTCTTGCCGGGTGACAAGCTTTTTGCATATTTTACCCTTTTGCGCGGCGAGGAAGAGATGGGCCGGTGGCCGGCGGATTCTCCGCTTATGCTGAGCTATGCAGGGGCGGATCTGGAGCTGGAAACGTGGCTCATTTAAATGCGGTGATTGGTGATTGGTGATTGGTGATTGGTGATTGGTGATTGGTGATTGGGTTGAAAAATGCCGCCGACCACCGACCATCAACCGCCGACCGATTCTAATGGAGGAAGAATGTCTGAATTACGCTGGGACCCCCTGAAACTGCACTGGGTCATCATCGCCACCGAGCGGGGCAGGCGGCCGCGGGATTTTCAGGCGGAGCCCCAGGAGAAAGAGGTCGCCAGCTGTCCGTTCTGTTACGGCAACGAGGACAAGACCCCGGCGGAGATTTTCGCCATCCGGCCCTCGGGTCCTGCCAACTCTCCCGGATGGAAGGTTCGGGTCATTCCCAACAAATATCCGGTGTTGCGGGTTGAGGGTGAGGTGAAAAGCAAAGGATACGGTGTCTATGACGTCATGTCAGGCATCGGTGCCCACGAGGTTATTATTGAGACCCCGCGCCATGACCAGGGGCTGGCGGATCTTTCGCCGGCTGAAATCACCGATGTCCTGAAGGCTTACCGTACCCGTTATGTGGACCTCCGCCGGGATTTCAGGCTCCGTTACATGGTCCTCTTCAAAAATCACGGCATTCGTGCAGGTGCCACCCTTGCCCATTCCCACAGCCAACTCATCGCTGTTCCCTTGACGCCGCCGGTCGCGGCCACCGAACTGAAGATTTGCCGTGAGTTTTTCGAGAGCAAGGAACGCTGCATTTTCTGTGATCTGATCAATTTTGAATTGGAAAGCGGCAGCAGAATTGTCAAAGAATTTCCCAATTTTGTGACGATGACCCCGTATGCTTCCTGTTTTCCGTTTGAGTTGCGCCTGTATCCTAAAAAGCATTCCCACGACTTTGCCTTGATGGATGATGCCCAGCTGGGTGAACTGGCCATTGCCATGAAGGACATGCTGCTCAGGTTGAAGACGGTGCTGAAGGATCCTCCGTACAACTTCATTCTCCATACGGCTCCTCCCCGGCAGCCGCGGCTCGGCAAGCCGGAGTACTGGGGGTCCATCGAATACGATTATCATTGGCATATTGAACTGGTGCCGAGCTGACCCAGATCGCCGGTTTTGAATGGGGAACCGGTTTTTACATAAACCCAACGTCACCGGAGGATGCAGCTGCTTTCCTCCGTGAGGCAGACATTTAGTAAGAGGAAATATCATTGAGAGGTAGTACAGGTATGAAAATTCTTTTTGTAGCATCAGAGGTTACACCCTTCGCCAAAAGCGGCGGACTGGCGGATGTCACCGGCGCATTGCCGAAAAGCCTTAAAAAGCAAGGGCATGACGTGCGCATCATACTTCCCTTTTACAGTGAGGTGGAGAGGGGGGGATACGGGATCCGAAAGGGGCGTAAGAGCGTCGACGTGATGATTGGCGGCTCCGTCAAAAGGGGGCTGTTCCGCCACACCAATCTTGAGGACATTCCGGTCTACCTCCTGGAGAACAAGGAATATTTCTCCAGGGACCATCTCTATGGTTCGGCAAGTGGTGAATATCCCGACAACCATCTGCGCTTTGCTTTCTTCTGCAGGGGGGTGCTCGATCTCCTGAAAAAGATGGATTACCGGCCCGACATCATCCATTGCCACGACTGGCAAACGGCCATGATCCCGCTGATCCTGAAAAAAGAGAAGGGGGACGATCTCTTTTTCAGCAAGACCGGCACGGTTTTCACCATCCATAACCTGGCCTACCAGGGTTTGTTCCCCAAAGAGGCCATGGCGGACATGGGTCTCGACCCGTCACTGTTCACCATCGATTGTCTTGAGTATTACGGTAAGGTGAACCTTATCAAGGGGGCAATACTTACTGCCGACGTTATCAATACCGTTTCCGAGACCTATTGCCGTGAGATTCTCACTCCCGAATCCGGTGATGGACTGGATGGAGTGCTGACTTTGCGCAAGAACGATCTGTACGGAGTCTTGAACGGTATCGATTATGAACACTGGAATCCGGCGACAGACCGGGGCATAAGTAAAAATTTCACACCGGGTGCCCCCGCAGGAAAGGCCGCTAACAAAAAGGCCCTGCAAAAACGCCTCGGCCTGGAAATCGCCGAGGATATCCCCCTGATTGGCATGGTTTCCCGACTCACCGAGCAGAAAGGTCTCGACCTCCTGGAGGCACTTCTCCCCAGGATCGCAAAGGCCAAACTGCAGTTGGTGCTGCTAGGCACCGGGGATGAGAAATACCTGAAGCTTTTGCAGGAGTTCGCGGCCCTTGGCACGGACAACGTCTCCGTCAATATCGGCTTCCATCCGGAACTCGCGCCGCAGATTTATGCGGGGAGCGACATCTTCCTCATGCCCTCCAGGTACGAGCCATGCGGATTGGGCCAGATGATCGCCCTGCGTTACGGAGCCGTTCCCGTGGTCAGAAAAACGGGCGGCCTGGCCGATACCATCTTCGACGAACGGGATCAGTCAAAGGAGCCGAACGGATTCTCCTTTGACGAATATACGCCTGAGGCCTTGTGGGAGGCGCTGTCACGGGCAGTTGAGGCCTATTCCGACAAGCTTGCATGGAAAAAAATGATGAAGCGTGGCATGGCTGGCGATTTTTCCTGGAACACTTCTGCTCTGAAATATGAGGAGCTGTACCGTCTGGTCCTCGCCAAAAAGGGAGGTAGCAGGTGGCAGAAGAAAAAGACCTTCTGGAAGAACTGACCCAGGAAATAAAGAGGAACATTGACAGCAATAAAAACTTCCTGCAGCGGGTTTTCGACGAGGATTTTGAGTCGGAAGACGAGGAAAACGGGGAAGTCGAGGTGTTTGAGGAGCTGTAGGCCAAAGCACCACGGTTACTAGAAGCCGCTCTCGGAAAGGGAGCGGCTTTTCTATTTCGCATGGGAGCAAACAGGTGAAAAAAGAAACACAAAGTGTGTGTAAATTGTTCCGCGAGTTGCGCTGGTGTTGACATTCGGCAAAGGTCCGCAATAATAAACCCTCAAGGTGCAACGTGCCGACAAGGCGCGTCTGTTGCAGACAGCAGGAGAGTGGACATGCCAATTATTCCCGGATATATTCCACCTGATTTTACCTCGGCAAAGCTGGTCAACGCTCCGGTAGTGAAGACGGCGCCGGCTCCCCGGCATGGGGTGGCGCCGGATAACTTCCATGGCACGTCCAATCACCCCGAGTACATTCACCTGGGTCGGGGCAAATGGCTGCTGGTTTCCGAGAGCCGCATGGATGCAGTGCTGCTCCTGCGGGGAGAAACAGTGGCGGTGACCGAGGCGCGTCGCCTGCAAAAAGGGGATCCAGTGGTTGTGGGGAGGACGGAAGACGGGGAAGAAGGCATATACGTTCATCCTGACGGTTTTGCCAAAACCAGTGTTGCCGGAGCAGAAAAATTCTCTTTCCGTACCCGTGATACCCGCGAGACCCCTTTTTCCCGTTCCTATGACCAATTGTACCGGATTTTGCGCCATGATCGGCAAAACGGCCATATTGTCTGGGTTCTCGGCCCGGCGGTGGCATTTGACAAGGATAGCCGCAGTGCCATGCAGGGGATTATCGAGGCGGGATACTGCCATGCAGTACTGGCCGGCAATGCCCTGGCCACCCACGATCTGGAAGCTGCCCTGTTTCGCACCGGGCTTGGGCAGGACATATATACCCAGGCATTGATGCCGCACGGCCACTACAATCATCTGGAAATCATCAACCGGGTGCGCAGCTACGGTTCGATACCTGCGGCTGTTGCTGCCCTTAAGCTGAAAGACGGTATCATCTGGGCTTGTGAAAAGGGGCAGATACCTTATGTGCTAGCCGGTTCCATTCGGGATGACGGACCGCTGCCGGAAGTTATCACCGATGTCTGTCAGGCCCAGGATGCCATGCGAGTGCAGGGGAGAAAAGCTACCACCGTAATTGCCGTGGCTACCCAACTCCACTCCATTGCCTTCGGCAACATGCTGCCCGGATACAAGGTGCTGGACAACGGCGAAGTCCGTCCGGTCTTCTTCTATGTCGTCGACATGACCGAGTTCTCTGCCGACAAGCTGGCCAATCGGGGTTCCGTTCAGGCGGTTGCCATTTTGACCAATGCCCAGGATTTCATGGTGAACCTGTGGCACAACCTTAATGACAGGAACGCCTGAGGGTTTTCGGGAAGCCTGCAGCAGCTTGAGGGGGGAAATGTGCGGAGGAAAATAAAGCTGATCGGTGTGCCCCTTGACCTGGGGCAGTCCCATCGTGGAGTGGATATGGGCCCCAGCGCCGTGCGCTATGCAGGGTTGGCTGTGCGGCTGGCAAACCTGGGCCATGAGGTGTGGGATTGTGGTAACCTTTCGGTACCGGTGCGGGAGACTCTTTCCACCGTGAGGGATGTTGCCTATCTGGCAGCCATAACCAGGGTCTGCAAAGGGGCCTATCAGGCTGCAAGAGATGCAGTCGGGCATGGATTCACGCCGGTATTTATCGGAGGGGACCATTCCCTGGCCATCGGCACCATCGGCGGCATTACCGAAGAGGAACCGGCCGGAGTAATCTACATTGATGCCCACGGTGATTTCAACACGCCGAAGACTTCGCCATCGGGCAACATCCACGGCATGGTCCTCTCCCATCTTCTGGGTGACGGCTATGCCCGGCTGGTTAACCTGGGGAGAACGGGGCCGAAACTGAAGGCGGAGGATGTGGTTTTGGTGGGGGTGCGCGACCTTGACCCAAAGGAGAGGCTTCGCCTCAAGGAACAGAGGATCAAGGTGTTCACCATGCGCGATATCGACGAACAGGGCATGGGAAATATCGCCCGCCAGAGCCTGGATATACTTGGCCACCACAGTCGGATTCATGTCAGTCTCGATGCGGATGTACTCGACCCCATGGAGGCCCCGGGAGTCGGCACTCCTACCCCCGGTGGAATAACCTACCGCGAGGCTCAGCTGCTCATGGAGATAATCGCCGACAGCAGGCGACTATCCTCTCTTGATGTGGTGGAGATTAACCCTGTTTTCGACAACCGCAACCACAGCGCCATGGTCGTCAGCGACCTGACCGCATCCATTTTCGGAGAAAGAATTCTCTGAAAGCATTCATCCTTGTCCTCGGCGGTCTTCCTTCTATGAAAAAAGGCTCATCCCACATTCCCATGGTTGCCGCGACTTCGTCGGTTCGTTCGTTTGCCACAGCTGCGGACCTTGCGGTGCCGCCCGCATAATGGTGTCCGATGTTTGAATTGTCGGGTTGCCTCCGTTCAGCATGTGGCGGGTGTCTGCTCGCCGCTGTAGCTCGTCGCTCTCTCCCGATGCCACGACTGCCTTCCCCGGAAATGTCTGAAGAACCAAAAAAGCCCTCCGGAATTGCTTCCGGAGGGCTTTTTGCTGCTGCTGACCCGTATCTATTTTTCGTGGCTGCCGCCGCCGGGAACATCTTCGCCGCCAGCTGTGTGGCACTCACTGCAGTTTGTCCGATAAATCTCATTGCCGATATCGACCGGATGAACGAAATCTTTCACTGCCTTTCCGGCAGGGATGTTTTCCTGTTTCTGGCTGAGGACGGTATGGCAGAGATTGCAGTCTTTGGAGATAATTTTTCCCTGGGGCGACTTGTGCTTGCCATCATGGCAGCGGAAACACCCCGGTGTGTAGAAATGACCGATGTGGTTAGGATAGGTATTCCAGGACACCTTCATTTCCGGGAAGAAATTACGGCTGTAAATGGCTTGAATTTCCTCAACCGCTTTGTTAATGGCCGCGGCCTTATCTGCGGCTACCTTCGGGTAGTTTTTATTATAGTAGTCGTGGAGTCCGGTGGCAATTGCGTCTTGGCCTCGGCAGCTGTCTTGTAAGGCTTGGTCAAAAGCTCGACGGCCACTTTTTTCACATATGGAAGCGATGCATCGATGTGGCCGCTGACAAAATTCTCATCCATCTCCTGCCCGGGCGAACGGTAGATGTGAGTTGGCCGGTTATGACAATCGGTGCAGTCCATGAGCGCTTCTTGGCCTTGGCTATCTGCTCCTTGGTCAGGGGTTTCTCGGTGCTCATGTATTCGGTGACCTTGCCGTCCTTTTCCTTGACAGAGATGTACGGAATTTCCAGGCGCTTCTTATCGGTGGCGATATAGGTAACCTCGCTGCCGATGTGCCAGTGGATACCCTTGGCATGCGGTGTTTTCGGTGTGCCGCCGATGTTGATCAGCAGGTTGATCTCCCGCGGGGTATTGTCTTCGTTAGGCGCGTAATGGTAGAAGACCTTCTGCCGCCCTGAGTAGAATTTTTCAGGCCAGTGGCAATGCTCGCATGTATCGCGAGCCGGGCGCAGATTTTCAATAGGGGTCTCGATGGGGGTCGGGAAGGAATGGCTCAACACGGCATATACCTGGCGCAGGCCGGAGATCTTGGCCTTGACGTACCACTCAGCGCCCGGTCCAACGTGGCACTCGACACATTTGACTTTGGCATGGGGGGAGTTGCTCCATGCGGTGTGCTCGGGAGTCATGACCGTGTGGCAGAGCTCACCGCAGAATGTGGTTGACTCGGTGAATTCGAAGCCCTTGATGGAGGCTATGGAAACGATGAGTACAAAAATGAAGGTAGCGATGACAAAGAAAATGAAAAAGCGACGTTTGTGCGTATCATTGAGATCGATGCGCGGAAACGGCGGAATTTCAGATGGGGCGCCACTACGCATCTGGGCTCTGACACGAAAGGCGCCAATCGGCACAAGAATCAGACCGAAAATGAGCATTCCCGGAAAGGCAAAATAAACGAGAAGGCCAAGGTACGGGTTTTCGACGCCGGTGATCATTTCCATGGCCAGAAAGGCTATGATGAGACCGGTGGCAACTGCAGCCAGAATGATGCCTATAAGGCTGATGGTGTTGTACAAGTAGCGGGAAATCTGTGTTCTAGGTTTGGTCATTGTTCCTCCGTCGGTGGGTATATTAAGAATAACTCGTAAAATTGGCAGTTTAGATTGATAAAATTACAATGGGAGCCGATGTTTTGTCAAATTAAAAAACTAATGAGTTTTGTTAAACTGGAACAATGTTTTGTGTTTAATGATAGATGTTTCGATGAAGTTTCAGCTGGTTATGTGAATTGGTTAAATAAATTAATTGTTTTAAATTACATAATTATAAAGTTGTAATTTGTTGCGGGTACTGTTTCTTTTGCTACAGTTTAATTTAATGTAAATTCGGCCCGAAAACAAGGCCGGCAGGAGGAATTGTGAACAATCATGTCTGGCGCCCTCTGTATGTGGCCCTCTGCATTGTAGCGCTGATCCTGATTGTCAGGGTGGTGGCCGTGCCGAAAGACTTCGGTGTTCACGACCGGGGATACATGTACGGCTGGTATCGGCTGGGGAATGAAAAAGAATGGAGAAACTTCAAGGTCAAGTACAAGACGAGTGCTTACTGCATTGACTGTCACAGTGAGATCAACAAGGATCTGCAACGTTCCCCCCATGCTCGGATAATGTGCGAAGACTGCCATGGCCCCGCCCTCGGCCATCCCGATGATCCACCTACTCTGACCATAAACCGAGAGCGCAAGCTGTGTTTACGGTGCCATAGTTATCTCCCCTACAAGACCAGTGGCAGAGGGCATATCCGTGGTGTCGATCCTGATACCCACAATCCCGAAGCCGAATGCGTACTGTGTCATTATCCACACAATCCCGTGAAGGAGGGAAGCAAATGATTACGCGGAGAAAGTTCTGCAAAAACGCCCTCCTTGTGGCGGGAGGAATTGCTTTGCCCCTGACGGCCCTGGAATGGTTCGATCCGAAAAAGCTCCATGCCGATAAAAACGACTCCGCCAGCTTGAGATGGGGATTCCTGGTGGATACCCATAAATGCGTTGGTTGTGGCATGTGTGTCAAGGCCTGCAAAATTGAAAACGAGATACCCTACGATGCCGATGTTTCCAGGACCTGGGTGGAGCGCTATATCATTACCAAAGAGGGCCGTACCCACATCGACTCGCCAAAGGCAGCCCGCGACGGCTTTATGGACAAAAAGGTCGATCTGGGAGAAGGGCGCATGGAGGAGATAAAGGACGAGGATATCGAAAAGGCCTTTTTCGTCCCCAAGCTCTGCAATCAGTGCGACAATCCACCATGCGTTCAGGTCTGCCCCGTGGGCGCCACTTATCAGACGGCCGACGGGGTTGTACTGGTCGATCGTTCCTGGTGCATCGGATGCGGCTACTGTATCATGGGCTGCCCTTACGGGGTCCGTTTTTTCCACCCGATCTATCGGGTTGCCGAAAAATGTAACTTCTGCTACCACCGCATCAGCCAAGGGATGAAAACCGCCTGTGTCGATGCCTGCCCATTTGATGCAAGGCGGGTCGGCAACCTGCGAGATCCCGACGACCCAGTTACCAAGGTCATCATGACCGAGCGTGTCGCCGTGCTCAAGGAAGAATATGGGACCAAACCCCAGGTGTTTTACCTGGGGCTTTCCAGGGAGGTGAGGTAGCCATGGTGCATGGTGAAGCGTGGACACTGAAAGAATTCTTCGTTTATCCCAATGAGTACATTTACTGGACCATCCAGATAGTCATGTATCCCTTCATGACCGGACTGGTCGCCGGAGCCTTCGTCCTCTCATCCCTTTATCATGTTTTCGGCGTGAAGCAATTGAAGGATATTGCCCGTTTTTCCCTGGTTTTTTCCTTTGCCCTGCTACCGGTTGCCATGATGCCGCTCATGCTGCACCTGCAGCAGCCTCAGCGGGGCTTCTCGGTTATGCTGACCCCCCATTTCACCTCAGCCATTGCTGCTTTCGGCATTGTTTTTTCCACCTATGGCATGATTGTCGCCTCCGAGCTTTGGTTTGTCTACCGCCGCCACTTTGTCACTACTGCCACTCAACTGGCTATCACCGACAATGGAAGTATTGGTGACCGGATCCGCAGGCTGCTCTTTTCCGCGTTGACTTTGGGTGCTCGCGATATCAGCGAAGAAGCATTGGCAAGGGATGAGAAGGCAGTCAAGGTGCTGGCTGCCGTGGGAATCCCCGTTGCCTGCTTTCTCCACGGCTATGCCGGCTTCATTTTTGGCTCGGTGAAGGCCAACGCCCTGTGGATGACCCCGCTGATGCCGGTAATCTTCATCTGCTCGGCTGTGGTTTCCGGTATCGCCCTTTGTATTCTGACCTATATCGCCACCATGGAGATCAGGAAACTCATTGTCGCCTGGCAGAAAAAGCACGAGCTGGCACTGTTGACCCATGAAGAGTTGAAGAGTGCGAGATACACGTAGTTACCATGACTTCGCGCTACCTGATCATGTTCCTGGTTCTTGCCATCACCCTGGAACTGCTGGACTTGATTTTTCGTGGATATACGGCCGTAAAGTCATGGGATATCCTGCGCAGCGTCATCTATGGCCGGGACTTCGTCAATATATTCATTCTCCAGTATGGCCTGGGGAACCTGGTGCCGTTCATTCTCTTTCTCATCCCCGGCCTGACCATCCGCCGGGCGGCTGCAGGCTCCCTGCTGGTGCTGCTGGGGGTATTCATGATGCGCTGGAACGTGGTCATCGGCGGACAGGCTTTTTCCTCGTCCTTTGCCGGGTTCATGCACTATCAACTGCCCATCTGGCCCCATGATATGGAGACATTCAAGGAGGGGCTGTTCGGGGCGCTGATGGTGGGAATTACGCCTTTCGCCCTCTTCTGGCTGGTGACAAGGGTTCTGCCGGTATTCAACCGGGATGATAGCCATTGATGCTCTAATTTTGAGCACTACGCAATCTATTCAGCAAAGCCGTGCAGGGATGCCGGGTGTCTTGACATTCGAACCTCCTTCTGCTAGCCTCCCGGTGGTGTCCGCCCGCTTGCCGGTTGCGGCAGGGCGAACCATTCACTGACAAGGAGCACTTATGGCGAAAAAGCTTTTATTCCCGGCCCGATTGAGGTCGCACCGGAGATACTCCAGGCGATGGCCTCTCCCATGATCGGGCATCGGATGCCGGAATACGCAACCCTGCACAAAGGGGTGACCGATAAACTGAAGGAGCTGCTTTTTACCCGGGGAAAAGTGTTCCTTGCCACATCCAGCGCCTTCGGTGTCATGGAGGGGGCTGTGCGCAATCTTGTCGGCAAGCGCTGCGCCAACTTTTGCAACGGCGCCTTTTCCGACAAATGGCATGACGTGACCAGACGGTGCGGCAAAGAGGCCGATGCCATCAAGGTCGAGTGGGGGGAGCCCATCACCCCGGAACTGGTGGATGCCACCCTGGCCACCGGAAAGTATGACGCCATCACCCTCATTCACAACGAAACATCTACCGGCGTCATGTCGCCGCTGCCGGAGATAGCTGCTGTTCTGCGCAAATATCCGGATGTGGTCTCCATTATCGATACCGTTTCTTCCATGAGTGCGCTGAAGATCCCCTTGGACGAGCTTGGCATCGACTGCTGCATCTTCGGTGTGCAGAAGGCCCTTGCATTGCCTCCCGGACTGGCCGTTTTTACCGCCAGTGCCAAGCACTTGAGCGCAGCAGGACCATGGAAGGGCGGGGCTATTACTTCGATTTTCAGGAATTTGCCGCCTTGGACGAAAAGAATAATACACCATCGACACCATGCATCTCGCTGATTTATGCCCTTGACTGCCAGCTTGGACGCATCTTTGCCGAGGGGCTGGAGGCTCGCTGGCAGAGACATCTGGACTTGGCCGAGTACGTGCGGGGATGGGTCCGGGAACGTGGCTTCGACTTTCTGGCCGCAGAGCCTTACCGCTCCATTACCCTTACCTGTGCCGTCAACAGCAGGAATGTGGACCTGGCAGAGCTGAAGAAAAAGCTGGGCGAGCGCGGTTACGCCTTCGATAACGGTTATGGCAAGCTTAAGGGGAAAACTTTCCGTATTGCCCACATGGGCGACATGCAGCTGGCCGATCTGCAGGATTTCACGGCGCAGATCGACGATATTCTCAGTTGATTTATTCGAATGGCCCAGATTACCGGGCTCGATCTTCACATTATTTTATTTATCACTGGACTTGCCGCTCGAATTTCCGGCATCATCCAATGCTTGACACGCTTTGCCAGACTTAAAATGTTAGAGGGAGGATCAAATGAAATGTCCTAATTGTGGAGACAGAAAATCGGTGGAGATTGATATCCACTCTTCCGGATTTTCCTCGGAGCACTCTCCGGTAAAGGAATGCGGCGCATGCGGCCTTGTCTGGAGGGTGAAAATGGTCGGAGACAAAACAGAGATAGACATCATCAAGGCTGCAGATAAAAAGTAAGCCGGCTGCGATGTCTACCAGACTGAGAGCCTGCTTTTTTCAGGCCGGCTCAAAAACGTCCTTTCCTGCTCCGCAAATGGGGCAAACCCAGTTCTCCGGCAGCCCTGAAAAAGGAGTGCCGGGATCAATTCCGTTTTCAAGGTCTCCAGCAGCGGGGTCATAGACATAACCGCATATGGTACAGACATATCTTTCCATTTCAGCTCTCCTTTGAAGCAATAATCCTTCGACTAAAAAATACGGTTGCAAAAGCCGGACTGCGCCCTATAATCTTTGTGATTGTTAATTAGTCTAGTCTGCTCTTTGGCGTCGATTACCAATCTCGCCTCAGGTTCAGGAGTCTAGCACAAGGTTCCTGGCTGTCAATAGTGACAATTATTGCAATTTCAGCTTGATTTTACAAAATGTTGTGCTATTTTAGCAAAACTAAATAAGGGTTTCAGCTTTCTTCATTAGTCCCACCGGATGCCATCCCGTCCATTTTGAGCTGACCATTCAGAAAGGCATGGTTTTATGAAAGTGACTTGCCGTTCCTTCTCAGGAATTTCCCATTGCTCAGGTTGCCAAAGTCCAAAATCCATCATGCTCTGTGGATGCTTTAATTCCCACCACCCGTTTTCTCCTGTCAACGTTACGATCCAGATGCAGACTTAACAATAAATCGAGACGGTTCAATTCCAACTGGGCAATTGAATCAATAAAAAGAATTATGCCCGAGAAGAAACATTTTCAATCTTAAAAAAATATTATTAAAATAGACAATTGCTTTGATTGTCCGGTAAGTAACCCAATGAAATGAGGAGGAGATTGTAATGAGTTATGAAGTAAAAAACGAGCAATTGCGAAAGTGGGTAGAAGAAGTCGCTACACTGTGCCAACCTGCAAGCATATACTGGTGTGACGGCTCACAGGAAGAGTATGACCGGCTCTGTACCCAGTTGGTTGAAAGCGGCACTTTCAGGAAACTGAATCAGGAAAAGCGCCCTAACAGCTACCTGGCCTGGTCTGATCCCAGCGATGTTGCCAGGGTGGAGGACCGGACCTTTATCTGCAGCCTGACCAAGCAGGACGCAGGTCCCACCAACAACTGGGTCCAGCCGAAAGAGATGAAGAAGACCCTGACCGGGCTCTTCAAGGGCTGCATGCGTGGCCGCACCATGTATGTCATTCCGTTCAGCATGGGGCCTCTTGGTTCGCCGATTGCAAGATCGGTGTCGAGATCTCCGACTCCCCCTATGTTGCGGTCAATATGAAGATCATGACCCGCATGGGCAAGAAAGTGGTTGACGTACTGGGTGACGGTGAGTTCGTCCCCTGCCTGCACTCTGTGGGAGCACCGCTTGAGCCGGGGCAGAAGGACGTGCCGTGGCCATGTAACAAGGAAAAGTACATCGTTCATTTTCCGGAAGAGCGTGCCATCTGGTCTTTCGGCTCCGGATACGGCGGCAATGCATTGCTAGGGAAGAAATGCCTGGCATTGCGCATCGCTTCCAAACAGGGTAAGGACGAAGGCTGGCTGGCCGAGCACATGCTGATCCTTGGCGTCGAGTCCCCGACCGGTGAGAAGACTTACGTGGCGGTGCCTTCCCGAGCGCCTGCGGCAAGACCAACTTCGCCATGCTGATTCCGCCAAAACCTATACAGGACAAAGGTTGGAAGGTAACCACCCTTGGTGACGACATTGCCTGGATCAAGCCCGGCCCCGACGGCCAAGTCTATGCAATTAACCCGGAATACGGTTACTTCGGCGTTGCCCCTGGGACAAATACCAAGACCAATCCCAACGCCATGGCCTCCTGTTCAAAAAACACCATTTTCACCAACGTTGCTCTGACCCCTGATGGGGATGTGTGGTGGGAAGGAATGTCCGACGAGCCACCGGCAAAATTGACCGACTGGCAAGGGCAGGAGTGGACGCCCGGTTGCGGCCGTAACGCAGCCCATCCCAACTCCCGCTTTACCGCACCTGCCTCCCAGTGTCCTTCCATTGACCCTGACTGGGAAAACCCCAAAGGGGTGCCCATGAGCGCCTTCATCTTCGGTGGTCGCCGCAAGGACA
The DNA here is from genome assembly GCF_001311985.1 of Geotalea toluenoxydans JCM 15764. GTDB lineage: Bacteria > Desulfobacterota > Desulfuromonadia > Geobacterales > Geobacteraceae > Geotalea > Geotalea toluenoxydans. The sequence continues at coordinate 27,072 of NZ_BBCJ01000020.1, forward strand.
CCGTGCCGCTGGTCTACCAGGCCTTCAACTGGAACTTCGGCGTCTACCTTGCCGCGACCCTCGGTTCGGAGACAACCGCCGCTGCCGTCGGCGCCACCGGCAACGTACGCCGCGACCCCTTCGCCATGTTACCCTTCTGTGGTTACCACATGGCCGACTATTTCGGCCACTGGCTGCAGTTCGGCCGTTCCGTCCCCAAGCCGCCGCGCATCTTCAGCGTCAACTGGTTCCGTAAGGACGCCAATGGCAAATTCATCTGGCCGGGCTACGGTGACAATATGCGTGTTCTCAAGTGGATCGTCGAGCGCGTCCAGGGCAAAGCCGCTGCTGTAGAATCACCGCTGGGCTGGATGCCTCGCTACGAGGACATGGACTGGGAGGGCCTCGACATGACACGGGAGAAGTTCAACGAACTTACCTCCGTCGACCGGGATGTTTGGCAGAACGAGTTGATCGCCCACGATGAACTCTTCGTCAAGATCTACGACCGTCTCCCCAAGGAGTTCCTGCACATGCGCGAGCTGATAACCTCCAGCCTCTGGCGTTCGCCGGAGCACTGGGAGCAGATCAATCCCTTCGTTGAAGGCTACAATGACTGATAACCCGCGATAAAAAGCGGATATTACGACAAGAGGCCCCGTTTTCCGGGGCCTCTCTTTTTTACGGCTCAAGGAACACCCTGCCGGCATGATCAGGTTGAATGCAGGTGGCCCATGGCAAGATACGGCCATTCAGTACTTTTGAGCAGGTGGGTAACCTCTTCTGCAGAAACCGGCTTGCTGAAGAGGTAGCCTTGCATCTCCTGGCAATCCAGGTCACTCAGCATCTTCAACTGCTCGACAGTTTCTACTCCTTCCGCAATGACATTAAGTCTCAGACTCCTGGCCATGTTTATGACTGCCGTCGCTATGGCTGCATCATCCTTATTGGTGTCGATGTCGCTGACAAAGGACTGGTCTATCTTCAGTGTCTGGATCGGCAGCTTCTTGATGTACGACAGGGATGAATAGCCGGTGCCGAAATCATCTATCGATATGTGTATGCCCAATTTATTGAGTCTGTTTAAAGTATCGATGGTCTTATCCACATTTTGCAGCATTACGTTTTCGGTCACTTCCATTTCCAGCCAACGGGGATCCATGTCCTCCTCGGCCAGGACCTGCTCGACCATGTTTACCATCATCGGTTGCAGGAACTGTTTTGGCGAGAAATTTACGGCCACACGCATGGGGGGTAGTTCATTTCCTGCCAGCTTTTGTTCTGCCGGCAGGCAGCCCGAAGCACCCATTGTCCCAGGGGGACTATCAGGCCTATATCTTCAGCCAGCGGGATAAACTGGTTGGGCGAGACAAGGCCGATTTCCGGGTGCTGCCAGCGTACCAGTGCCTCAAAGCAGACAATCCGGCCTGAGGTGATGTTTATCTTGGGTTGATAGTAGAGGAGAAACTCGCCGTTCTGCAGTGCCCGGCGCAGGTCGTTCTCCATGGTGAGCCGTTGCAGTGCCTGTTCGTCCATGGAGGACGTATAAAGGTGGTAACGGTTGCGGCCCTGCTCTTTTGCCCGATACATTGCCATATCGGCATTCTTGATCAGCGTTTCGGCATCTTTGCCGTCGTCGGGATAAATACTGATACCGATGCAGGTGCTGACGAACAGCTCGATGTCCGGAAGTGTAAACAGCCGGTTGAACGACACAATTATCTTCTGGGCAACCCTCACCGCTTCCTGGACCGAATCCAGGTCCGGGAGGAGGATGATAAACTCATCGCCACCCCGCCTGGCGACAGTATCGATGTCGCGGCGGCAGCATTCCCTGAGTCGCAGGGCGGCTGCCTTCAGGAGCTCATCACCGACACCATGGCCAAGGGTGTCGTTGATTACCTTGAACCTGTCCAGGTCGAGGAAAAGAATGGCAAGGAGCCTGCCATGGCGCTGGGCCTGGGCCAGGGCAAGGTGCATCAATTCGTTGAACAATTGGCGGTTTGGCAGGCCGGTAAGCGCGTCATAATAGGCCATCTGTTTGATCGTATCTTCTGCCTGCTTGCGCTCGGTGATGTCTTCCTGAAAGGCTATGAAATGGGTGATGTGATTATCTCCGTCGGTAATGGGGGAAATGGAGGTCAAAACCCAGTAGTATGTACCGTCCTTTTTCCGGTTGTGGAACTCTCCCCACCACTCTCCACCGCTGCTTATGATTTCCCATAGCCTCCGATAGTCATTGTCCGGGCTTTGGCCTGATTTCAGCATGCTCGGCTTATTGCCTGCAGCTTCCTGCAGGCTGTATCCCGTGAGCCTTGTAAATCTTGGATTAACGTATTCAATCTTTCCGGAAGTGTCGGTTATCATAATAGAGACGGGACTTTGTTCAACGGCTCGGGATAGGCGGCGAATGAAGACTTCCTGTTCACGCAGTTGCTGCTCAAGCCTGCTGCATTCCAGGCACTCTTCAATGACCGCTTGCAGTTTTTCCTGATTGATGGGTTTAAGCACATAATGGCTGATTCCGATATCGATTGCTTCAAGGAGGAGTCTCGCATCGGTCTGGGCAGAGATGATGATAATCTTGGCTTCCCTGCTCAGTTGCTTTATCTCCTTTGCCATGGTGATGCCGTCCATTATCGGCATTTTCATATCGGAAAGAACTATTTCGGGCAGGTGTCTTTTATATAGTTCGAGCCCATTCGCACCGTTGACTGCGGTGATCAATTTGATTCCGGGAAACCTGGAGCTTATGACCAGGGCAATTAATTCCCTCGTACTTCTGTCGTCTTCCACAAGCAGAAGAGTCGGGGCAAAGGATTTCGCTATTGTAAATTGCATAATTCCCCTGTTACTAAAATATCAATGTTATAAAGCATTAACTTAGATATTGAAACAGGTTTTGCATATCAGTCAATTGCAGACGGTATTTAAGTGTGAATGCTCTGGTATATATGGGCTTGCAACTGACTTTAGCCATGTTAACCTTAAGCATGCGGAGGAATTGTGAGAGGTGGTCAATGGAAAAAACTGTGCACAACGATGTTTGTCAGCGGACGGAGCATAAGGATGAGAGGGTCAGGCTGAGGAATGTAAGGACCGGGAGGTGGGGCTGACATTCAGCTGCACTCCCAGCGGCGAGACGATTCAGGTGGAACTGGAGAACGGCATGCTGGACAGCTGGCCGCCTGAAGAGTGCGAAGAGCTGTAAAGAGTGGGGGCTAATCCTTGGAATAAAGGACAGCGACGGCTTTTGCCGGCTCCCTGCCGGTCGAAACATAGCCGTGAGGTTCTGCCGAATCGTAGTAAATGCTGTCTCCGGGCATGAGGGTCATGATCTCTTGACCGTAATGAAATTCCAGCACCCCTTCCAGGAGATAAATGAATTCCACCCCATCATGGCTGTAAAAGCGGCTGTCGTCCCAGTCGGCCTGTTCGAATTCGATCAGGAAAGGTTCGATCTGCTTGTGGCGGATGCCTGGCGCCAGGGGGCGGTAAAGATAACCCTGAACAGGGTCTGCACCTGAGCGGCGTCGGCTTGATGGTCCGTCTCCGCCTCTGGTCAGAACGAACTTCTGCCGGTCTCCTTCCTCTTCAAAGAAATAGTGGATGCCGACCTTCAAACCTTTGGCAATGCGGAGCAGCGTGGCCAGCGGGGGCGTAACCTGGTCATTTTCTATCTGGGACAAAAGCGGCTTGGACAGACCCGTAACATCAGCCAGCTCCTGCAGGGTGTGTCTCTGTTCCTGTCTCAGTTTTCTGATCTTTTCACCAAGCTTTAATTCGAGAACTTCGGATTTTATCTCTTTCACGGCTCCCCCTGCTATGGCTTTATAAGCAAAAGGCTGCTTTCCGTCAAGGAGTTATTGCATTGGGTGTTCCATCAGCGCTGGCAGGTAAACCGCTAATCAGAAGGCATCTGCACCTGTTCACCGGCCTTAAATCCGTTGACAGCGCCCGGAATTTTGGCTAATCTTGCAGCGTTTGCCAGTCGAAAACCTTTAATGGAGTAGATGCAATGGGAAACCGCTTTTTCATCATTCTGCTGATTTTTGTCAGCCTCCTTCCGGCATGCAGAAAAAAAGAGGAGGCATACTTCTCCGAATCCAGCCGTAATGGTACTGCCGAGGCTCCGGTCAAGGAAGTGCCCAAGGATATCCTTGCCACACAACAGGCTTTTTCCAATGTGGTGAAGGTGGTAAACCCGGCAGTCGTCAACATCTCCACCGTAAGCAAGAAAAAGTTGGTTCAGCCTTTCTTCGAGATGTCCCCGTTTTTTGAGGATTTTTTTGGCGGCAGGGGAGGGATGCCCCGGTACCGGCGTGAGAACAGTCTCGGCTCCGGCTTCATTATCAGCAAGGATGGCTACATCATTACCAACGATCATGTGGTCAGGGATGCCGAGAGCATCCAGGTCACCCTTTCCGATGAAAAAACCTACAAGGGCAAGGTTGTCGGCGGCGATCCCAAGACGGACATCGCTGTAATAAAGATAAATGCCAATGGAGACCTTCCCGTAGCTGTCCTCGGTGATTCCGACAAACTGAGCGTGGGCCAGTGGAGCATTGCCATCGGCAATCCCTTCGGCCTCAATCGTACGGTCACGGTGGGGGTCATATCCGCCACCGGCCGCTCCAACATGGGCATCGAAACCTATGAAAACTTCATCCAGACCGATGCTTCCATCAACCCGGGGAATTCAGGCGGCCCACTGCTCAACGTTTACGGGGAGGTAATAGGCATCAACACGGCCATTGTCGCCTCGGGACAGGGGATCGGCTTTGCCATTCCCATTAACATGGCCAAAATTGCCGTGCCGCAACTGATCAAAAAGGGTAATGTCACCCGCGGTTGGCTGGGGGTTTCCATACAGCCGGTTACGGAAGACCTGGCCCAGTCTTTCGGGCTGAAGAAGGCCCAAGGCGCACTGGTAAGCGATGTTATACCAGGAAGCCCGGCAGCCAAGGCGGGGGTCAGGCAGGGAGATATTATCACTCATTTCGCCGGCAAGGAGATAAAATCAGTGCAGCAGCTACAGTTGACGGTCGCTGACACCCAGATCGGTTCTGCGGTGGAAATAGAGGTGCTGCGGGAAGGGCAGACGAAAAAACTTACCGTAGCCCCGGCTTCAGCGGACAGTGCAGCTGCGTTGGCGCCTGCTCCTTCGGAAGCAGGTTCGGCGGCTTTGGGCCTCTCAGTCGCAGACCTGCCAAGGGAACTGATCCAGACAGGGCTGCAGGGGGTAATTGTAACGGATGTGGAAGAGGGGGGGCTGGCGGCGGAAAGCGGCATCCAGCAGGGGGATGTGCTGGTCTCGGTGAATCAGAAGAAGATTTCCGGCACCGGGGATTATGCCAGGGCTATCAAGGATGCGGAACGCAAGGGCTCGGTTGCTCTCTTGGTGAGAAGGGGAAATACCAGCATATACTTCGCCATGAAAATAAGGTAGTATCTGCAATCGAAATAAGTTACATTGCCTAAAAAAATCATTGGTCAGGTGAGAGCATGAGTCTTATAGACAATCCTGAACAGGCCAGGCGGCTGGCGAGGGCCATCATTTCCGACGTTGCCATTTACAATCGGGAAAAGGTGGAGCAGGGGATAAAGAACGATAATATCTTTGAATTGCTCACGGAAGAGCTGGACGAGGGTCGTCAACATTTCAATACCAGGGTTTCCCCTGAAATTGCCCAATCCAACGTCTTCGAAATTGCTGTCGTTGATGTACTCATCAAACGGTCGGGCAAAATAGAATCTTCAATCTGGTAAGCTGCGGTTCATAGAACATCATCCGGAGGCGCGGTTTGTCAAATCGCGCCTCATTTTTTTTCACAGGGCATTGAAGTGACAGACATTGAATTAACCGTACCGGAAAACACGGAAGCGGAACGGCTGGACAGTTACATCGCGCGGACGGTGGAGACCCTGACCAGGGCAGCGGTACAACGTCTCATGGAAAGCGGCATGATAACGGTCAATGGGATGCCGCCAAAGCCGTCACTGAAGCTCAAAGGGGGGGAGCAGCTGAAAATAGCCGTTCCACCGCCGGTCGAGGCAGGGCCTGCCCCTGAAAACATTCCCCTGGAGATCCTTTACGAGGATCGCGATCTGGTGGTGGTCAACAAGGACGCCGGCATGGTGGTTCACCCGGGGGCCGGCAACAGCGGCGGTACTCTTGTCAATGCCTTCTCGGTCACTGTACGGACCTTTCGGGCATCGGGGGGGAGTTGCGCCCCGGCATAGTTCATCGCATCGACAAGGACACCTCCGGCATCCTGGTTGTGGCCAAGAATGACGCATCCCATCTGGCCCTGTCGGAGCAGTTCAGGGAACACAGCATCAAGAGGATTTACATTGCCATTGTCTATGGCTCCCCCAAGACGGACAGCGGGCGCCTGGAATCCATAATCGGCCGCCACCCGGTGGACAGAAAACGCATGTCCGGCAAAGCACGGCACGGCAAGCATGCCGTGACACATTGGCGGGTTATCGGCCGTTACCCGGGAATGTGTCTGATCCGCCTGCGCCTGGAAACCGGCCGCACCCACCAGATAAGGGTCCATCTCTCTGAAGCGGGTCATCCACTGGTGGGAGACGAAGTCTATGGAGCGGAGCCCGCCTTGATTCGGTAAAAGACCCGGTGCTGCGCAGGCTGGTCAGGGAGCTTGGACGTCAGGCGCTCCACGCCAAGACCCTCGGCTTCGTTCACCCTTCCACGAAAGAGTACCTTGAATTCGATACGGACCTTCCCCAGGACATGGCGACAATCGTCGAGCACCTGGAGAAGTCGTCCCAGCCATGATAAATATAGTTATGAAGGATAATAAAATATGGAAATGAAAAAAGCAGGCAAGATCCACTATCTTGAGCCCCAGAAGATGATGAAAAGTGGGGGAGCGGTGATGGGCTTCACCACCCGTCACGAGGGGGTCTCCAGGCCTCCTTACAATTCTCTCAATCTGGGCTCCAACACCTTCGATTCTCCCCACAGTGTTGAAGGCAATCGCAGCCTGCTTGCCCGGTCTGTCGGCGCAAGTCTTGACCGTCTGGTGACAGTGAAGCAGGTGCATGGCACCGACCTGTTAGTCATAGATGCCCCCAATCCCGATTTTGCCCATTTCCATGCCCTGGAATGCGACGGTATCATTACCAACCAGCCGCAGGTCCTGATCGGCATTACCGTTGCCGATTGCGTGCCCGTCCTTCTCTTGGATCCGGTGAAGGGTGCGGTTGCTGCAATTCACGCCGGCTGGAAAGGGACTGCCGCCGAGATCTGCAAAAAAGCGGTCAACGCCTTGAAAGAACTGTTCGGCTCTGCCAGTGGCGATATCCTTGCTGCCATCGGTCCCGCCATCGGTCCCTGCTGTTACGAAGTGGATGCGCCGGTGATGGAGGCATTCAAAAAGGGGCCTCCGGCTGGGAGTTGCATGCGGTGCCCCGGGGGGAAGGCAAATGGGGTTTAGATCTGGCTGCGGCAAACCGGCGGCAGTTGCTGGAAGCTGGAATCGCCGGGGATAACATTTCCGTTTCCGAGCAGTGCGTCAGCTGCAACCCAGACCTCTTTTTCTCCTACCGTCGGGATCAGGGGGATACGGGGCGGCAGATGGGGTTCATCATGTTGAAATAGGAAAAACGATCCTTTTCCGCCCTGGCGGTGTCAATCTTCGGATTTGCTTGTGCGGCGCACTGGTGTACGCCTCCGCGCAATCTCTCGATTTCCTTGCCAGAACGAAAAATCCCTCGTTTTTATGCTAGCGGTCTCCAGCTCTTCTGCCATTGGTGCAGGAAACACTACTTTTTCGGGAGGATGTACAAATGCAAACTGTTTTCAGATCTGTACTTCTTTTAGTGGCATCGCTTTTTACCTTCGGCTGTGCCAGAATTTCTACAACGTTCCCAGGGACGTCTATGAAAAACAGGTGCGTACTCTTGGGGTAACGCCGATTTTTGTGGATGGGGATTCGGACATCCGGCATCCGGAAAAGGATGCAGTTGTGAACCTGCTCCGGGAAAGCAACCGCAAGAATGAAAAGGAACTGGTGGCGCAACTCAGGGAGACCGGGACCTATTTTGCCGTGCGACTGCTGGAGGATGATGCCGATCAGCTGTTTTCAACGCTCCTGTCGCGTCGTGAAAGGCGCGACGACGCGGGGGTGAGATACAACAAGTATTTCTTCAAGCCCGAAGAGCTGAAGAACCTGATCACCAAAAATGGCGTCGATGCCCTCATGCTGGTGACAATTAACGGCCTTACCAGGCCGGAAAAAATCTACTCAAGCAACCTCCTTTCCTACCTGGACAGCGATTATAATTACCTGGCAGTTTCTGCCCAGATCATGGATGCCGATGGCAACACCCTCTGGGAATACCCCAATTTCCGCCAGCGCTCCCTCACCTATCCGATGCTGTTCTCACTCCAGTACCCTGATTTTGATGAAGCTGCAGCCAACGAAAGCGACAGGGTCGAGGTAAGGTTCAAGACTATTGCCGGCATCGCCAGGCTTTTGCCAAGATGGAATCCGCCAGCAAGGGCAAGGGGCAGGTTTCCATCCTTTACAATAATATCTTCGCCGATATGGTTTCCCTGCAGGAGCCGGAGCGTAATTTCTTCGGCGGCAGGAAGTCGGACGATAAGGTACAAAAAGCAGCCGAACAGAAGTGAGGAGTGGCTGATGCCTAACAGAGATGGCCGCGGTAATAAGAAGATAAAGGATTGAGATTAAACCCGCACTGTTCAGGTGCGGGTTTTCCTTTATCCTGACCCAGGCTTGCAAAAGAGACATCGCCTGTTATGTTTAATGAAGTTTACTCTGCACAGTCACTGAGGGAACTGTTATGGACATGGCCACCGGCTTATTGAAGGAGCAACTGGAGTACCGCAAGCGCTTCATGGAGAAGATCAATGAGATCCACTCCGCTGCCAATCTGAACAGCATTCTGATACAGCTGAAAGACAGCATTGCCGAGCTGTTCAAGGCGGAGCGGATGACCATTTATGTGGCAGACCGGCAGCGGAACGTGCTCATTTCCCGGGTCAAATCCGGAGACGAGCTGAAGCAGATTGTCGTCCCCATCTCGCCGGAAAGCATTGCCGGCTATTGTGCCACGTCGCAGCAGTTGATCAACATCACCAATGCTTACGACGACCACGAGCTGAAGATGATCAACACCGGCCTTAAGTTCGACGACACCTGGGATAAGAAAACCGGCTTCCACACGGCCCAGGTGCTCTGCGTGCCGATGATCTTCGACAGCAAGCTGATCGGCGTCATGCAGCTGATCAACAAGAAAGGCGCAGCTGCCTTCACCCCCACCGATTTGAGCTATGCCTCGGAACTGGCAACCTCGCTGTCCATCGCCATCCACAACATCTATCGCATCAGTGCCTCGGTAAAGATAATCCGCCAGAATTCCCGCTACAACTATCTCCTGGACAAGAACCTGATCGACGAGAAGGACATCCAGAAGGCTTCAAGCCATCCGGATCTGGCAAAGATCGGTCTCGACCATCTCATCATGCGCGAATTCTCCATTTCCTCCGAGGATATGGCCAAAAGCCTCAGCCTATACTTCGGTACCGATTTCGTTTGCTTCGACGGCACCCTTCCTCCCCTGGTCGATCTTCTGGAGCGAATCAAGCCTGACCGCCTGAAAAAGGAGCGCTGGATACCGGTAAAGATTGAAAACGGCGTCCTGCAGGTGGCCATGGAAGATCCCACCGATCTGGCCAAACAGGACCTGATCAGGTTCGTCTACCCGGAGTACCGCCGCTTGAGCTTTGTCGCCGCCTATCGCCAGGACATCGACCTCTTCATCGACCACTTCTACAATCTCGGCTCCATGATGGGGGGCGATTCCTCCACCATCTCCGACCTTCTCAACAGGCTTGACACCTCGGACGAGCCGGAAGTGGAGCAGGAGGTACAGAAAGTCTCCGACCAGGACAGCGTCATCGTCCAGCTGGTCAACAAGATTGTGTGCGATGCCTACAATGCCAAGGCATCCGATATTCATATCGAACCCTACCCGGGAAAGAACGATGTCCTGGTGCGGATCAGGATCGATGGCCGCTGCAAGATCTATCAGCGCATTCCCTATAAATACAAGCATGCCATCACCTCCCGCATCAAGATCATGTCCGGGCTCGACATCGCCGAACGGCGCAAGCCCCAGGACGGCAAGATCGACTTCAAGAAGTTCGGCCCCATCGATGTGGAACTGAGGGTTGCCACTCTCCCCACCGCCGGCCAGCTGGAAGACGTGGTGCTGAGGGTACTTGCCTCAGGCGAGCCGATTCCCTTCGACAAGCTGGGCCTTACCTCCCGCAATACCAGGATATTTGAAGAGTCCATCAAGAAACCATACGGTCTGATCCTGGTGGTCGGTCCCACCGGCTCGGGCAAGACGACCACCCTGCACTCGGCCGTGGCCCGCATCAACGACCCGGAAACGAAGATCTGGACTGCCGAAGACCCGGTGGAGATCACCCAGAAGGGGTTGCGCCAGGTACAGGTCAACTCCCGCATCGGCTTTACCTTTGCCGCCGCCCTGCGCTCATTCCTGCGTGCCGACCCGGACGTGATCATGGTCGGGGAGATGCGTGACGCCGAAACGACCTCAACCGGCATAGAGGCCTCCCTCACCGGCCACCTGGTCTTTTCCACTCTCCATACCAACTCCGCCCCGGAGACCGTCACCAGGCTCCTGGACATGGGAATGGACCCGTTCAGCTTCTCCGACGCACTGCTCTGCATCCTGGCCCAGAGACTTGCCCGCCGGCTCTGCCTGAGTGCCGGGAAATCTATACCCCCGAGCAAAGGGAGCTGGACGGAATTATAGAGGAATACGGCGCCGAACACTTTGCCCGGCTTGGCATGGACAGGGAAGAGATAAAGCTCGCACGGGCCAAGGGATGCGCAAAATGCAATGAAACCGGTTACAAAGGGCGGCTCGGCCTGCACGAGATCCTGGAGTGCACCGATGCCATGAAGGCCCTCATCAAGCGCAAGGAAGAAGTGGATACCATCAGACGGCAGGCCATAACCGACGGCATGACCACCCTCAAGCAGGATGGTATCCTCAAGGTGTTCCAGGGACTGACGGACTTAAAGGAAGTCCGCCGGGTTTGCATCAAGTAAGGCACCCCATGAAGAATCCTCTCAGGCAAATCGGCAGCATCCCGGCCCCGGTCTGGCGGGGCCTGATCGGCATGCTCGTCACCGTCCTGATGGTGGTGTTGATGCTCCGCCAGTTCTATCCCCTTGAACTGCTGGAGATGAAACTTTTCGACACCGGCTTCAAGCTTCGCGGCACAGTCACTCCTCCCGAAGCCATCGTCATTGCCGAAATAGACGAAAAAAGCCTGCAGAAAATCGGCCGCTGGCCCTGGGACAGAGCGATGCTGGCCAAGCTGGTGGACCGCCTTGCCGAAGCCAATGCGGCAGTCGTTGCCTTTGATGTCATTTTTTCGGAAGCCGATGAAAGCGACCCCCTCTTTGCCAAAGCCATCAACAGGGCCGGCAATGTCATCCTTCCCGTGGTGTTCGATTTTCACGGACCGCCAGCCGGTAATCCGGATCCGCTTCTTGATGCCTCCTCCTACAGCAACATTAAAAATCGGCGCCTTCTGGATGATTTTGTTCCCCCCTCGGCAAATAGGGTAAATCTCCCGGTTCCAGCATTGAGCCATGAAGCAATGGGCTTTGGCCATATCAGCATGCTCCCGGACAGCGACGGCACCATGCGCTGGGAGCCCCTCGTCGTCTCCTGTGGTGGCCGCTACTTTCCCCCCCTGGGGTTGCAGGCGGCAGCCTATTTCCTCGGCGTGCCCCCGGAAAGCATCACCGTCAGGGCAACGGAGTCTGTCACCGTCGGACAGGCTGTCATTCCCACCGATATCTGGGGACGAGCCATCATCAACTATTATGGCCCCGGCGGCTCCTTTCCCCATTATTCCATCAGCGACATCATCGACGGTACCGTCCCGGTGAAACAGCTTGAGAACCGGGTCATCCTGGTCGGGGCTACCGCTCCCGGCATTTATGACCTGCGGGTAACGCCCATGGCGGCGGCCATGCCGGGGGTCGAAAAACATGCCAGCATCGCTGCCTCCATCATAGATCGTTCCTTTATCCGCAAAGTATCCGGTAATGTGGATCTGGCGGTACTTATGGGCAGTGGCCTGCTCCTGACCCTGATCCTCAGCCGGCGGAAGGTCGTCGGCGCCATAACGGCAACTGCCCTGGGCATGCTGGCACTCTTCATCTCCGGCTACCTGCTATTCAGCCTGAAGGGCATCTGGCTAAACCTGGCCTACCCCAGCAATAACCTGCTCTTCATCTTCATCGGCGTTACCGCCTTCAACTATGCCTTCGAGGAGCAGCGGGCCAGGAAAATCAGGGCCATGTTCTCCAACTATGTCACCCGCACCATCGTCAACGAGCTGATCGACAACCCGGAGATGGCGAAGCTTGGGGGGGAGCGGCGGGAGGTGACGGTGCTGTTCAGCGATCTGGTGGGATTCACCACCTTTTCGGAGCAGCACTCGCCCGAGGAGGTGGTGGCGATCCTCAATGAATACCTGGGGGCAATGACCGACGTCATCCTTAAGTGGCAGGGGACCCTGGACAAGTTCATCGGCGATGCCATCGTCGTCTTCTGGGGGGCGCCCCTGCCGGCGGCGGACCATGCCGAGCGCGCCATCGGTTGCGCCGCGGAAATGGCCAGGGAGATGAAGCGATTGCGGGAAAAGTGGCTGGCGGAGGGAAAGACGGCGCTCCATGCAGGCGTCGGCATCAATACCGGCGAAGTGCTGGTGGGCAACATCGGCGCCCTGGGCAAGAAAATGGATTACACCGTCATCGGCGACCAGGTGAATCTCGGCTCACGGTGGAATCCCTGACCCGCCACTACCAAGTGCCGATCCTCATCACCGCCAACACCGTGGCCAAGCTATGCGGCAAGGACCCGGACGCCAGGTTGTCGGGCCTGGCCATCCACGGCATGGAGCGGGTCATAGTCAAGGGAAAGGAAGAACCGGTGGCCCTGTACCGCCTGGAAGAACAGCCGGACCCGTCCCAGCCCCTAGTTATCGAAGACTGCCCCGTGGGGGCGGTGGTGCGGTTTGTGGAGAAGTGAGCTCTTTGTTGTATTATTTGAAATACATTCTTATGTTGAAAGATAATATGTTTTATATATAATACTTGTATGTTCTTCGAGATAGGCCACTACATACGTGACGAGCGAAAACGCCGGAAGATATCCCAGGAACGGATTGCCAGGGATCTTGGCATGAGCCGGGCCACCATCAGCCAGATTGAGACGGGTACCGTGCAGGATATTGGTGTCCGCAAGTTGATTAGGATTCTCGATTACCTGGGCCTGGAACTTCGCGTAAGACCGGCGGGAGCGCCACCGACACTGGATGAATTGCGAGAAGAGCAAACTCTCAAAAAAAAGGAATAGCAACGCTGATGCCTTCCCCACAGCTTCTTGCCGTCTGGGCTGCCGCTTACCGTGCCGGCCTGCTGGACAGGTCTCGAGATAAGCGGCATTTTGTCTTTACCTATGATCCGGCAGCGGAACCAACCGATGCCCAGGTGTCGCTTACCATGCCGGTGCGCCTGGAAAGCTGGACCAGCAGGGACCTTCACCCCGTTTTCCAGATGAACCTGCCGGAAGGTGCTCTGTTGGATGCCATCCGCCGGGCCATTGCCAAACTTGCCGGCGAGAATGATCTGACCATTCTGCGGATAACCGGTGGAAACCAGGTGGGGCGGAACCGCTTTTCCCTTCCAGGCGATGGGGCACCGGGAGTTGTGGAGACTCCTGAATCGTTGGACGAGTTGCTCTCCTATCCCAACACCGAAGAGTTGTTCACTGAGTTGGTGTCACGCTATGCCCTGCGGTCTGGGGTGTCGGGAGTTCAGCCGAAAGTGCTGCTTGAGGCATCAGAACGGGCAACGGCAACTGTCGGTGGATTTATAGTCAAGTCATGGGGGGGCGAATATCCCCAATTGGCGGCCAACGAGTTTTTCTGCATGACTGCCGCCAAGAACGCCGGGCTGCCGGTGCCTGAGTTTCATCTTTCCGACAATGGCGGGCTGTTCGTCATGAAACGGTTCGACGTGGGAGAGAACGGACTTCCGCTGGGGTTCGAGGACATGTGTGCCCTGCAGGCACTGGGCACGGCCCAGAAATACAGCAGTACCTACGAACGGATAGCCCGGAGCATCAGGGACTTCGTCTCCGGAGAGCACCTGCAGGCTGCGCGGGAGCAGTTCTTTGCTTCACTGGTCCTGTCGGTCATGGTGCGAAACGGCGATGCTCATCTGAAGAATTTCGGAGTGCTGTATGAACGGCCGGGCGCGCCGGTGAGACTCGCGCCGGTGTATGACGTGGTTACGACCGTAGCCTATATCTCCAAGGATGTACCGGCCCTGTCCATTGCCGGTACCAAGAGATGGTGGTCCAGAAAGATGCTGGAAAAGTTTGGCGTTGCCCATCTCGCACTGCCGGTCGCCAAAGTCGGGCAGATTCTCGAACAAACGGCAGAAGCGGTGAACGAAACCATGCCGCTGCTTTCAGCTTACAAGAAGGATCACCCGGAGTTCCGGGAAGTCGGCGGACGGATGTTGGCTATCTGGACTGAAGGAGTTTCCGAGCTGGCAACGGCAAAGGCCGCCTTTTAGAGAGGCGGCTTTAGCTGCATGTGTCGGGGCGACAGATTGGCAGGACTAGCATATCAATTATCAGTGGAGAATATGCTTTGTCTGGCGCGATAACAGCGCTTATCAAGTGGAGATAGTGGACTATCACTGAGCAAGCTCAGGCACGGAGTGATTATGAGTAAACGAGATTTTTCCCCCATACATCCAGGTGAAATCCTACGCGAGGAGTTTTTGATCCCACTGGGTGTCAGCCAGTATCGCCTTGCAAAAGAAATACATGTGCCGGCGCGGCGGGTCAACGAAATCGTTTTGGAGAAGCGCGGTATTTCTGCGGATACAGCCCTTCGTCTCGGTCGTTACTTTGGTACGAGCGCACAGTTGTGGATCAATCTGCAAGCCCGATACGATCTGGAAGTTGCCCGTGAAGCTATTGAGGACAAACTGGAGCAGGAGATAAAGCCGTTCAGTAGAGCGGCCTGAAATATGCGATCCTTCCAGAGCCTAAAAGGCCGCCCTTTCGTTAGAAGGCGGCCTTTTTTGTTACCTTACGTCTTACAACCTACTTGTGTAAGCTCGTGGCACGTCTCCACACATCAACCCCGCCAATTAGTCCCGCTGTAAAAATTATTTTATACCAATAAGCCAAAAAATGACTCTGTAAGGTCCTTTTTCCGTATTTGTAACCTCCTGAAATTTCTAGATGCTCATATGACCGGTGTAAAGAAATTTTACACTGTAAAAATTTTTTACACTTTTTTCTAATTGATTTTTTTTCTTTGGTTGTGCTAGGGGGTAATCTCCTTGTTTAAGGCAAGTCTGCTGCGCGGGTGGTTTCAGCAGTTCTCAACAGTAGCGGGTTGATTTTGCCAAGAGCGTCTGTATGGATGGGTGCCGAACAACAACTCTATCAAGTGCTGGAGTCATCGATGCAGCAGAGCTTTGTGTTATTACAGCTGAATCTGTTCGAGCGACTAAAACTGGGAAGCCTCTTCTACACGCCGAATATAAAGGTTTGGCCGCAATTGGTGCTGGTGCAGAAGCAATTAGAAAGCGGGTTGATATGTTTTGTAAAGGGGGAGTGTGTTGAGAGCTAATTATTGTTTTAGGAGCATCTTGCAAATTACTTTAATCATAATTACATACCTTTTCATGACATCGCAAAGTCAGGCTGCGGTGTCAGCACCTGCTTCCATTAGCATCACTGGTACAACTACGCATTCTGTTAGTCTCAGCTGGTCCTCGGTCCCAGGATGTGCTTATTTGGTTGAGTATATGGGACCAGGTGCCACAACCTACACAGGTCTGGTTCTTACAACATCTGGCCCAAGTCCTTTAACCACCACTGGGGCCACTACTATTACACACAATGGTCTTAAGATGAACAGCACCTATCAGTATCGCGTCAAAGCTTTTGATGGTGTTAGTTATTCTAACCCAAGTACAGCAATAGCCATTGGAACAACAAATGAATTACTAGCGCCAACTTCAATTTCTGTTACTGGTAAGTCATCTAAATCGGTAAGTCTCAGTTGGTCCACAGTGGCAGGCGCTGCTTATCTTGTTGAGTATGCGGGGCCAGGAGTAACAGATTTTAAGCCGTTGATTCTTACCTACTCGGGTTCAGATCCTCTTACAACAGGTGGCAGCACTATAGTCACTCACAACGGCCTCAAGATGAACAGCACCTACCAATACCGCGTCAAGTCATATGATGGATTCAACTATTCTGGTCCAAGTACGGTAACAGCAACAGCTGTAACAGACCTATTATCAGCGCCTACGTCGATTACTGTCACCGCAAAGACTACTAGTTCGATAACTCTAGATTGGTCCACGGTGCCAGGTGCTGCCTACTTGGTTGAATATATGGGGCCGGGAGCAACCAGTTTTACCAAGTTAATACTTCTCTATTCTGGTTCAGATCCTCTTACTACAAGTGGCGCAACAACTGTGACAATTAATAGCCTAAAACCAAGCAGCACCTACCAATACCGCGTCACGGCTTATGATGGCTTCAATTACTCCGCGCCGAGTACGGCAACAGCAACAGGAACGACAGATACTTTGCCAGCACCTACTTCGATTAGCGTTGCTGGCAAAACGACCACTTCGATCAGCCTCAGTTGGTCTTCTGTGACAGGTGCTGCATATCTGGTCGAGTATACTGGCCCAGGGGTAACAAATTTTACACCTCTCGTTCTTACTTCATCTGGTCCAAATTCTTTGACTACGACTGGTAGCACTACTGTTACTCACCGCAATTTGCTAATGAACAGCACTTACCAATACCGTATAAAGTCATTTGATGGCGTTAGTTATTCTGCCCCTAGTACGGCAACAGCAACCGGAACGACAGATACATTGCTAGCGCCTACTTCAATTAGCGTTACTGGCAAAACGACCAATTCGATCAGCCTCAGCTGGGCTTCCGTGGCAGGTGCTGCATACCTGGTGGAGTATACTGGCCCAGGAGTAACAAGTTTTACCCCTCTGGTTCTTACTTCATCTGGCCCAAATTCTTTGACTACGACTGGCAGCACAACTGTGACGATTAATAATTTGCCAATGAACAGTACTTATCAATACCGTGTAAGGTCCTTTGACGGGATCAACTATTCTGCTCCTAGTACGGCAACAGCAACCGGAACGACAGATACATTGCCAGCGCCTACTTCAATTAGCGTTACTGGCAAAACGACCAATTCGATCAGTCTCAGCTGGTCTTCCGTGGCAGGTGCTGCATACCTGGTTGAGTATACTGGTCCAGGAGTAACAAGTTTTACCCCTTTGGCTCTTACTTCATCCGGTCCGAATTCTCTTACTACCAGCGGTGCAACAACTGTGACTGTTAGCGGCTTACAACCAAGCACCACTTACCAATACCGGGTTAAGGCTTTTGATGGAAACAATTACTCCGCGCCGAGTACGGCAACAGCAACAGGAACGACAGATACTTTGCCAGCACCTACTTCGATTAGCGTTGCTGGCAAAACGACCAATTCGATCAGCCTCAGTTGGTCTTCCGTGACAGGTGCTGCATATCTGGTCGAGTATACTGGCCCAGGGGTGACAAGTTTTACCCCTCTCGTTCTTACTTCATCTGGTCCAAATTCTTTGACTACGACTGGTAGCACTACTGTTACACACAGCAACTTGCCTATGAACAGCACTTACCAATATCGTATAAAGTCATTTGATGGCGTTAGTTATTCTGCCCCTAGTACGGCAACAGCAGCCGGAACAACAGATGAATTGCCTGTGCCCACTAATCTAACTGCCGCGGCAGTAGCTTATGGCCAGATTCACCTGTCATGGACTGGATCCAATGGTGCAACCACATATTTCATCTACCGAAAAACGGGATTATTAGGTTCGTATGCCCAAATTGCCACGGTAAGTAGTTCATCCTTTATAGATAATGTCGCATGGGGTGACATGGAAGCTTCTGCTTACCAAGCCCGTGCATTCGATGGTGTCAATACAACTAGCCCTTCGAATGAAGCTACCGCTCCTATGATCTTATTCTCAAATGTTGCAGGGAGTTCGCATACTGTGGAAACAGATCTTTCACAAATGAGTACTATACAATTTACAATTGCTTCTCCTGCTACCGTCAAAATGAACATCATACTCCAAAATCAAGGCGTAGCAGGTACACCGGTATATCAGGCGTCGCAAACTCTGCCAGTGGCGGGCACATATACATTCACCTGGGATGGTAAAGATTCTACGGGAAGGGTCGTCCCCGACGAGGCGTACCTTTATACACTGCAAGCAACACAAGGGGACCTGATAGGCTGGTATGGGCCTGTTGAGCCACAGGGTGGCGGGGCCATAACTTGTTCACAGGTTGGCACTTACGATGCTTTCCAAAACAAAAGCCAAGCCGTCAATTATTCGGTTACTCAACCTTCCAGAGTAGTTATGTATGTTGATCATCCTCAGTGGGGCGCACTTCACGAAGGGATAGCGTGGTTTCCTGCCCTTGCTGGATCAGGAACGTACATCTGGGATGGGCGGGATGCATCAGGGAAAGTATCGGCAGCAGGTGGCATAATTAGCTGTTATATACTGTCACCAATGAGTGAGAATGTCATCATCACAACAGGTGACACACCCAAAATCTCTGATGTCAAAGCAGACCCTTTCCGGCTGAGTCCTGCATATGGTGAAGTTACCCATATCAGATACACCTTGTCGCGTGATGCAAATGTCACAATATCAGTAAGGCCAAATAACGCTCAAACCCCCATCCAATTGACCCCATCTCCATTGGCACAAACTGCTGGGACACATGAATTCGATTGGTCCTGTCTCAATTTGTCAGACAGCACAGGAAAGAGTTTCTCGTTGTCGAAAGATGGCTATTATACTTTTACCATAAATGCGGTAAATCCAGTTACAGGCAGTCAATTCACAGCATACGCTAATATTGAAGTGAAATATTAGATTGCAAAAAATATAAACTGATTAGTTCTGCTTCAGGAGGAGACCATTTTGTTGTCAAATAATTTCACTAAACTTTGTATTCATAGTTTTATAATCACTGCTATTGTTTTTATGATTTGCGTTTTTATGCCGTACATTGCCAGTGCCGGCTGTCATAGGACCTGCACCTGTGATGGGACAGTGTATTCTTTTCCTTATGCGGACTACCCGGAGAATCAATATCCGACTTGTGATGATCTTTGTTGTTCAAAAGACCCTTGTTGTGTAAACCCCTGTCAAGCCCAATGTTCACCATGGCAATGTGATAGTTGCTACAATAATCCGACACCTTGTTGTACCAATCCGAATGATCCTTCTTGTGACAACCCGGACCCTTGTTTTTTAAATCCTGATCCATGTTGCGGCAATCCCAATATGTGTTGCACTGCCGGTAATTGATTCGATGGAGCTGGAAGAAAAGACTATCGAATCTTTGGAGGTTTCGAGAGATGGGCATCGTATACTGTAATTTTCTTAAAATAAGTGCAGCAATGTTATTGGCTTGTACTGTGGCATTAGGCATTTGCTGCCCAGGCTGCCTCTAATATACCGATAAATTCAGTTTCCGGCGCTTCAACCATGTCGCGTACCGATCTTGTGGTCGGTAAGACATTTCCAATCAGCGTTACTCGCAAGTACAACAGCAAGTCGGGCTATGCCAGTCCCTTGGGCTATGGCTGGGCACTTACCTATGACAAGCAGCTCTATACCCTAACTGATAACAGCGTAATCATCCGCACCGGTCCCGGGCAAAAGAAGAAGTACACGTATTCCGGTGGTATCTTCACCTCTCCGGTCAATGACACCGGTACTCTCACCTTCAACAGTGCCGACGGCTCCTATACCTATACTGAAAAGGATGGCAGCAGTGAGGTATATGACTCCTATGGTAGGCTGGCAAGCATCAATGACGCAAAGGGCACTTCCCTTGCCTTCAGCTACGAATCTATCACCAAATCTCCCCTTAAAGGAGTTCTGCCGGCAAGTGTCGATCAAACCACTCCGACAGTCATTGCCTACGTCTACCACCTGAGCAGGATCGATGAAAAGAACTCTTCCGGCACAGCCACCGGCAAGTGGGTGACCCTCGCCTATGATCCAGCTACCGGTGCCCTTACTACCGTTACGGACAACGCTGGCAGAACTGTCACCTATGGCCATGATCCCCTCGGCAACCTCACCTCAGCCAACGGATCGGGAGTTGCTCCATCTATGGCTATACCGACCCTAACAACAACCATCTCCTGACCACCACTGATGAAGGTAGTGGGGCCTACGTTAATACCTATGACAATTACGGTCGGGTAGCCAAGCAAGTCCATGGCAAGACCACCATTGACCTTGTCTACAACACTCCAGGCCAATTGAGCACCATCACCACCACCGTCAGGGATGCCAACGGCACGGTTCAAAGCACCGAGACCCGTACCGTTACTTTTGACAGCCAACGGCAAATCATCAACGAAAAAGATACCTCGGGGAATGAGATTCGGTATACGAGAAACACGCAGACCTGGGTGACTCGCAAAGAGTGGTGGAAAAACTGGGGCACCGTCACCGCTCCCAACCTGGTTCTCGACCATGCCATCGATTATACCTACGACAGCAAAGGCAACACCCTGACACAAACAGAAATGGACAGTGAAACACCTGCTACCTCCACCTTTACCTACACCACTACCTACACCTACTATCCCGATGGAAACCTCTGGACAGAGGAGAATCCACTTAATCAGGTTACCACCTACACCTACAACACCAAGAAACAGGTTCTTATCATCAATGGCCCCCAGGGGAACATTGCCAATACCTACTACTCCGATGGCAACCTGGAGACTTCAACCGATGCCGCTGGAGCGGTAACTTCTTACACCTATTATCCCAATAGCAATCTTCATACAGTGACCGATGCCAGGCTCAAGGTCACAACCTATACCTATGATGGCAATGAAAACCTTGCTTCGGTTACCGATTCGACCAACGGAGTCACCAGCTTCACCTACGACGTCAACGGCAACATGTTAACCCAGACCAGTGCCGGCAAAACCACCACCTATACCTATGACACCATGAACCGTGTCAAGACCATAAAGGACCCCCTCAACAACACCACTACCTATACCTATGACGCCAATGGAAACAGGGACACCGTCACTGATGCCAATGGCAAAGTAACGCGTTATGCTTACAATGACGAAGGTCAGGTTGCCACTGTGACCGATGCTCTGCAAAAAGTCACTACGTATAACTACGGTGGTACCGGCTGTCCAAGCTGTGGCGGCACCGGCGGCAGTAATCTTGTTGCCCTCACTGATGCCAACGCACACACCACTGACTGGCAATACGACTTCATGAACCGCCTTGTCCATGAAACGGACCCACTGAACAAGACAACCTACTATACCTACAACAGCAAAGGGAACCTGGACTACAAGTTCGACGCAAACGGGAACAGAATCGACTACAGCTATGATGCTCTGAAGAGGCTGACAGGCATAACCTATCCCGGTGGGGCTACCGTAACCTATACTTACGATGGCACCGGGCGCATTCACACTGTCGCCAATGGTGACGTTACCTATACTTATGGCTATGATGCCGCAGGACGGACCACTTCCGTCGCCGATTCTCGTGGATATACGGTTGACTATGAGTACGATGCTGCCGGCAGGCGGACGAAAATGACTGTCCAAAAAGGGACAGCTGACGAGCGGATATTCACCTATACCTATGACGACGCCAACCGGCCCACGGGTATCACCTCCAGTGCCGGGTCTTTCACCTATGCCTATGATGCCGCCGGGCGCAGGAGCTCGCTTGCCTACCCCAACCAGATAACCGCCACCTATGCCTATGACGATGCCGGAAGGCTCACCGGTCTTACCCATGCCGGGTCAGGTTCTACAATTGCTTCCTTTGGTTACACCTTGGATAACGTGGGGAACCGGCTGAGTAAAACCTCAACCGAGACGGAGCAGTACCAGTACGATGACATCTACCGCTTGCTCTCAGTGACTTCCAGCAAGCCGGAAAGCTTTACCTACGATAATGTCGGCAACCGTCTGACCGGCCCCGGCAACAAGGATACCGCATATCTTTATAATGCCGAAAACCAGATGACCCACGGACGGCAGTTTACCTATGCCTATGACAATAACGGCAACCAGATATCGCGAACCCTTCCCAATACACCAACTGCTGCCGGCAAGTCCTGGACGCTGAACTGGGACTATGAAAATCGGCTGAAGTCCATGGTGAGAGTAAACGGCAGCGAGACCAGGACCATCAACTTCAAGTACGATCCCTCAGGACGGCGCATTGAGAAACATGTGGTTATTAGCCTTGATGGAACCCCAGCAACCACCACGACCAGTACCTGGAAATACGTCTACGATGGCGACAATATAGTCCTTGAAATCCTTACCGACGCCAGCGGCACGACCAAGACCTACTACACGCAGGGTGCGCGCATTGATGAGCACCTGGCGTTGGAGAGGAACGGACCGTATTACTACTACCATGCCGACGGGCTTGGCAGCGTCGCTAGTATCACTGATGCCAATCGAACCATCGTGCAGAGCTATACCTATGATTCATTCGGCATGCCAAAACCCGCCAACAACACCTTCGTCGACAGCTATACCTATACGGGCAGAGAGTGGGATAAGGAGACAGGACTGTATTACTATAGAGCCAGGTACTATGATTCTATAGAGGGGAGATTTATCCAAAAAGATCCAATTGGCTTTCAGGGTGGCATAAACCAATTTATATATACCTTAAATAATCCTGTCACGCATACAGACCCGAAAGGTTTGGCTACGTGGGTAGGTGGTGAAGCTTCAGGGGGCGTTAATATAATACTTCTTGGAGCCGGTGGCGGTTTCGGAACGTTGACAAACGTTTCAACAGGTGAAGCTTGTATAGTAAGTCTCAAGTGTGGAAAGATAGGCCCTGGAATAATTGCAAGTGGTGGTACCAAGGCAATAGGTTCTGTATGTGGCCCTCGTTGCGGGAAAGACATAGGTGGGCTAAATGTATCCTTTGCTTTTGAAATAATTGCGCCAGGGGTACCTGGCCTTGGCGGAAATGTAGGCTATGGAGGAGGTGTTGGTGGTGGTGTTGGCGTTGGTCCAGAAGGAGGAGGCGGTTTTTTCATAGGGATCGAGCTTTGCTGGGTTTCTGTAAAAAAATGTTGGAATACTCCAAAGGAATGTAAACAATGCAGCAATTAGGTGTCTATAAAAAGGGGAAGCAAATGAGGAAGCGGAGAAAGATTTCATTTCTTCTGATGTTTTCAGGATGGTCAATCTATTTGTTTTTCAGCTTTATCCATTCAAACAGGACTCTCTTCCTAACCGGATGGCTGATAGCAGTTGCAGGAATTGTTTTTTACATTTGGGATTTTGTAGAGGTGATTAAATCTCGGCGCAGATGATATAAGAGCGGGAAATTGAAGCACCCTGGAAAGAATCCAATGCAGTCAGCTCTAAACACAACACCGACCCGGAAACACGAGGATCTGAGTTTCACGACCGGGCTCCCCGCCAGATGCGCGCCATGCTGCATCGGCGAGAGCGAATGCTATCTTACTGTTTCTGACCTTACCGATCTACGTAGCATTCGGGAACTTATGGAAAGGGAAGGGTGGAAGATCACACGTGCTTTCCTTCTTGGTGCATCATTACCCGATTCAGTGGTGGATGGCATTCCCGTTATTCCCATCCATCATTCCACGATGCTGTCGCGGATGAATGGTGCCATATTGCATGCCGTGCGCGATGGAGCTGTTACGCCCGTCATTCACAATGGCCGGGTAATCGGCTCACTCATCGAGTTTGATGACCGGCATGAGCTCCATGTTATGAATATGACCACGTCAGAGGAAGGTGACGTCTTTGCCCAAACGGAGTCCATATATATCCAAGTGGATTACATACTGGAAAAGCACGGCTTTACAGCCAACGACATTATCCGTCACTGGAATTACTTGAAGAATATCGGCGACAGTTACCAGGGTTTCAACCTGTCCCGCGATGCCTATTTTGCCCGTCATGGCATTACCCGTTATCCAGCAGCGACCGGCATCGAATCCAATCTGGCCGGCAGGCAACAGGTGAGCATAAGCCTGGAGGCAATCCGGCCCATTGATGGATTTATCGAGGTTCGTGCCCTGCAGAGCGGCTTGCAGTGCGAGGCATCGGAGTACGGACCAAAGTTTTCTCGGGGCATGGTGATCGACGACCAGAAACGACGGCTGAAGAAAGTCCACGTCTCCGGCACATCCCACATCGGCCGCGACGGGAGGACCCTGGTTTCCTCCGACCCGAGGAGCGATGTGAGCCGGACCATGGAAGCCATCGAGCACCTCCTGCATAAGGAAGATGCAACGTTCGACGATATTGCCTGGTCTATCGTTTATTGCAAGGATAGAAGCGCCTATCAGTCGTTTCTGTCACTCTATGACAGTAAAGGGTGGCGGTTTCCTTATCTGCCTGCCTTTGTCAATATCTGCCGGTCGGAACTTCGCTTTGAAATGGAGTGCTTCGCTGCAACGAACTACTGAGATTCTTGGATTTGAAGCGTGACCTGAGAGGATCAACACAGGATAACTTGTGACACATACTTGCACTTTGAGACAGCTACCCAAGAGTACCGCAATACTACTGCTAACAGTGGTCGCTCTTTTTTTGTGCGTCCCTGTTTTTGCCGTCGGCGTTCCTGCTGCACCTGCACAGCCTGCAGGATATGTGGGGTCCGACAGCTGCCGGGAATGCCATGAGAAATTCCATATTCTCTGGAACACTTCGCGGCACCGGGACACGCTCCGCCCCTATACCGATGACTTCGCCAAAAAAGAACTGCTGCCCCAGAAAAAGGCGATAAATATCGGCCCTTTCAGCTACCGGGCCGATATTACCCCCGGTGCCGGACGGATCGTCGAGACCAGCCAGAAGGGGGTGAAGGAATATTGTATCGAATATATCCTGGGAGGAAAGGGGCTGTACTCATTCCTGACTACCCTGGACGACGGGCGCATCGAGTCCCTACCCTTGGGTTACGACATCGCTAAAAAGGAATGGTACGAAGCGGAAAACGCTGTCGATGCCCCGGCGCCGGATGGTGCCACCAAGCCGACCATCTACTGGAAGAACTACCCCTTTTACTTCAGCGATGCCTGCCCCAGCTGCCATGTGAGCCAGTTCAATATCGCCTTCGATAAGACGAACAAACGCTACACCGAATCGTGGCGCGAGTCCGGCATCAACTGCGAGACCTGCCACGGACCGGCGGCAGAGCATAATGCCGCCATGCGGAAAGTCCCAAAGGGACAGCCGGTGACGGACCCCAAGCTGATCAGTACCAAGAAGATGAGCGCCAGCCGGCGGAGCGATCTCTGCGCCACCTGCCATGCCAAGCAGACGGCCCTGACCGGCACCTTCACATCTGGAGACCGCTATTTCGACCACTTCGATCTGACAATGCTGGAAAGCAACGAATACTTTCCCGATGGCCGTGACCAGGGGGAAAACTATACCCTTACCGGTTGGCTGATGAACCCCTGCGTCAAGGATGGGACCCCGGACTGCATGCACTGCCATACATCGAGTGGCCGCTATCGATTCAAGCCGAGGAAAAGGCCAACGACGCCTGCCTGCCGTGCCATGCCGAGCGGGTCAAGAACGTGGCCAGCCATTCCCACCACAAGGCCGATAGTCCGGGCAGCAAGTGCGTTTCCTGCCATATGCCGAAGATCGCCTTTGCCCGCATGCCATGGAGCGACCACTCCATGCGGCCGCCAACACCGACAGCAACCTTGGAGTTCAAATCGCCCAATGCCTGCAACCTGTGCCATAAGGACAAGGATGCCGCTTGGGCAGACAAGGCAGTCCGCCAGTGGCATGCCGATGATTACCAGGAAAAAGCGCTCAAACCGGCTCGCCTTGTGGCTGCTGCCAGGAAAAAAGATTGGACCAAGCTTCCGGAGATGCTGGAATACATCCAGGGCAAGGGGCGGGACCAGGTCTATGCCGCTTCGCTTATCAGACTGTTGCGGTATTCACAGGACAAATCAGCGGTGCCGGTGCTACTCGCTGCACTTCAGGATTCCTCTCCACTGGTGCGGGCCGCTGCGGCCGAAACCTTGGGACGACATCCTTCGACCGAGACCATCAAAGCATTGGTAGCTGCGGCTGCAGACGACTTCCGGCTGGTGCGGGTCAAGGCCGCCGGCAGCCTGGCCAACTTTCCCCGGAACCTCATCACCAAAGAGATGGAAATGGGGCTGCAAAAGGCACAAGAGGAATACCGGAACGCGATCCTCATGGAACCGGACAAATGGTCCAGCTGGAATACCATCGGCAACACCCATGTGAAACGCGACGAGCTTCAGGAGGCCATTGCCGCATATCAGACTGCACTTGCCATAAAACCACAGGCCGTCCAACCAATGCTGAGCCTGTCCTACGCCCAGTTCCGTCTTGGCGAAACGGAAGCTGCGACAAAGAGCCTCGTGGAAGCCATTAAGACTGAGCCGGATAACTTTGCGGCTCTCAAGATGGCTGCCACGGCCAAGTATGGTCAGGCGGCACTACAACAAGCCGAGGCTTATTTCAATGAAGAGTTAAAAAAGGACGCCAAATCGGCCCGGCGCTTTCGGTCTATGTGCCATTACGCCGCAAGAACGGCTTACCGCGGCAATTGGGTGGTGCCGGAAGGCTGTGGAATGCGAACCGAAAGAGCAGAAATATGCAGTGCTGTTAGGCAGAAAGCAGGAACAGGCTCAGAGGATTGGCGGAACCGCTACCCTGCAGAAGCTGCTTTTCGGTGGCAGCGACAAACAATAAGCAATGTGATACGGGCCGTAATTCTCTGTCTAATTGACGTTATAGAATTAACTCTGTTTATTCATTGTGATTCGTAGGAGAGGCAAATGAAAAAAGCTGTAATGGCAATGTGGATCCTCCTTCTTTTGGTGGCAATCCTTTCCCCTCTAAAGACAGCTTTCGCCGCATCAGATGGCTATTACCAATTGTCTGCCGTCACCTATGAATGGGATGGCACAGATGCCAACAGGACGAAAGCCACTAATTCAAAATATTATTACACTTACGGCGATGAGTACAGTATCGGCTACAGGCTTCCTTGGGTAGTAGAATCTTATGGACGATATTATCCTTACATTGCTGCAGATACAAACGGCAATCTGTGGTTTTCTGTAGGCTCCTGGAGATTGGGCAATTCTTTTGACTTAGCTAATTCAGGGGGCCCTGTCATTTCAGCGTGGAATAATGACCTCTCATCCTATTATTATGGAGGGGTTTATATTCAGTACAAGACGAATCCTGAGCGGGTAGTGATAGAGTGGCAGGCTGAGACATATATTGAGGAGGGTCTTTACAAACCCAACAATTTCGAGATAGTTTTTTTTAAAAACGGTGATGCCAGGATTGATTATAAGAGCTTTAGCACTACCGTAGGCAAAGATTTTGGCTCCGGAATTTCCAAAGGCGATGGGGTACACTATATCAACTTAAGCACTGCTTTCGACAAACCTTTCAATCTGGCAGGCAAATCTTTCCTCTTTGCTAAACTGTATAATGTTACTGCTTCCACTAATGGGAATGGCACAATTACTCCTATAAGCACAGCGACCACATATGGTGGCAGTAGTACATTTGCCATAACACCGGCAGATGGGTATCTCCTCACATCCCTCACCGATAATGGTGTGGATGTTACTGCCAGCGTCAGTAACAACAGTTATACCATAACTAACGTCACAGCCAATCATACAGTCATGGCTACTTTCAACAAACTGATCTGTACAGTCAGCAGCTCTGTTTCCGGCGGAAACGGGAGCGTTTCTCCTGCAAGCACAACCGTTAACAGCGGGCACAACACCATAGTTACGGTTACGCCAGCCCCCGGTTACCGGTTGGCGCTTTTGTACGACAACAAAGCATCTGTAACGGAGCGTGTAAGCAACAATACTTACACAATTGCCAACGTCATAACTGATCATGCTATAGTTGCTGTCTTTACCGAAATCACCAACCGACCTTCTCTCCTAAATTATCGGCATGGGAACACAATATCGCCTTAAAAAGAGACGGCACTGTGCTTACCTGGGGGTACAACTCTAGTGGCCAACTTGGTAATGGCACGACAGCAAATGGCCTTGTCCCGACATCTTTGCCTGTGCCAGAGATGTCAGACGTGGTAGCTGTGGCAGCGGGTGCAAACCATACAGTAGCCTTAAAAAAAGATGGCACAGTCTTTGCTTGGGGGGGCAATTACAGTGGACAGCTCGGGGACGGAACAACTACGAGTCATTACACGCCTATGCCGGTTCCGGAATTAACAGGGGTAACGGCAATCGCAGCTGGTGGCAGCCAAACCTTCGCCCTTAAAAGTGATGGCACAGTATGGGCTTGGGGTAATAACTATTACGGTCAACTTGGCGACGGTACTACTACATATAGATACAGCCCCATAAACATCCCTGCGCTAAACGGGATAGTGGCTATTGCCTGTGGGCAAGATCATACTGTTGCCCTCAAAAATGATGGGACAGTGCTGACATGGGGGAGAGGTGCCAATGCAGTGCTGGGTGATGGTACTAGTGCAAACCGCTATATCCCTGCGCAGGTACCTGACCTCAATGCGGTGGTTGCTATCAGTGCAGGACCATATAACACAATGGCTTTGAAGAACGATGGAACAATCATGATGTGGGGAGCAAATTCAACAGGGCAAATTGGTGATGGTACTACTACAATTTGCCATAGGCCGAAACTCGTGCCTGGGCTGTCAGGGGTTACTGCCATCTCCATGGGAGACTTACACACTGTGGCATTGAAAAATGACGGCAAAGTATTTAGCTGGGGCTATAACTCATTTGGGCAGCTGGGTGATGGCACGAGCACAACACGTTATGTACCCACTGAAGTCCTCGGAGCTAGTGGTGTCGTTGCGATCGGGGCTGGCTATAACCACACCGTGGCTCTCAGAAATGATGGAGCTATGATTTCCTGGGGTAAGAACTATTATGGAGAAGTCGGTGATGGCACAACCACGAGTCGGTCTTTACCTGTTGTAACAGGATTTTATTTTGAGGCTACCACTTTACCCTTAAATGTGAATTTCGCAGGAACTGGTAGCGGTACCGTTACCAGCACCCCCGCAGGAGTTGATTGCAACGCCAACTGCTCCTCTTCATTCCCTTCTGGCACTCAAGTTACTTTACATCCCGCGGCCTCGCCAGCTTCAGTGTTTGTTGGCTGGACAAATGGGACATGTAGTGGGACAGGTGATTGTGTGATTACCATGAATGCCAGTACGGCAGTAACGGCAAATTTTGACCAAGCCACGCCTGGCAGTGTAATAGGATGTGCAGTACCGGTGAGAATACCTGGTAAAGGAGATTTTGCAAGCCTTCAGGCTGCTTATGACGTTGCTGCGGATGGAGACATTATCTTGGCTGCGGCACAGATTTTCGTTGAGAACCTTGCTGCCAATCGTCCAATTGGGGTTACTCTGGACGGCGGCTATAGCTGCGACTACAGCTCCAACGGGGGTATGACCGTCATCGTAGGTGAGCCGAGGTTGAGTAGCGGTGCTGTCAAAATGAAGAATGTTAGGATTTCAAAATAGAAGGAGGTTTGATATGAAAAGCATCATACGTTTATTAGTGGCTGGTTTTATGCTTGTAGTACCTCCGGCTTTTGCTGGAAATGGTGATATGGTCGTGGATGGAAATCTGGGAATCGGCACTTTGAATCCAACGGTTCCGCTAAATATCGGTAATAATATTGTTACACCTTCCCTATCCACACTGACAGGAAGCCAAGCGCAGATCAACGATTCTTCGTCTACAACAGCAGCTGGCAATCAGCTTTCGCTGTTTGTTGTGAACCAACCTAATGTCAGCTCAGATAGCTTTGCTTCGAACAAAGCCATCTTTGGGCTTTCGGTAATTCCTGCCTCAGTGCTCAACTATACTGCGATCGCTGGCGTGCAAGGCAGGACTGATTTTTTTGGTAGTAGCACACTTGCCACTGAATATTCTGGTCTCTTCAATGCGTTTAACCAGTCAACTGGGACAGTGACGTCTCAATATGGAGTATTTGGTCAAGCCAACAATATGTCTTCTGGGACTATAGTAGATCAGTGTAGTCTCTACGGGGTTACCTATAATAGTATAGGTACAGTTACAAATTCTTATGCCTTGTCTCTCGGGAGCCCAGCGACGGCTGCGGTCAAAAATGACAACGGCACCATCACTAATGGATTTGGAATTTATATTGGCACTATCCAGGCGAACAATAAATATTCCCTTTTCGCTTCCGATCCGAATGCTCCCTCTTATTTTGCCGGCAGTGTCGGCATCGGTACGAATACACCTTCCTTTGCTCTGGATGTCATAGGGCAAGTCGCCTCCAATGGAGTTGCGTTGACCTCTGACGCAAAATTCAAAAAGGGAATTGATCTCATTGATACCCCCTTGGAGAAGATTAAGCAACTCAAGGGTGTCTCCTATACGTGGAGAATCGAAGAATTTAAAAGTATGAATTTTCCTCAAGGCCGCCACTATGGTGTAATTGCCCAGGAAATAGAAAAGGTATTGCCGGAGGTAGTGAATACCTCGCATGATGGCACCAAATCAGTAGCTTATACTGAAATCATTCCAGTATTAATTGAGGCGGTAAAGGCTCAGCAAAAATTGATTGATCAACAGGCTGCAGAGTTAAAAGAGATACGTGAGCAGTTGAGGAATAGATAAATTAATTGTCCGAAAATTTAAATACGAGGACTTATTGAATTAGAGCTAAAGGTCGCGTAAGTTGGATTTGACGTGATCCAAATTTCTTGGCTAACCCTTAATGTCCACGCTGCGCACATGTCCTCTAGGTTAAAAAGGCCATCCTCTTCAAGAAGGATGGCCTTTTGGTATTCACGCTGAGGACTGTTCTCACGTCAAATTCCACACCATCATCTCCCAGATATCCTTCCAACTCTTACCGATCTCCCCGACAACCGTCGGCTCGAAACCGCAGTGCATCATACATTGGGCGCAGCGGGGGTCTTTGCCGACGCCGTATTTTTCCCAATCGGTCTTTTCCATCATCTCTTTAAAACTCGGATAATGGGCATCGGTGATGAGGTAGCAGGGGGCTTTCCATCCCCGGGTATTTCGGGTCGGGTTGCCCCAGGGGGTGCATTCCAGCTTCTTTTCTCCCTTGAGGAAGCGCAGGTACATGGGGGTGGAGAAGAAGCGGAAGCGCTTGCTCATTTCGTAAACCTGCTCGAATTTCTTTTCGATGTCCCGCCGCTCCAGGAAGAGCTTCTCGCCAACGGCTTCATAGCCGAAGCCTGGTGCCACCAGCAGCCCGTCGACACCGATCTCTTCCAGTTTCGAGAAGAGCATCTCGATCTCCACCAGATCGGTTTCCTTGAAGATGGTGGTGTTGGTACAGACGCGGAAACCCATCTTTTTCGCCTTCTTTATGGCCTCGATGGCGGTCTTGAAGGTGCCCTTGCGCTCCAGGATGCGGTCGTGGGTTTCTTCCATGCCATCCATGTGGATATTGAGAGTGAAGTTGGGATGGGGGCGCATCTTGTCCAGGGCTTTTTCCAGCAGCAGGGCATTGGTGCAGAGATAGATGTGCTTGCCCCGCTTCAGTACCCCATCGATAAGGTCGAAAATATGCGGGTAGAGGAACGGTTCGCCTCCGGTGATGGTGACAACCGGGGCCGGGCATTCATCAACCGAGTTCAGGCACTCTTCCAGGGACATCATCTCCTGGATGGTGTCGGCGTACTCGCGGATGCGGCCGCAGCCGGAGCAGGCCAGATTGCAGAGATGGGTGGGTTCAAGCATCAACACCAGCGGATATTTTTCAACCTTATTCATTTTGTTGGCAATGATGTATTTGGTGAGATCGTAATTGAGACGCAGGGGAAAACGCATTAACTATCCTTTCATGCACATGCTGTTTTAAAACTTGATGGATTATTTTACCCGGACCAGGCCGGGCTGGATCTGATTGCCGGTTTTGAGAAAATCTTCTGCAACCTGGGCGATGCCGGCAGCATCGAGTCCCAGATCTTTTCTTAGCTGGGCCTGGCTCCCCTGTTCGATGAAGCGGTCGGGGATGCCGATTCTTTTTACCCTGATGCCGACGCCTTCATCGGACAAGAGCTCCATTACCGCAGTGCCGAAGCCGCCCTGGAGGGCATTTTCTTCTACGGTGACGACGCAACCGCTACGACCGGCAGCGGAGAGGATCAGGTTGCGGTCAAGGGGTTTGACGAAGCGGGCGTTGATGACACAGGCCTTGATCCCCTTTGCCTTCAGCTGTTCAGCCGCTTCCATGGCCGGATAAACGGTACTGCCGATGGCAATGAGGGTGATATCCTCCCCTTCGGCCAGCTGTTCCGCCACCCCCAGGGGGATGGTTTTGAGGACAGAGTCCATGGCAACGCCGTAACCGGCACCACGGGGGTAGCGCAGGGCGATGGGCTGGTCTGAATAGATGGCGGTCTTCAGCATGTGCTGCAGCTCATTCTCATCCTTTGGCGCCATTACAGTCATCTCCGGCAGGTGGCGCAGATAGGAAAGATCAAAGACCCCGTGATGGGTCGGGCCATCGTCTCCCACCAGGCCTGCCCGGTCCAGGGCCAGCGTTACCGGCAGCTTCTGCAGGCAGATGTCATGGAAGATCTGGTCGTAGGCTCGCTGGGCAAAGGTGGAATAGATGGCGGCCACCGGGCGGAAACCCTCCGTGGCCATCCCTGCGGCAAAGGTGAGGGCATGCTGCTCGGCAATGCCCACATCGAAAAAGCGGTCGGGAAAAGTCCTGGAAAATTTGGTCAAACCGGTGCCGTCGGGCATGGCGGCGGTGATGGCGACGATCTTTTCATCCTCTTCGGCAAGCTTGCAGAGGGTATCGCCGAAAATACCGGTGTAAGACGCAGCGCCCGGTTTGCCTCCGGTGACCTTGCCGGTCTTGACGTCGAACGGGCCGACACCGTGAAATTTATCGGGGGTGTCTTCAGCCGGCTGGTAACCTTTTCCCTTGGTGGTGACCACATGGACCAGGACCGGCCCTTCCAGTGACCGCACGTTTTGCATGATCTCGATCAGTTGGGGCAGGTCGTGGCCATGTACCGGTCCGATGTATTCGAAGCCGAGGGCTTCAAAGAGGGTGCCGGGGGTGAGGAATCCCTTAAGGGAGTTTTCCGCCTTGCGGGCAAAATGGAGGATGTTGCCGCCGATGGCCGGGATATTCTGCAACAGCCCCTGCATCTCCTTTTTCAGTCCTCGATAGTAATTGCCGGTCAGCTTGCGCGAGATAAAGGTGGAGAGGGCGCCGACGTTTTTCGAGATGGACATCTCGTTGTCGTTGAGGACCACCACCAGGTTCTTGCGCAGGTGCCCTGCCTGGTTGAGGGCTTCGAAGGCCATGCCGCCGGTGAGGCTGCCGTCGCCGATAACGGCGATGACCTTGCTTGGATCATCTTTCAGGCAGTTGGCCACTGCCATGCCAAGGCCGGCGGAAATGGAGGTGGACGAATGGCCGGCGCCGAAGGCATCGTGAGCAGATTCGGAGCGCTTGGGAAAACCGCTGATGCCCTGATATTGGCGCTGGGTATGAAAAACATCCCTGCGGCCGGTGATGATCTTGTGGGTGTAGGCTTGGTGTCCCACATCCCAGATGATGCTGTCGCTGGGGGAGTTGAAACAGTAATGAAGCGCCAGGGTCAATTCGACGCAACCCAGATTGGAAGCCAGATGCCCGCCGGTCTTGGAAACGGTATCGAGAAGGAACTGGCGGATTTCACCGGTCAGTACCAGCAGTTCATCTTCTTTTAATGTCTTCAGGTCAGCAGGACTGTTTATTCTGTTGAGAATGCGGGACATAACATACCTCTTAAAGATTGTTCTATGTTCAATGTTCTAAGTTCTATGTAAAAAACAAAAGCCTAAAACTTAGAACCTAGAACCCAGAACCTAGAACGTGGTATCACTTGGCATAGCCTTCAAGCCGGAACCATTCTACTGCTTTTGCCAGGCGTCGGCTACAGAATTCTGCGGCAGTCCCAGTTCCTCGACAGCCTTGGAAGAGTCGAAGAACATGAACTTGCGTGCCATCTGCACGCCGGCCAGAGGTATAAGCGGTTCCTTGCCGGTCAATGCCGCCAGTGCCTCGTTGGCGTACGCGGCAAAGAGAATGGGGTAGTAGGGGAGTCTGACCCTGGGCGCCGGGAGTCTGGTGATTTCCTCAAGGGAGGCGAATATCTGCTTCAGGCTCAGGTTCTTGTTCCCCAGGACGTATTTTTCGCCGATGCGCCCTTTTTGGGCAGCCAGGATATGGCCACGGCGCAATCTTCCACGTCAATGATGTTGAGGCCGGTATCCAGGTATGCCGGCATTTTGCCGTTGAGGAAATCGACGATAATTTTGCCGGTGGGGGTCGGCTTGATGTCAAGTCTACCGACCGGCGTGGACGGATTGACGATGACCAGCGGTAGTCCCTTGGCGATGAAGGATTCCGCTTCCCGCTCGGCGAGAAACTTGCTTTTCTTGTAATGACCGACCATGTCGGCAAGGCTTACCGGTGTCGACTCGTTACCCGGATTGCCATCGCCCGGATTGCCCAGGGTACCGACGCTGCTGGTGTAGACTACCTTGCTAACCTCGGCCTTGAGTGCGGCAGCAAGGACATTACGGGTACCGTTTACGTTGATCTCGTACATCTGCGACGGTTCTTTCGTCCATAGCCGGTAGTCGGCGGCGGCATGGAAAACCATATCGCAGCCCCTGATGCCCTTTTCCAGGGACTCAGGGGCACAGAGATCACCCTCGCATATTTCAACGTCGAGCCCATTGATGTTGCTGCGGTCGGAGCCTGCCCTGGCCAGGGCCTTGACTGTAGCTCCGTCCTTCAATAGTTCCCTGACGATGCTTGCGCCTATGAAACCGGTTGCTCCGGTGACAAAAACTTTCATGGATCGAATCTGGTCTTGGACCTGGTTATTTGTTATGCTCACTGACCTGCATTTCGGCCCTTCCCCCCGTTTTCCGGCGGTAGGTGCCCAGTGCAGTGAGGGGGAAGCAGTTGCGGTAGATATGGTACTTGATCATGAAGAACTTTGGAAAACCGGTGCCGGTATAAAGGTCCTCATCAGGTGCCGTCGCTCTTCTGGGTGGCAAGCAGATACTGTACGCCCCGGGCGACGGCGCCAGAATTCTCTTCGCCGACAGCCATCAGTGCCAGTAGTGCCCAACCGGTTTGTGAGGCGGTGCTGGCGCCTATGCCCGCCAGTGACGAGTCATGATAGGATTCGCAGGTCTCGCCCCAGCCGCCGTCTATATTCTGTCGGGATTTCAACCAGTTAATGGCTTTCCTGATGTACGGTTGGTTGAGGTCTTCACCCATGGCGGAAAGCCCGCACAGAACGGACCAGGTGCCGTAAATGTAGTTTACTCCCCAGCGTCCCCACCAGCTGCCGTCCGGCTCCTGATTCCTCTTGATGAAATCCAGTGCCCTGACTGCAGGTGGGTAATCCTTGGCGTAGCGAATGTTCCCATGAGCTCCAACATCCGTCCGGTAAGGTCGACAGTGGGGGGTCGATAAGGGCTTCAAGGTCGGCAAAGGGGATCTTGTTCAACAGGTACTTGGTGTTATCTTTGTCGAAGGCGCCCCAGCCGCCGTTCTTGCTCTGCATGCCCAGGCACCAGCTGATGCCGCGCTTGATGGCGGTGTCCATTGATTTGCGGTCCTTGACGGCAACATCCTTGAGGGCCATCATGACAAAACCGGAGTCATCCACATCGGGATACCAGTCGTTGAGGAACTCGAAAGCCCACCCTCCCGGCTCAAGCTCCGGCGATTTGACCTTCCAGTCTCCGGCCTTGCGGATCTCCTTGTCCAGAAGCCATTGTGCCGCCTTGACCAGCGCCGGGTGGTCGTTGGGTACATCTGAATCCACCAGCGCCTTCAATGCCAGCGCCGTATCCCAGACGGGCGAAATGCAGGACTGCAGTACAAGGCTGTCTTCGCTCTCGATGCAGAAATTGTCCAGCGCCTCCAACCCCTTGGCCACGGCAGGGTGGTTGTTGGCGTACCCCAGACAGTGGAGGGCCAGGACCGAATTGAGCATGGCCGGCTGGATGCCGCCCCAGTCGCCGGTGATTTCCTGGTGTTCCAGTACCCAGTTCTCAGCTGTGAGCATTGCCTTTTTCTTGAAGGGGCGAATGGGGTTGCTTTCATATACCTTGAGGATGTGGTCGACGCCGATAAAGAAGTTCTTCCAGGTAAAAATGCCGTCTTCCTTGGTGAAGGTGTAGTCGATGGGGCTGGGGGGACGGACGTACAATTCCTGAACCCTGGAAGCCGGCGGCAGTTTACGCACTGGTCTCTCTGTCATGACGATTGACAGGGGGATGATGGTGGCTCGGGACCAGCTGGAAAGCTCATACATATTGAAATATGCCCAGTTTGGCAGCAGGATGAGCTCTATGGGCATGGATGGTACGCCGAACCAGGCGAACTCCCCGAAGAGGGCGAGGAAAATCTTGGTAAAGACGCGGGTTTTGATGATGCCGCCATTGTCGAGAATAAAGGCACGCGCCTTGACCATGGCCGGATGATCGGCCGGGTACCCGGCCAGCTTCAGGGCAAAATAGGCCTCGACGGTGGTTGAAAGATCACCGGGACCGCCGTAGTAGATGGTCCAGAATCCCTCTTCAGTCTGTTTGCTGAGGAGGTAGTTGGCCATTTTCCGCTCCCGTTCACGGTCGACAAGGTCCATGAAATGGTAGAGCATGACATATTCGGCAGTGATGGTGCAGTTTGATTCAAGCTCAGCCCACCAGTAACCGTCGGGAAGCTGTTCGCGGAAGAAGAAGTCGCGACTGTTTTCGATGGCGATATCCAGGGGGCTCTTCAGTTCTCCTTCTTTCTTTTTCCAGATGGAGGGGGGGAGGTGGTGTATCTTGGCACCTGTTTTGGGGGTCTGAACCGGCACGCTATCGGCTGTTTCGCCGTTAAAGGATGTTAGTGCATGTGATATGGGATGTTTACAAGGACTCATTGCACACCATGCTCCTTTTTTCTCGTTAGTTTTTGCAAATTGTCCTTCAGATACAAGTTGGTATGAATAGCACAATTTTGTGAAAAGGTATACCCTTAATCATGTTTCTGCCCGCCCTCCAATGATTCGAAGAGCCTCAGCCCTTGATGGCCGTGGTTGATTTCACCACGCGGCTGTGTTACATAAGCTTGATTGCTGTTTATCTTCAAGGAGATTTATGAAAACGGAAAAAAGATTCAAAGGCCTTTTCGGTTTTGTTGCTGCATATCCCCGTGTCATTCTTGTTGTTGCCCTGCTCGGTTCCCTGTTCTCGGTAGTCTATACGGCAAAGAAGATGGAATTTCTTACCGGCCGCGATGACTGATGCCGAAAAACACCGGCTATCATCAGGATTACCGCAACTGGCGCCAGGAATTCGGCGACATGGACGATATCGTCATCGTCATCGAAAGTGCCGACCAGGAGCGGGCGGCCCGTTTCGGTACCGCACTCTATGAAAAACTGGCTGCCGACAAGCAGCACTTCCAGGATGTTTTCTATCCTTTTGGTCTGGAGTTCTTCAGGAAGAATGGCCTGCTCTTCATGCCGGCGGAGGACGTCAAGGGCTTGCGGGAGAACCTGACCGCCCTGAAGCCGGTGCTCAAGGAATTGTCCGCCTCCCCGTCGGTACAGACCCTCTTTACTTATCTTACCGGACAGATCGATGGCTATGTGCCAAAGGGAGCAGTTCTCCAGGCGCTGAAGCGCAACTGGGCAGTCTGACCTTCATGCTGGAAAAGCTCGGGATCGGTTTCAAGAGCTTTGGCGACAGCACAGCTACTCCACCCTCACTGGAAGAGTTCTTTTTTCAGGGGAAGGACGGTCAGGAATCTAGTTTCAGCAAGGCCGGAAAGATGCAGGTCATTACCGCTCTGCCGGTGAAGAACCAGGCAAGCTTCGTCCCTGCAGAAGAGGCGATCAAGGTCATCCGTGCCCATTTGGCAGAACTTCGCAATCAACCTCAATTCAAGGGTGTTTCTGCCGGTCTGACCGGCAACCCGGTTCTCGAACACGAGGAGATGAGCACCAGCCAGAGCGATATCGCCCTGGCCACCATCGTTTCCCTTGTCCTGACGGTGATCCTCCTTCTGGTCGCCTTCCGCGGGGTGCTCAATGTCGTTGCCGCCATGGTTTCGCTGGTGGTGGCCATCTGTCTTTCCTTCGGCTTTGCCACCCTGGCCATCGGGCACCTCAACATTCTCTCCATGGTCTTTGCCATCATGCTCATCGGCATCGGCATCGAATACGGCATTCAGCTGGTACTCCGCTACCAGGAGGAATTGACGGGAGGGGCTGAGCCGCTTGTCGCCATCGAGACAGGTGTGAGAAACAATGTCTGGGCCATCATCATGGCTGCGGCCACAGTTGCCGCAGCTTTCCTTACCTTCATCTTCACCGATTTCAAGGGCATTGCCGAGCTGGGTATCATTGCCGCCGGCGGCGTGGCCATCTGCGTCATCATAACCTTTACCGTGCTTCCGGCCATGCTGGTAGTTCTGGCCAGATATCGCAAAATCAAGGCGCCGGCAAATGGTTCAGGCCGTACCCTTAACTCCTCACCCCTGACTGAATCAGCCAAGCAGCTTCTTTTCGGCCATCCCAAGGCAGTGGTGGTCATTTCGGCAATTCTTTGTCTCGCCTCACTCTATCCCCTGTCGCAGATTACCTTCGATTATAACCTGATGAACCTCCAGGCCCGCGGGCTGGAGTCCGTAAAGTATGCCTACAAGCTGATGCGCAACTCGGAAAATTCCGGCTATTTTGCCGTTGTAACGGCTGATTCGGCTGCAGATGCTGCGGCCAAGACCAAGGCGCTGGAGTCTTTGCCCACCGTCGACCACGTGGTCAGTTTCAATTCCTTCGTGCCGGAGGATCAGCAAGGGAAGATAACCGACCTGACAGCTCTGCGCAACGAACTCTCCGATATAAAGCCGGGCGAGTACGAGGAAGACTTGAGCCTTATGGAACTGCCAGAGGTTTTTGAAAACTTCCGCAATGCCGTGGCACGGCTGAAGACAAAGCTGGAACAGGAAGGCAAGCCGGAAGCAAAGCCGGTGGCTGCCTTCCTGACGACGCTGGATACCTTTTTCGCCAAGCTGGAAAAGGAGAAGGATCGCAACGCGGTGGGGATGCTCAAGGATTTTCAGGGTGGGATGTTTGCCGAGCTGCCCGAGAAGATCCAGTTCCTGAAGGCGACCCTCAATGCCGAG
Source organism: Geotalea toluenoxydans JCM 15764 (assembly GCF_001311985.1). GTDB lineage: Bacteria > Desulfobacterota > Desulfuromonadia > Geobacterales > Geobacteraceae > Geotalea > Geotalea toluenoxydans. Next base: position 66,559 of record NZ_BBCJ01000020.1, read on the forward strand.
CCGGTAACCGTTGCTTCAATCCCCCGGGAGCTGAGAGACCGCTTTGTCGGCAAAACCGGCCGCTATATGCTGCAGGTGGTGCCCAAGCATGACATCTTCAACCGGGAGCCGCTCAAGGCATTCCTCGATGACGTGCGCAAGGTGGATATCCATGCCACCGGTGAACCGGTGATGGTTTACGAATCCATGACCATCATGCGCGACTCCTACATGAAGGCCTTTGTCTACGCCTTCATCGCCATCGTCCTTATCCTGCTCATTACCTTCAGGAGCATCAAGTTTGCGCTGATCGGGCTGGTACCGCTGGTGGTCGGAGTCCTCTTCATGATCAGCGGCATGTGGCTGTTCGGCATCAACTTCAATTCGGCCAATATCATCGTCATGCCGCTGGTCCTGGGGATCGCGGTCGACTCGGGCATATACATCATCAACCGCTTCCGCCGCGAGGACGGCTCGGCAACGGCGGTGGTAACCAGCAGCACCGGCGTCGGCGTCATTCTCAATACCCTGACCATCATGGCCAGCTTCGGTGCGCTCATGGTGGCCCACCACCAGGGGGTTTTCAGTATCGGCGCCGTCATGTCCCTGGGGATGGTTGCCTGTCAGCTGGCTTTTATTATCACGCTGCCGGCGGTGCTTACTCTGGTGGGTAAGAAGTAGGGGGGATAGCGGCTCCGATAAAAGTCCATCTGCTGCCGCCCTCACCCAATCCCTCTCCCAGAGGGAGAGGACAAGGCATGCTCTCCCCCTTTGGGGGAGAGATAGAGAGAGGGACTGCTGCGGGCCACAGCGCTCAACGTAGCGCTGCTACGCCTCGCACCGTGGTCCTCGCAAGCCTTGCAGCTGGAGCTTTTCTCGAAGCCGGCATTTTTTCAGATTCGAAGGCAGAGACCCTGCATGGTTCGCAGCTGTGGCGACCGAACGAACGGACGAAGTCGCGGCAGATAGAGGCGGTTAGATTGAACGATAGTATGGGAAGTGCAGTAGGTCTTAGCCACATCTTGTTGCGGGAGCGGGTCAAACCTGGCGACCGGGTGGTGGATGCCACCTGCGGCAATGGCCACGACACGCTGTTCCTTGCTGGACTGGTCGAGGCCGAGGGAGCTGTCTTCGCCTTTGACGTTCAGGAACTGGCGTTGGAGAAAACAGGCTGCTGCTGGAGGAAAACAGGTGTCTTGACCGGGTGCAACTGTTTCATGCCGGCCATCAAGAGCTGGCGGCATATGTGCCCGACCCGGTGCAGGCGGTGGTCTTCAATCTGGGATATCTCCCCGGAAGTGATAAAAGCTGTATCACCAGAGCGGCCACAACTCTTGCCGCCCTCGAGCAGGCTTCGTATCTAGTCGTATCGGGCGGGGTCATTGTCGTGGTTGTCTACCCGGGACATGACGGGGGCGGAGAAGAAGCGGCTGCCGTAGAAGACTGGGCGCGATCCCTGCCGCGATCCTTCAGTGCCTGGTGCAGCAGGCAGGTGAACCGCTCATCGGCAGCACCCTATGTTGTCCTGGCTGCAAAAGTTTCTTGAGCACCTTACCGGCATCGGTCATGCCATGCGCCGTGCCGTCGCCCGATAACCTTGAAAAGCAGGCGGGTGTCAAGACGCTGGTGGTAATTCCTGTGGTCGAGGGGCTTGCCGACCAGATCAGTCGGGACGACGCCGATTATTTCCTTTATCCTTAACGCTGTTACTTAAGGGGCTTCTGATGGTTTTCGCCATTCTCCCATTTATTATCATCGCCCCACCGCTGGTTTACGTTCTGCTTTCCCTTTGGTGTGGCTGGTCATACTTTGACCGGAAAAAGGAGGTTGCCAAAACATTGCCGCCGGTGACCATCCTCAAGCCGGTCAAGGGGATGGATGCGGAGAGTTTTGCCAATTTTGCCTCCTTTTGCACCCAGGATTACCCGTGTTTTCAGATGGTGTTTGCAGTTGCCTCCGCATCGGACCCGGTTGTGCCGGTGGTCAAGAGGCTGATGAGCGAATTCCCGGCCATCGACATGGAGTTGGTGGTGGACGAGCGGATCTACGGTCCGAATTACAAGGTCTGCAACCTGATCAACGCCTTTCCCAGGGCAAAACATGACATCATCATTGTCTGTGACAGCGACATTCGCGTCGGAAAGAATTATCTCAAGGAAGCATGCTCTTCTTTCAGCGATCCGCAGGTTGGACTGGTGACCTCACTGTACCGGACGACCGGCGTTATGGGGGCTGCCAGTGCCATCGAGGCCATGGCTTTACCTCCGAGATGGTGCCGAATGTGATGGTGGCCCTCCGGCTGGAAGGCCTTTCCTTCGCCCTTGGCGCTTCCATGGCGGTGAGACGTGAGGCGCTGGAAAAGATCGGCGGTTTTCGAGCACTGGTGGATTACCTGGCCGACGACTACCAGCTGGGCAACAAGGTCCATCGTGCCGGGTACCGTCTGGTGCTGTCCGACTACTACGTCGAAAGCATCCTGCACTGTGAATCCCTGAAGAACATTCTCTCCCGCCAGCTGCGCTGGGCCCGCACCATGCGGGTCAGCCGCCCGGGTGGCTACTTTGCTTCCGGCATCACCCAGCCTTTTCCCGCTGCACTCATTGCCCTTTGCCTGTCCGGTTTTTCTGCCGCCGGCCTTGCAGCTGCCGCAATCCTTTACGGATGCCGTTCCCTGGTGGCCCTCATCTACAGCCGCTCCTTCGTCGGTGACCGGATTTTTCCCCGCTGGCTCTGGCTACTCCCCCTGCGGGATCTCTTCGCCTTTTCCACCTGGGCACTCTCCTTTCTCGGCAATCGGGTCAGCTGGCGTGGGCACATCTTTCGCCTCCTGCCTGGCGGCAGGATTGAAGAAGACCGGTAACTGCATAATATTCCCGTTGGCTCCTCAACCAAGAAGTTCTCCCGGCCGGAATGCCGTTCGCCCCATATCTGTTATAATCTACTGGTTTCAATCTCAAATCTCTTTCCATCGGCAATTATGACTTTCGGCACGAGGCACTGGTCATGACTACCCCACCACTTGCCCGGATCCGCAACATCGGCATCATTTCCCACATCGATGCAGGAAAAACCACCGTTTCCGAGCGTATCCTCTATTACACCGGCGAGATTCACAAGATGGGGGAGGTCCACGACGGGGAGGCGGTCATGGACTGGATGCCCCAGGAGCAGGAGCGAGGCATTACCATCACCGCCACCGCCAGCAGCTGCTACTGGCGGGACTGTCGCATCAACCTGATCGATACGCCGGGGCACATCGACTTTACCATCGAGGTGGAGCGAAGCATGCGGGTGCTGGATGGGGGGATAGCCATCCTGAGCGCCGTGGAAGGGGTCCAGCCCCAGACCGAATCCGTATGGCGCCAGGCAGATCGCTACCGGGTTCCCCGCATCTGCTTCATCAACAAAATGGACCGCATCGGTGCCGACTTCACGGCGGTCCTGACGGCGATGGAATCCCGGCTCAAGGCTCGGGTGGTGCCGGTGCAGCTTCCTTTGGGCAACGAGGCGGATTTCTCGGGGGTGATAGACCTCCTGAAAGAGGAGCTGGTTCTTTTCAGTGATGCTGATCAGGGGATGACTGTGGAGCGGCTGCCAATACCTCCGGAATATCTTGAAGAAGCGACGATGGCCCGCAATCTGGTGGTGGAAGCGGCAGCCGATTTCGACGATGCTGTTCTTGCCGACTATCTCGCCGGGGTAAAGCTTCCTGCAGAGCGACTGCTTCCTGCCCTGAGAACGGCGACCCTCTCCTGCAGCATATGCCTGGTATTTTGTGGGGCTGCCTTGCGCAACAAAGGCATTCAGCCTCTCCTTGACGGGGTGGTCGATTTTCTTCCCTCTCCATCGGATGTTCCGCCGGTCAGGGGGCTGACTGGGGGAGGGGATGCCGTGACCCTTTCCTGTGACCCGGCATCTCCCCTGGTTGCCTTTGCGTTCAAAGTGCTTGCCGAAGAAGGTCGCAGATTGACCTTTCTGCGTATTTATTCCGGCTCGCTGCGTAACGGTTCAACGATCTTCAATAGCAGCAGAGGCGCTTTTGAGCGGGCTGATCGTCTCTTTCACATGCACGCCCACAAACGGGAGCAGATCACAGAGGCTGCTGCGGGCGACATTGTTGCCGTAACCGGTATGAAAAAGACTCTTACGGGAGATACCCTTTGCGAATTCCACCATCGATTGATTCTCGATGGTCTTGCCGTCCCGGAGCCGGTGGTGTCTGTGGCGGTTGAGGCAAAAGGAGCCGAAGATCGGGAACGGCTTCCTGGAGCCCTGGAGAAGCTTCAGTGGGAAGATCCCACTTTTCGCGTCCACGAGGACGCAGAGACCGGCCAGACCATTCTCACCGGCATGGGAGAACTCCACCTGGAGATAATTACCGACAGGCTGACACGGAATATGGCATCACCGTCAAGACCGGCCCGCCGCGGGTCATGTACCGGGAAACCCTTCGCCAGCCGGTTACCTGGCGGGAAACATTCAGCCAGGAGGTCAATGGGCGGCTGCAGAAAGGGGAGGTGTTGTTGTCCCTTCGCCCATTGCCGCGCGGAGAAGGTCTGCGGATTATTCTCCCGCCCCCGGAAGGCTTGCCATTACCCCCAGAGATGCGTGTTGCCCTTGAGGAAAGCCTGCGCCATGTCTGTGCATCAGGCGTCCGAACCGGATATCCCTTTGCCGATCTGGAAGTTCAGGCAGTGGAGGTTCCTTTCGAGCCCGGTGTCACCACAGAGCTGGGGATCAAGGCTGCTGCCCATCGCGGTTTTACTCTGGCGGCACAACAAGCTTCACCCGTTGTCCTTGAGCCGGTGATGGCCCTTGAAATCATTACCCCTGCCGAACATGCCGGTCGGGTTCTGGGGCAGATCCAGCAGAAGCGTGGCCGGGTCGAAGGACTGGCAGGGGCGTCGGAGAACGAGGTGATCCATGCCCAGGTTCCCCTGTCGGAGATGTTCGGCTACATGACCGAGTTGCGTAGTGCCACCAAGGGCATGGGGAGTTTTACCATGCAGTTTGATCATTTCCAGGTGGCAAACGATGAGATCCAGAAAGGCTTTGGTCTGGTATAATTTGAGGATACGGCGCGGATTACATAAACATGGCGATTCAGAGTCTTGGAGGTCATATGAGTTTGCAAGAAGGAATGACTGGACTGTTTCCTGCTGAGGCCGAAATCCCGGTAAATTACCGGCTGTCTGAACCGGTGGAGATGAACAGGTTCCTGCTCAACGGTGAGCTCCGCAGATGGGAAGGACCGATGCAGGAGGTCTTTTCGCCGGTCTGCGTGCGGAACGGTGCTGATTTGTCGCGCAAGATGATTGGCAGGTTCCCGGTCATGACAGAGGGGGATGCACTGGCCGCGCTTGCAGCAGCTGTGGAGGCCTATGATTCCGGTCGGGGCAATTGGCCGACCATGCCGGTGGCCGCCCGAATTGAGTGCATCCAGGAATTCGCCTGGCGCATGAAGGAAAAAAGGGGCGAGGTGGTCAGGCTGCTCATGTGGGAGATCGGCAAGTCTCTCAAGGATTCTGAAAAGGAATTCGACCGGACGGTGGATTACATTATCGATACCATTGATGCCCTGAAGGAACTGGACCGGGTTTCATCACGATTCGTCGTGCAGCAGGGAATCATCGGCCAGATCCGCCGCTCGCCCTTGGGGGTGACCCTGTGCATGGGACCATACAACTATCCCCTGAACGAAACGTTCACTACCCTCATTCCGGCCCTGATCATGGGTAATACGGTGCTGCTCAAACCCCCGCGCCACGGCATTCTGCTGTTTTCCCCGCTGCTGGAGGCTTTTCACGAGTCATTCCCGCCAGGTGGTCAACACACTCTTCGGCGCCGGCAGGACCATTACTCCGCCGCTGATGTCGTCGGGCAAGGTGGATGTGCTTGCCTTTATCGGTTCCAGCAAGGCTGCCGATGCCCTGCAGAAGGAACATCCCAAAATGCACCGGCTGCGCTCGGTACTGGGGTTGGAGGCGAAGAACCCTGCCATCATCCTTCCCGATGCGGACCTGGAGATGTCGGTGGAGGAATGCCTGGTGGGCAGTCTCTCCTTTAACGGCCAACGCTGTACGGCCATAAAGATCATCTTTGTGCATCGATCCATTGCCGAAAAGTTCGTCACCCGGTTTGCCCAGGCCATTTCGGCGCTCAACTGCGGCATGCCCTGGGAGCCGGGGGTGGTGATAACCCCGTTGCCCCAGCATGGTAAGCCGGAATATCTTGCGGGACTGGTTGCCGATGCAACCCGGCATGGCGCCGAGGTGGTCAATGAAGGGGGAGGGCAGGTCAACGAGACCTTCTTTTATCCCGCTTTGCTGTACCCGGTGAATGCCCGGATGCGGATCTACACGGAGGAGCAATTCGGGCCGGTAATACCGGTGCTTCCCTTCAGCGACATCTCCATTCCCATCGAATATATAACCGCTTCGGAATATGGGCAGCAGGTGAGTATTTTCGGCCATGGGACAACCGAATTGGCCAACCTGATCGATCCGCTGGTCAACCAGGTCTCAAGGGTGAATATTAACAGCCAGTGTCAACGGGGACCCGACATCTTTCCCTTTACCGGGCGCAAGGATTCGGCGGTGGGCACCCTTTCCGTTTCCGATGCGTTGCGCGCCTTTTCCATTCGAGCTCTGGTTGCGGCAAGGGATTCCGATCAGAACAAGGAGATCATCCGTAACATCGTCCGTGAAGGGAAATCAAACTTTCTATCCACAGATTTCATTCTGTGAGGCTATGATTCCACCGCTACGACAGTTGCAGCAGGCATAAACAGGGCTATAATGAGGATATGGAATGTTTGACGGCATCGATTGATCCGTTCATCAAATGCAATGACAAAGGAGGTTTTTATGACCAGCAAATGGGAAGAGCGGGAAAAAGCACTGGAAAATCAATATATTTACAATGAGGAAAAGAAGAAGATCGAGCAGATGAGGGAGACAGCCCGCGAAGAGGTCATAAGAACCTATTGCAAAAACCGTTGTCCAAAATGCAGTGCGGCCATTGAACCCATGACCTTTCGCGGTGTACCCCTCGACAAATGTCCGGCTTGCGGCGGCATTTGGCTTGGTCCCAACGACCTGCAGATCCTGGCGTCGAAGGACCACCGGAGCTGGTTCGAAAAGTGGTTCAAGGAAGAGGAGCAGTGACTGCTGATCGATCCTGTTAATTAAAAAAAGGCCCATCGCTCTAAATGCGCTGGGCTTTTTTGCAGGCTTCAAGTAAAAGGGAAGTCTGGACCACTCTCTTCGTTTTCAGGTCATGAGGATTTTGCTTTTGAGAATGAGAATCTCAAAGGCCATGGCAGCTTTGCCAATGACCTTTTGCATGTTGACGACCCGGTCTCCCAGGGGGGCCTTTCCACCTTCCACATATAATATGGATACGGCCCTGCCCATCATCACCAACGGCACCAGCAGTGCGGTGGCCGGTTTTCCCCCACCCATGGCTGTCAGCATGGTGCTGTTGGCTGGAGTGTCTGCCAGAGGCCCGAGATAGAAGCTCTTCCCTTCGGCGACGATCTGCAGCACAGATTGCATTTTCAAGGGGATTTGGAAATCCTCGAAGCCGGCAACCGGCTTGCCTTGGGAAAGGGCGTTCCAGCCGCTGGCTGTGTTGCCCTTGACCATGAAAAGGGCTACGCGGTCAAACTCCTGCCCGACAAAGGTGACGATCAGATTGGCAATGGCATCCCGATCCTCTGCCTCGGCCAGTTCCATGGAAAAGGTGTCGATGGTGTATTTTTCGATGGTCTCATTGACGATACTTGTGGAGACAGCGGGGGGCGTGGGGGATGGCGAAAGGGCGAAATCGTAATTATCCAGCTCGGACAGGAGGGGTAGCTCAATAACCTCTTCTTTCTGGAGTACGGCCGCAGGCTTTGCTGCTTGAGGTTCCGGCACCTTGGCCTTGTTTGCTGTGTCAGCGCCTGCACTCCTGGCAGCCCTCGCTTGTCGCCGTCCCCCATTGGCCACAGTAATGTAGCGCGTTTCCCGTTTGATCCCGTAATGCTTCTCAAGGGCAAGGATAATGCTGAGTTCCGTTGCAATGAGAGGCATAACGATAAAACCTGTCATAAAAGAGATTTCATCGATGGAGCCAGATTGGAGGGATCCTCCATGGCCACGTAAAGCTTTTTCTTATCCAGCCCCAGGGGTACGACCCGGTATTTTCTTACTATCTCTTTGGGGATGAGCTTTAATGCACCGGGATGGAGGTTGATCAACTGCTCTTTGCCGGCACAGGGAACGCCAAGCTTTTTGCTTAGAAACTGGGCCAGTTCCTCTTCCTCGATGTAACCCATTTCGATGAGGTTTGTGCCGATCTTGCCGCCGAAAATAACCTGGCTTTTCAGGGTTTCATCAAGTTCAGCCTGGGTTATTATCCCCGATTCCACCAGCATCTCACCCAGTTTAAGCGCCATCACATCCCCCAGCATCTTGCAAATTTTCCATACTCTAAATGTTCAATCATACACTGTCAACGTCAACCTCATTTGCCATCTGTGGCTATTGATGGAACCGGCAATTTTGACTGTAATTGCTTTGCCGGTAGAATAAATACACATCACTGCATCAGAGGCGCCATATGACCCCTCAGTTTCATCCATTCCTCATTAATGATCCATTCGACGATCCGGGACTTTACATCGATTTTCTCTTCGAGCGGCGAGCGATTCTCTTCGACCTTGGCGACCTGTCAAACCTCTCGGCGCGAAAGCTTCTGCGGGTAAGCCACATCTTTGTCTCCCACACCCATGTGGATCATTTTATCGGCTTTGATCAGCTGGTCCGCACCTGTCTGGGGCGCGACAAAAGAATCCACCTTTATGGCCCCTCCGGCTTTGTCGAGCAGATTGAACATCGTCTGGCCGGATACACCTGGAACCTGGTTGAGAATTATCCAACCGATTTCACCGTTGTTGCCGTTGAAGTGGATGGGGACGGTTCTGCGCTCTCTGCCGAATTCCATTGCCGTGAAGGTTTCCACAGGAGCGTCGGCCGCTCATTTATGGTTGACCATGGGCTATTGCTGGATGAGGAGAATTTCTCGATCCGTTGTGCCTGCCTCGATCACAGGACCACCAGCCTCGCCTTCTGTCTTGAGGAAAAGCAGCACGTAAACGTAATGAAAAACCGCCTGGAAAATCTTGGCCTTGAAGTGGGGCCGTGGCTGGCCGACTTGAAACGGGCGGTCCTGCAGGAAAAGCCGGATGATACGATCATTCGGGCATCGTGGAAGAAGGCAGGAGGTCACGAGGAGCGTGAGATGAAGCTGGGCGACCTGAAGGGCCGGGTATTGCAGGTGGTACCGGGGCAGAAGATTGCCTATGTGACAGACGTGGTCTTTTCCCCCGCCAATGCAGGGAAAATAGTCACTCTTGTCCACGATGCCGATTATCTTTTTATTGAATCCACTTTCCTGAATGAGGAGGCTGACCGGGCCAGGGTAAAATGTCACCTGACCGCAGCCCAGGCCGGCTCACTGGCCCGCCAGGCGGGCGCGACCAGGGTGACCCCTTTTCATTTCTCGGCCAAGTACAACGGCGAAGGCTACCGCCTTGAACGTGAATTGACAGAAGCTTTTGTCGGAGGGGCTACAGCATCGATCCGGCTACAGGAGTAGACCTTGTCATAGTCATAGCTGGAACATTTATTTATTCGCAATTTCGATCGGGATCGTGTGAAATCAGTCCTTTTTTGTTGACAACTAAGCGTTCGGGCAAATAATATCGACCAATTTTTTAAATTGATAATGCGGGGGGAGATGAACAATGACAAAAGCTTTCAAAGTGGCAGTTCTGCCCGGTGATGGTATCGGCCCTGAGGTTATGGCCGAGGCGCTGCGGGTTCTGGACGCCGTCGAAACAAAATACGATGTGAAATTCGAGCGCACCCACGCCAATGTGGGGGGAGCCGGCATTGATAATGAGGGCAAGGCCCTCCCGGAAACTACCGTCAATATCTGCAAGGCTGCCGATGCAATTCTTTTCGGTTCGGTGGGCGGCCCCAAATGGGAAACCCTGCCACCCGATGAGCAGCCGGAGCGGGGGGCATTGCTTCCTTTGCGCAAGATATTCGGCCTCTATGCCAATCTGCGTCCTGCCATCATTTTCCCATCCCTCACCGGCGCCTCGTCACTGAAGGAAGAGGTGATTGCCGGCGGCTTCAACGTGCTGGTGGTCCGTGAACTTACCGGCGGTATCTATTTCTCACAGCCAAAGGGGATCGAGGGCCAGGGACGCGACCGGATCGGCATCGATACCATGAAGTACAGCGTACCGGAGATCGAGCGCATTACCCATGTTGCTTTTCAGGCGGCTCGCAAGCGTTCAAAGAAGGTCTGCTCCATCGACAAGGCCAATGTTCTTTCTTCATCGGTTCTCTGGCGCGAGGTGGTGACCGGCATCGGCAAGGAATATCCCGATGTGGAGCTGACCCACATGTACGTAGACAACGGGGCCATGCAGCTGGTGCGCTGGCCCAAGCAGTTCGACGTCCTGCTTTGCGAAAACATGTTTGGCGATATCCTTTCCGATGAGGCCGCCATGCTGACTGGCTCCCTGGGGATGCTCCCCAGCGCTTCACTGGCAGAAGGGACCTTCGGCATGTATGAGCCATCCGGCGGCTCGGCGCCTGATATTGCAGGTCAGGGCATTGCCAACCCCATTGCCCAGATCCTGTCGGCGGGCATGATGCTGCGCTATTCCTTCGGTTTGGTCGAGGCCGCCGATGCCATCGATAAGGCAGTGGCCAAAGTTCTCGACCAAGGCTACCGGACCAGGGACATCTATCAGAAAAAGGATGGCGAGAAGCTGGTCAACACCAGCGAGATGGGCAAGGCCATAATCGCCGCACTGTAATCGATCTGCACCGAAATGTATTAAAATTGTTGCAAATTTCCCCCTGGAATGTTCATAATTGACCTTCAAAACTTCAATGGAAGAGGAACAAACATATGAAAGTCGGAATTGTCGGTTGGCGCGGTATGGTTGGATCGGTCCTCATGCAGCGGATGCAGGAGGAAAAAGATTTCAGTCTCGGTTTCGAGCCGGTATTTTTTACCACCTCACAGGCCGGTCAGCCTGCCCCCATGAATGCCGGAACCCTGAAAAAAGCCGATGATATAGAGGAATTGAAAAAGCTCGATATTATCATCACCTGCCAGGGTGGTGACTACACCAAGGCCGTACACCCTGAGTTGCGCAAGCAGGGCTGGCAGGGCTATTGGATAGACGCCGCCAGCACCCTGCGTATGGAAGACAATGCGGTCATTATCCTCGACCCGGTAAACCGTAACGTTATAGACGCCGCCCTGGCCAAAGGCCAGAAGGATTTCATCGGCGGCAACTGCACCGTAAGCCTGATGCTCATGGGCCTTGGCGGGTTGTTCCGGGCAGGTCTGGTGGAGTGGCTCACCTCCATGACCTATCAGGCGGCAAGTGGTGCAGGCGCTCCCAATATGCGTGAGCTGTTAAGCCAGATGGGGGTTCTCCACGGCGTGGTTGCCGAGGAACTGAAAAACCCTGCTTCTGCAATCCTGGAGATCGACCGCAAGGTGACCACCACCCTGCGGGATGGCTCCTTGCCCACCAAGGAGTTCGGCTTTCCTCTGGCGGGAAGCGTTCTTCCCTGGATCGACCGGGAGGTGGAAGACGGGCAAAGCCGTGAGGAGTGGAAAGGTTATGCCGAGACCAACAAGATCCTCGGCACCTCTTCACCGATCCCTGTGGATGGCATCTGTGTACGGGTCGGCGCCATGCGCTGCCACAGCCAGGCCCTGACCATAAAGCTGAATAAGGATGTACCCATTGCCGACATCGAGAGCTTGATCAAGAATGACAATCAGTGGGTAAAGTTTGTACCCAATACAAAGGCAGAGACGTTGACCGAACTGACTCCGACGGCGGTGTCCGGTTCGCTGACTGTCCCGGTCGGCCGGGTACGGAAGATGAAGATGGGCCCTCAATACCTGTCGGCCTTTACTTGTGGCGATCAGCTGTTGTGGGGGGCGGCGGAGCCGTTGCGGAGAATGCTCCGCATACTCCTTGAGAAATAATTACATGGATGCGACTTTCGCACAGTAGCTGCGTAAGTCTTCGGGGGGTACCTAGCCTCCTCGCAGCTCCTCGACAGCCTTGCTACTGCACGAAATCCACATCCAACAGGTATAAAGACGCCCCTCTCGGGGCGTTTTTTATTTTACGTATTTAAGGGAGGTATTGGTAATGAGTAAAAAATGGAATATAGCCATTGTCGCGCCACCGGCGCGGTTGGCGCCCAGATGATCGAGTGTCTTGAGGAGCGTGATTTCCCGGTAGGGAAGATAAAATACCTGGCCAGCAGCCGCAGTGCCGGAGAAATACTGGAATTTAAGGGTAAGGCGGTCCTGGTCGAGGAATTGACCCATGATTCTTTCGACGGCATCGACATCGCCCTCTTTTCCGCAGGGGGTGAGCGTTCCAAGGAGTTTTGCCCCTCTGCCGCCAAAGCCGGGGCAATCTGCATCGATAATTCCAGCGCCTGGCGCATGGACGCGGACGTGCCGCTGGTAGTGCCGGAGGTGAATGCCCACGCCATTGCCGGGTATAAGAAAAAAGGGATTATCGCCAATCCCAACTGTTCCACCATCCAAATGGTGGTAGCTCTCAAACCCCTCCATGACCATGCCCGGATCAAGCGCATCGTCGTTTCCACCTATCAGGCCGTTTCCGGTACCGGCAAGAAAGCCATTGAAGAACTGCGTGTCCAAGTGGGAGAGCTTCTCAATGGCCGTCCTGCCAACACCGAAGTTTACCCCCATCAGATTGCCTTCAACTGTCTGCCCCAGATCGATTCCTTCTGCGATAACGGCTACACCAAGGAAGAGATGAAGATGGTCAATGAAACGCGCAAGATAATGGAAGCCGACATCAAGGTTACGGCGACTACGGTGCGGGTTCCCGTTTTCTTCGGCCACTCCGAATCGATCAATATTGAGACAGCGAAGGAAATTTCTGTTGCGACGGCCATGGAGCTGATCGCTGCGGCACCTGGCTGTGAGCTGGTTGATGACGTTGCAGAAGGTATGTATCCCATGCCTGTTGATGCAGCCGGGCAGGATTTTGTCCAGGTTGGACGGATTCGCAAGGATGAATCTATCGAAAATGGCCTCAACCTATGGGTGGTAGCCGACAATATCCGCAAAGGGGCGGCCACCAATGCGGTGCAGATAGCCGAGATTCTCGTTCAGGATCACTTGAAATGAGCTGCTTTCGTGTAATTTATGCGCGCCATTAAGCTGATTATTGAGTACGATGGTACCGCCTATTGTGGCTGGCAGTTGCAGCCAAACGGCATCAGCATTCAGCAGGTCATGGAAGAGGCCCTGAAAAAGATGCTGGGGCAATCGGTTCGTCTTCATTCTTCGGGTCGTACCGATGCCGGTGTACACGCCCTGGGGATGGTGGCGGTCTTTAAAACGGAAAAAGAATTGCCGGTCCGCGCCTTTTCTGATGGGCTCAATTGCCTTCTTCCCTCCGATATCGCCGTCAGGGATGCCGCTGAAGTGCCACTTTCATTCAACCCACGTGCCGATGCGGTCAGCAAACATTATCGATACACCATATATAACGGCAAGCGGCGCTCTCCACTGACGCGGCTTACCTCCTGGCATTTGCGGGGTGTACTGGATATGGAATCGATGCAGCAGCTGCCGCCCATTTTGTCGGCGAGCATGATTTTGCTGCCTTCCGCGCTTCCAATTGCGCTGCAAAAACCACCGTCCGGCGACTGTTTCATGTCTCGGTTGTCAAAGTCGGCGACTCTGTCATTATTGATGTGCATGGCTCCGGGTTTCTCAAAAATATGGTGCGAGTTATTGCCGGAACGTTGGTGGCAGTGGGACGGGGGAAACTGCACCCAGGCGCTATTCCCCTGTTGTTTGCCGAAGGAGACAGGGCTGCATCCGGCATCACTGCCCCGCCGCAGGGACTTTGTCTCATCGAAGTCATTTATTGAGTTTTTAGAAATATCCAGAAAGAATTTTTCTTGACAGTATCTGGCTGATGTATTATGTTACGAACTTTCTGTGATCCAGTATGAATAAATTTCAGCCAGTTGTGAGGGTTAGATGAAGACTACGCAAGTTGCGAAAAAAGATGAAGTGACCAGGGATTGGTATCTGGTCGATGCTGATAATAAGGTTCTCGGCAGGATCGCTACCGAAATAGCCAATGTGCTTCGCGGTAAGAACAAGCCTACATTTACGCCCAGCGTTGATACCGGCGATTTCGTGATAGTTGTTAATGCCGACAAGATCCAGCTTACCGGCAACAAGAATGCAGACAAGATCTACTACAGCCACTCCGGATTCCCCGGTGGACTCAAAGAGATTTCTGCCGGCAAACTGCTGGAGAAGAAACCTGAAGACCTCATCAAGAAAGCTGTTAAGGCATGTTGCCGAAAAACAAGCTGGCCCGCCATATGATCAAGAAGCTGAAGATCTATACTGGAACGGACCATCCCCATGCGGCCCAGCAGCCCAAGGCACTGAGCATATAAATTTTTGATTCTATTGAGATCAGGAGATAGAAAAATGGCAGCAGCAAGCTTTTACGGAACAGGGAAAAGGAAATCCTCCATCGCCAGGGTGTGGTTGAAGCCGGGAACAGGCGTCATAACAGTCAATCACAAGACCCTCGATGAGTACTTCGGTAGGGAAACTTCCAAGATGGTTGTCAAGCAGCCCCTTGAGCTGACCGAGAACCTGGGCAAGTTTGATATCTACGTGACCGTCAGCGGTGGTGGAGACTCCGGCCAGGCCGGCGCCATCAAGCATGGCATTACCAAGGCTCTGCTTGAAGTTGATGCGGCGCTGCGCACCCCGCTGAAAAAGGCTGGCTTTGTTACCCGCGATTCACGCATAAAAGAGCGTAAGAAATACGGCAAGAAATCTGCCCGTGCCAGCTTCCAGTTCTCCAAGCGTTAATCGGAGCTGTTCTTCGCGACAACAAAATAATGCTATCAAGGGGAAAATCCAGGAAGGATTTTCCCCTTTTTTCATTGACGGGTTCAATTTATTAAGGGAGGTAACCACATGTTGAAGGTTGCAATTGTAGGTGCCAGCGGTTATACGGGCATTGAGCTGTTACGGCTGCTTCACGGACACCCCGAGGTTGCCGTCACCTGTGTGACATCGGAGCAGAGCGCCGGTAAAAATGTGGCTGAAATATTTCCCACCTTGCGCAGCCGCTACAATTTGGTGCTGGAGAACCTGGAACCGGTGCGGATTGCTGAGCGGGCCGATTTCATATTCACCGCACTGCCACACAAGGCGGCCATGGAAGTGGTCCCCACATTCCTGAAGCTTGGCAAGCGGGTGGTGGATCTTTCAGCGGATTATCGTCTGCATGATGCCAAGGAGTACGCGGCATGGTATGAGCCCCACATGAATCCTGAGCTTTTGAAAAAGGCCATATACGGCCTGCCGGAACTGCGGCGGGAAAAAATTGCCGAGGCAGACCTGGTCGCCAATCCGGGGTGTTACCCGACCAGCATCATTCTCGGACTGGCGCCGCTCCTGAAAAAGAAACTCGTAAATCCTGCAACTATTATTGCCGATTCGAAGTCGGGGGTCAGCGGGGCAGGGCGCAGTGCCAAGGTCGACAATCTGTACTGCGAAGTGAACGATGGATTCAAGGCCTATGGTGTCGGCGGGGTTCATCGCCATATCCCCGAAATTGAGCAGGAGCTTTCCCTTCTTGCAGGGAAACAGCTGACCATTACCTTTACTCCCCACCTGGTTCCCATGGACCGGGGCATCCTCTCAACCATTTATGCCGCACCTGCAGGCGAAGCCTCTTTGGCCGGACTTGTTGAGCTGTATCGGGATTTTTACCATGGCGAGGCCTTTGTGCGAGTGTTGCCTGAAAATAACTTTCCGTCCACCGCCTTTGTGCGCGGTTCCAACTTCTGTGACATCGGGTTGACGGTCGATAAGAGGACTGGCAGGATTGTCATTGTTTCGGCCATCGATAATCTCATAAAGGGTGCCTCCGGTCAGGCCATACAAAATATGAACATTATGAACGGCTTTCCGGAGAACCTTGGTCTGGAGTCTCTGGGGCTGTTTCCGTGAGCTTATGCGTCTTTCTGGCTGGCTGCGTCACATGTTTGTCGAAAAAGGATCTGCAGTAAATGTCTTTTCTCCCCATCTCAAGGGAAGATGTGAAAAAGCGTGGCTGGGACGAGCTTGACGTCATCTTTGTCACCGGTGATGCCTATATCGACCATCCCTCATTCGGCATACCTCTCCTTGCTCGCTGGCTTGAATTCCATGGGTTCAGGGTAGGGATAATTCCCCAGCCGGATTGGCATTCGAAAGATGCTTTCATGACGCTTGGTGCCCCTCGCCTGTTTTTCGCTGTCTCGGCAGGAGCCATGGATTCCATGGTCGCCCATTACACTCCGGCACGGAAGCTTCGCCATGATGATGCCTATACTCCCGGCAACAGGCACGGGGCGCGGCCCAACCGTGCCACTATCGTTTACAGTTCTCGCCTGAGGGAAGCCTTTCGCCATGTGCCGATCGTCGTCGGCGGCATTGAAGCATCCCTTCGCCGCTTTGCCCATTATGATTTCTGGGAAGACAAGGTGCGCCGCTCCATCATTTTTGATGCCAAGGCAGATTTGCTTATTTACGGTATGGGTGAGACGCCCATGCTGGAGTTGGCTACAAGATTGCGTAACGGCGAGGCGTTCAGTTCAATAACGGATATCCGCGGAACAGCTTCATTTCCAATGTTATTCCTGGCGATGGTCCTGTTCGTGAAATCCCCGCTTTCTCAGAGGTAAACGCTGACCCGGTAAAATTCAACGAGGCTTTCCGGCTCGTCTCTCTGGAACAAAATGCCTTCTGTAGTAGGAAGCTTTGCCAGAAGCATGATAACCGGTACCTGATATGTAATCCACCTGCTCTTCCCCTTTCGGAGGAAGTCATGGACTCGGTTTATGCGCTTCCTTTTACGAAGGCGCTCCATCCTTCGTATAAAGAAACCATTCCTGCCTACGAACAGATAAGAGCTTCTATTACTACCCACCGTGGTTGCTTTGGCGGTTGCGCCTTCTGCGCCATCACCCATCACCAGGGCAAGACAATTCAGTCCCGCAGTGAAGCGTCCATTCTTCAGGAGATAACCAAGCTTTCCGCATTGAGGTGGTTCAAGGGGAGTATCAGCGACATTGGCGGACCAACAGCGAACATGTACGGTTTGAGGTGCGGCAATCCCTCGACTGAGCCTCCTGCCGACGTGAAAGCTGTCTCTATCCAGTTCCCTGCAGAAATCTGTATATGTCGGACAAGCGGGCAGCTGCCCTGCTGGCCAAAATCAGAAAGCTTGAAGGAATAAAGCATACGGTGGTTTCCTCCGGCATTCGCTATGATCTCTTAGCCTTCCAAAAGTCCTACTTCTCGGAGCTGTTGCGCTATCATGTGGGTGGGTTGCTGAAGGTTGCGCCAGAGCATGTTTCAAAAAAGGTAACCGACCTGATGCGCAAGCCGGGCAGCGAGGTATTTGAAAAGTTCCTTGCCAGATTCAGAGAGGAAAGTTCCTGTGCCGGCAAAAAACAATACATAATTCCTTATTTTATCTCGGGCCATCCTGGAAGCACTCTGTCAGACATGGTTGATCTGGCGCTTTTCCTCAAAAGAAACGGATTGAAGGTCGAGCAGGTACAGGATTTCACCCCCACACCAGGCACATTGTCGACCTGTATCTATCATACGGGGATTGATCCTTTTACCGGTAATGCAGTCTATGTGGCAAAGAGCGACAAGGAAAAGAGACTGCAGAAATCTTTGCTCCTTTCCCATGTGACAGAGGAAAGAAAAAACGTGATCCAGGCGCTGCAGGCATGTAACCGTGAATCTGCATCTGGCGAGCTTTTTGGTGGACGAGATGGTCTTGCTTTTCGCCAGAAAAAACATGAAAAGAAAAAAGATAGAGAGATAAGAAATTATTTTTTTTTCTAAAAAAATTGTTGACAGTAAAGTTGAATTGATCTATACAAGGAACTTCGCTTTTTGAAGCATCTTGACCAGGCAGTAAAAAGTTGTATTAAGGTTAAAGAAACATTGCTGGCGTAGCTCAATTGGTAGAGCAGCTGACTTGTAATCAGCAGGTTGCGGGTTCGAGTCCCATCGCCAGCTCCACAGTCAGGAAGCGTTCTTCGTCTGGAGGGATTCCCGAGCGGCCAAAGGGAACAGACTGTAAATCTGTCGTCGTAGACTTCGGAGGTTCGAATCCTCCTCCCTCCACCATAAAATACTACAGAAGAGATGAGATCACGGCAGGCCTCAGGAGACTTTATGTCGCATGTACTGGGTTGCAGTGCTGCTTATCGATTCAAAAATCTTCTGATTTGCAGGAATTGGCGGGAGTAGCTCAGTTGGCTAGAGCATCAGCCTTCCAAGCTGAGGGTCGCGGGTTCGAGTCCCGTTTCCCGCTCCAATTTTCTTCGATCGCCCACATAGCTCAGGAGGTAGAGCACTTCCTTGGTAAGGAAGAGGTCTCCGGTTCGAGTCCGGATGTGGGCTCCATTTATCTGTTCAAAAAATCGGTAAAACGAACTTTTAGGCATTCATTTATAGGGAGGATACCTTCATGGCAAAAGCAAAATTCGAAAGAACCAAACCGCATGTAAACATAGGCACCATCGGCACGTTGACCACGGCAAGACCACCCTGACCGCCGCCATCACCAAGGTACTGGCAGGCAAAGGCCAGGCAGAATTCAAAGCCTTCGACCAGATCGACAATGCACCCGAAGAGCGAGAGCGTGGTATCACCATC
>NZ_BBCJ01000021.1 GCF_001311985.1 Geotalea toluenoxydans JCM 15764
TTCCCCCGCGTCCCCCCAGCTTCCCGAAAAAGCCGCTGATCAGAATTTCGTGACCAACGGCTTTTCAGGTTATTCTGCCGATGCGTGCAAAAGGGGTTTAACCGGTTGTAGAACTCGAAGCGAAACTGGGGGAGAATTGGGGCCGCTCTTATTATATTTCATCCATGCATGAAAAGATAAGTCCGCCCCCTCTTCCTCTGCTATCCGGGTTGTCCCTAAAATGTAAATCCGCTATGGGCATACCAGTTGGTTGTAATCACCATCGTATGAGTTGATGCATTTAAAGGTGGCGGTAAGACCTTGAAGATCGAATGGTCCATTCACTTTGGTCGATCCTATTTTAAATGATCCTCCTCCAGAAATTGCGGACCTCATTCCAGTGATCTCTGAATTATCAACGAAAACTGAAGCTTCTATACTCTGCAATCCGGCAATTCCTTGTGGGACTTTGATTTGCGATGAAGAGATCTGGATGTTACCGTTTACGGCAATTACGCCATAGCCGTTAGATGGGACGTTTACATTTATCGAGGAATTCGAGATGACGACATTACCGCTGCCATAGTTCAGTCTGATACCATAATGGGTAAGCGTGTTGCTATCGGTAACGTCGATTACAGTATTTCGAACGGTGAGGGTGGCATTTCCCTCGTTGAAGATGCCGCCGGTCCAATCAACTAATTTGGGTGTACCTTCGATCCTGGAATTGTCCACGACCAGGTTGCCCGCATTGTACAACCCACCTTTTGCCAGAACTCTGTCGAATGTAAAACCATCTCCATAAAGCCACAACGCGTGATACTCGAATTTATCAGTAGAATTTACAGTTACGTTTCTGAAGAGCGACCGGCTTCCCCAGATTCTTATGTGACCACTTGGGATGTTGATCGTAAGCCCCCGTATCTCCGCATTGGTTAGGGACATGTCTCCCCAGCCAGAGTTAGCTACCAGGAATGTTGCATTTTCACCCGAACCTTCTATGGTGACAAAAGGATTCACGACGATCGTAGCGGCAGCAAGATCCAGGTCGTATACACCCGGCATAATCTTGATAATATACGGGTTAGTTTCACTGGCGTCGGTTATGGACTGGAGTGCCGGCAGCAGTGCAGTAAAATCCCCTCCTGTTTTGGCGACTGTGATTACGTTGCCTGTTTTCTTTTGAAAAACGCCATCCTGAATCTTACTTGCCGAGATGGGTCCCGTGATTTTTGTATCCGTAACGGCGCCATCGGCAATCTTCGAACCTGTTACAGCTGCATCCTGAATATGCCCTCTCTTTATACCAGTACCAACTGTGACATCCTGACCACTTGTACCATCTGCCGGCCTGATGCTGCTCGACACTACCTGGTTTGGCCCAATCACTGCCAAACTCTCCACAGGGAGTGACATACTCGCTACAATCATTAATACTGCTGCTGCCCCCTTCAATCTCATAACTCCTCCTCTAATTGTAATTTCCAAGCGTCACGCCAGGAAGGAAATTGCTACTGTCACGGATTTGACTTAGTAGCAGATGACTAGCGGCACTTTTTTAACAGTACATCTTCTAATTAGCAAGATATTTTTATGAGGTTTTAAAGTAATGAAAAATTAGAGGCTAATTATTTGTTTTTTACGAATGTTTTGCAGTTTTCTTAGCTTGCCAGCAGCAACCCCCTCGATTGGCATTCCACCAGTGAGGCATAATAGCCCCCCTTCTCCATGAGTGCTTGATGGGTATCGGACTCGATGATATGGCCGTCTTTCAAGACCAGGATCCGGTCGCGCCGACGATGGTGGAGAGGCGGTGGGCGATGATGAAGCTGGTTCGACCCCTGATGAGCCGGTCCAGTGCCTCCTGCACCAGGACTTCCGATTCGGCGTCCAGTGCCGAAGTGGCCTCGTCAAGGATGAGCAGGGAGGGGTTCTTCAACAGCGCCCGAGCGATGCTGATCCGCTGGCGTTCTCCGACGGAGATCCGGCTCCCCCGTTCGCCGACGACGAAGTCGTAGCCGCCTGGGAGCTGGCAGATGAACTTGTGGGCATTGGCCGCCACCGCCGCCGCTTCGATCTCCTCCTGGCCGGCATCGGGCCTGCCGTAGGTGATATTGTTGCGGATGGTGTCGTTGAAGACCAGGGCGTCCTGGAGGACGACGCCGATCTGCTGCCTGAGCGACCGCTGCTGCAGGAAGCGCAGATCCACCCCGTCCAGCTTGATTGAGCCGGAGGTGGGATCGTAGAAGCGCTGCAGCAGCGAGATGAGGGTAGTCTTTCCCGAGCCGCTCGGGCCGACGATGGCCACCGTCTCACCTGGCCGAACATGGAGATCAATGTTGCTGAGGATGGTCCGGTCCTCGTTGTAGGCAAAGTCGACGTTGCGGAAGACCACTTCCCCCTTCACCTGCTGCACCGCCACCGCATGGGGCACGTCCTGGAGCTGGTCTTCGGCATCGAGGATGGAAAAGACGATGTCGAAGGAGATGGTCGCCTTGCGCAGGGTCTGGTAGATGGTGGTCAGACTGTTGACCGGGCCGAACAACCCACCCTGATAGCCGAGGAAGGCCATTAATGTTCCCACGGTCGTTTCACCCCGGGAGATGAGATAAACGGCACAGCCGATGGAACTTGCCTTGGCCAGCATCACCACCAGGTTCTGGGTTGCCCCTATCTTGGTGTCGGTGGCCACCCCTCTCCTGACGATACCGTGGGCTTCGGACACGTCGCCCATGAATCGTTTCCGTTCCGCTTCCTCCATGGCAAAGCTCTTGACGGTTACGATCCCTGCCAAGACCTCGTTGAAGCGGGAGAAGACGACTCCCCACCGATAGAGCAGCGAGCTTTCCCGGGCGGTCTGCTCTTTGGAGGCAAAGACGCCGATCAGGGCAGGGAGGGGCGCAAAGAGGATTACCACCAGTGACAGCCGCCAGTCCAGGCGGATCATCACCACAACCGAAATGGCCAGGTACATCAACCCCGGCAGGATGTTGAAGGTGATCTCGGCAACGGCGGCGACGAAGCCGTTGATGCCGTGATTGAGCCTGGTCATCAGGCCGCCTACCGTCTCACCACGATGGTAGGAAAGGGGCAGCGAGTGCAGGCGGCTCGTCACGGCATCGAGGAGCTGATAATTCACTGCCAGTCGCACTTTCCAGCTGAGACGGTTGGAAATGGCGTTGAACCCTTCCCTGGTCAGCGCCGCCAGCATAATGGCCACTACCGCCAAAAGCACGCTGGCAAGCCCTTTGTTCCCTGCCAGGCGGTCGAAGACCAGCTTGTAGATTAGCGGTTCCAGGGCGCCAAGGGCGGCGATAATCGGCATTATGGCCAGGATGGTGGCGACGGTCCGGCGATGGGGTGCAACAAAGCCGAGGGCACGCCGCATCTGGGTCAATTTCTCTCCATCCAGCCCGGCCAAGCCGGCCACCTTGGCGAAGATCCTGTCTTTCGTCTTAAGCATCATAGTTTTCATAGCCGACAGTCTGCAGCATTCCCTCCACGAAGGAAGTGAGCAGCATCACGCCGCTGGCAGTAACCGTCAGCGCAACCGGCGGTCTCTGCTATACTTTAATTTATTGGTTCCAATAAAATGCCGAGGTGATGAGATGCAAAAAGTGACGACTGTTGTAGTCTCATTGTTTCTGCTGTTCTCCAGCGCCTGCTGTCACCACCCCATGGGCGCCCATGCACTGCCGGTGGTGGAAGCACTACTGCTGCCGGCGCCGCTCAAGCATTCACCAAGCCGGTTTCATTCAGCATCCTGCAGGATTACATCAAGGGGGAAGATCTGGAGGAGGTGGCAAAGGACTTCAGGCTGATGAAGGAACTGGGGCTGACCACCTGGAGGGGAAGCCTGGCCTGGGGCGATTACGAACCTGCTCAGGGGCAGTACGATTTCAAGTGGCTGCGCCAGTTTGTCGAGCTCGCAGCGCAACATGGCATGAGCCTGCGCCCCTACATCGGTTATACCGCTCCATGGGCCGCAGGGGGAGGAACCGACAAGGAAGCCTGGAACGACCCTCCGGCCCGACTCCAGGACTGGAGCAATTTCGTTTCACGCCTTACCGGTGCCCTGTCCGGCCAGAAGAACATCCTCTCCTACGAAATTTACAATGAGGAAAACGTGCGGCAATGGTGGGACGGCACGGCGGAGCAGTATAACCAGGTACTGCAGAAGGGGGCTGAGGCCATACGCAGCAGCGACCGGACCAAGCCGGTTATCTTTGGCGGCATGGTCTACCCCGACGCCGACTGGGTCAAAGCAGCCTGTGACGAGTACGGCAGCGGCGACAGCTTCCACATCCTCCCCTTCCATGCCTATCCTGAGACCTGGACGGAAAAGCACATCGTGCTGGAAAACTATCTGGACCAGGGTTACCCCAATCATTTCCAGGGCACCTTCATCCCCTGGGCCGACCAGTACTGCGGCAGAAAGCCGATCTGGATCAATGAGGCCGGCTTCGCCAACACGCCGGGGAAAAGTGAACCCGATCAGGCCAACTGGTGGGCAAGGGCCTTCGCCACATTCCTGGCTTCCCCCCGGGTGGAACATCTGGGTATCTATCAGATCAAGGAGCGCAAACAGTCCGAAACGGTCATCGGCGGGGGGGAAAACTATTACCTGGGTATCAGCCGTCCCGACAGGACGCGAAAAATGGCGTTCTTCACCATCAAACGCCTGATCGGCCTGCTCGATGTGGGCAACTTGACCGTAGCCGACCGGGAACTGAAGGTTGAGGTTACCGGCGGGAAAAAGGTGGAACTGTACAGCCACCTCTTCGTCAGGCCCGATGGAAGCCAGGTCCTCTTTGTCTGGGACAAGAAGGGAGAACCGACGTTGCGGCTCCATCCCCGGCCGGGATCGGCGGTCGTGGAATATGCCCTGGACGGCTCGCCGTTGCCGTTCAGGTCATATAACGGCAAAACGCTGGAAAGGGTAAAACTGACCCCGGGTCTGGTTCGCATCTTCGAGATCAAGGCAGCAGGAAAGAGCTGATGGACATAGACCTGCAGTTGCAACGAACAAAAAACGGGGCTCTGGCAGGAGCCCCGTTGCTTTCCCCGAATACTCTTACTTGGTTACAGTTGAAATCGCCTGGATTTGACTTGATGTCAATGTGGAAAGGAAGCCCATTCCACCCCTGTTGTTGTTTATGGCCGACTGGATAGCGCTTGCACTCCACCCTTTCCCTGTCGGGGAACCATGGCAACCCGAGCAGTAGGTCTGGTAAAGGGTTGCACCGGAGGCGGCTGGAGTTGGGGTTGGGGTTGGAGTTGGTTTAGGTGTCGGTGTAGCCGTTGGAGTCGGAGTTGGTGTCGGGCTTGGTTTAGGTGTCGGTGTCGGTGTTGCCGTTGGTGTCGGGCTTGGTTTAGGTGTCGGTGTTGCCGTTGGCGTCGGTGTTGGCGTCGGACTCGGTTTTGGTGTCGGGCTTACCGCCGGCATTGGGCTTGGTGTCGGAGACATACGGGGTCTATGACGTCGGTCCTTTTTCTTATCCCTGTCCCTGTCTCGGTCACGGTCATCATCCCGCTCCCGGTCATTGTCCCGGTCATTGTCACGATCACGGTCATAGGTGCTGCCACCTGTAGCTTTACCTCGATCTTCATCATCATTGGCCACCGCCATTGCTCCTGATTGCAGGAAGCTCATGCATATCAGGATCGCCAGGGTTTTCTTCAGTCTCAGCATGCCGTGTACCTCCTTTTTTTAGTAGGCCCCGTAGCGCCGTGCTTCCGATTGTCGTCGGCTTCCCCAGTTGCAGGTAAAATTAGAATATACCCATACTATGCATTCTACTGACGGGCAACTCCATGTCAAGGGTGGCTCTCAATACAAATGTTAAAATAGTATCATTTCCAAGTTGCGGTATAGTTTAAAAATGGGCGCACACGGTGGGAAAGCATTCTTAAGCTTAAGCAGGCAGCCTGGGACACTGTCAACATTAGTGAGGCAATTGACCCGCTTCAACCTGGTCGGGATCCTCAATACGACAGTGGATTTCAGCCTGTTCTTTCTCCTGGACATGCTGGGCATGCCTTACCTGCTGGCCCAGACCTGCTCATACAGCTGCGGCATTGCCAACAGCTATTTTTTCAACAAATACTGGACCTTCGGCATGACAGGCATCAAATCAGCAGAAATGCTACGATTTGCCATGGTCAGCCTGACCGCCCTGGGAATATCAGTGCTGCTCGTCTATCTGCTCCACTCCACGCTGCACTTTTCTCTCCTGACATCAAAGATCGCCGCAACCATTCTGACAATGCTGCTTAGCTTCTTCGGCAGCAGGCAGCTGGTCTTCAGGCCCGAGACCAAGCCCATTGACCCATGAGGTGATAAAATGGCATCGCTTCTCCTGCTCGGGCTGGTTCCAGTACTGTTTGCCCTCGGTATGAGCATCGGCGGGAAATACGCCTTCCTTGTCAGCGGCACGCAGGACGGTAAACCGAGACCATGGCTTGTCTGGCTCGCCATGGCAACTATGCTGGTGATCAGACTGCTCCTGGCCGCCTCCATGGAAGGCTATAGGAACGACGTGCATACCTTTCAGGCCTGGGCAGTGCGAGCTGCCGAAAATCTGTCCGGATTCTATTCCGGGGGGTTCTTTGCCGATTATCCGCCGGGCTACATGTACGTGCTGTTTCTCATCGGCAAACTAAAGGAACTGCTGGTCCTGCCCGATGGAGGTTCAGGTTTTCTGGCACTTATCAAACTGCCGGCGATCATTGCCGACATGCTCACCACATTTCTGCTTTACCGGTTGGCAAATCTGCGTTTCGGCAAAAAAGCGGCTCTTGCCGTTGCCCTCATGTACGGCTTCAATCCGGCAGTGATCCTCGATTCGGCGGTATGGGGACAGGTGGATGCGGTTTTTACCCTCTTCATCGTGCTCTCCATCTTCTTCCTCACCGGAAACCACCTTGCTTCCTCCGTCAGCTGGTTCGTCGTCGCGCTGCTGATCAAACCGCAGGCGCTTATCTTTACCCCTCTGCTGCTCGCTTCGGCCATTGACCGGCTGCTCCTGCAGCCGGTCAACAGGATGTGGACCCGGATATTAGTGGCTGCTGCGGCAGGCGGTTTGGTATTCATGGTGGGCGTGGCGCCTTTCGCCCTGGAAGAAGGGACCTGTGGATCTTCAGTCATTACAGGGCTACCCTGACCTCTTATCCGTATGCAACGGTGAATGCCTACAACCTGTTCGCCCTGAGCGGAGCGAATTTCACGAATGAAACAGCCTCCTGGCTGTTTTTCCCTTATCGGAGCTGGGGCACTTTCTTTATCGTCCTGGCAACCCTTTTCGCTTTCAGAGTCTATTTCTGCGCCAGCGAAGAAACAAGGTTGTACCTGATGGGCATGTTCATCATTGCCGCCGTTTTCATCTTTTCCGCCAGGATGCACGAACGTTATCTGTTTCCGGTGCTGATCTTTGCCCTCCTGGCTGCTCTTTATGCGGGGAGCATGCAGCTGCTCGTCATCTTCACCGGTTTCAGCATCACTCACTACATTAATGTGGCCCATGTGCTGATTGCCAGCACCCGAGGGATTACCCATATACCGGGGAATGATCCACTGTTGCTTGGCACTTCCATGGCTAACCTGCTGCTGTTTCTTTACATGTTGCGATGCATAGCCGGAAGCTGGTCGGACCAGGAAGGTCGATTGCTGCCGGAATGACGGAGGTTTACCTTCCCCGGCAATCCTTCTCCATGGCGAAGTTCCTCACCCGACGCACCACGTAGAGGGGTCTTCCCTTGGTCTCGTCATAGATCCTGCCGATGTACTCACCGGCAATGCCCAGCATCATCAGCACGATGCCGTTGAAAAAAAGGCTGATGACCATGCTGGAGGCCCAACCGGCAACGGTCCGGTCGGTAAAGAACTTCTGGTAGACCACCACCATCAGGTAGATGAAGCTGAAAAACGACAGGGACATCCCCAGGTATGATGAAAGTTTCAGCGGCTTGAAGGAAAAGGAGGTAATGGCGTCGAAGGCGAACTTGAGCATTTTCTTCATGGGGTACTTGGTCTCGCCGGCAAAGCGCTCCTCGCGGGAAAATTCCACGCCGATCTGCCTGAAACCGAGCCAGCTGATGATGCCCCTGATATAGCGGTTTCTCTCCTTGATGGATTTGAGGGCGTCACAGACCCTGCGGTCGATCAGCCTGAAGTCGCCGGTATCCACGGGGATATCCACATCGGTCATCTTGCGCATCAGCCGATAAAAGAGGGCTGCCGAGAACCTTTTGAACAGGGTTTCCCCCTTGCGTTCTTTCCGCTTGCCGTAGACCACGTCATACCCCTCCCGCCAGCGGTCGATCATCTGCGGTATCAGTTCCGGCGGGTCCTGAAGGTCGGCATCGATGACCACTACCGCGTCGCCGTCCGCATAGTCCATCCCTGCGGTGATGGCAGTCTGGTGGCCGAAATTCTTGGCGAAGTCGATAATCCTGATGTGCCGATCCTGCTCGCAGATAGTGTCGAGTATGAACATGGTGCGGTCGGAACTGCCATCGTTGACGAATATGATCTCGTAGGTTCGTTCAGCCCCTCCATCACCTCATGGAGCCGCCGGTAGGTCTCGGGAAGGACTTTCTCTTCGTTAAACACCGGCACCACGATTGAGAACTTTGTCGCTTCAGACATAGTGACCTCCGGTCCTTAGAATATCCAGCTTTTGAGCCATCTCAGCCTGTCGATATAGTCCGTTGAGACTTCCATTCCCGACAGCTGGTAGAAGATTATGAACAGCAGTCCGGCAACGGTCAAATAGCCACTGACCGCCCACCGTGCCTTGGGCCACCTCTCCATGGCCTGCTGGATTACATATACCTGACACAGGATCATGAACGGCACTGCTGAAAAGAAGTGGTAAATGAATGTCAGCCGCGTGACGAACATCCACGGCAGATACTGAAAGGCGAAGGCGGTAAAGATGACGGCCATCCGCCGCTCCCGCTTCCTGGCGGCAATGATGACAGCGGCTATGACTGCCGGTAGACCGGTCCACCAGATGGCGGGATTACCGAAAGATGCAATGGTCGAGGTCCGGCCGGGAAGAAGACCGGACGCGGTGTAAAACCAGACCGGCTGAAGATCCAGCGGCCAGCTCCACCAGGGGGAAGAAAACGGGTGGGTGGCCTTAAGCCGCTGTGGTAGTCGAACATGTCCAGCTGATTTCGCAGTATGTCCATGAACCCGTGGGATTCCCCCTCAACCATCAGATAGGGAAGGTAGGACAGAAGGTAGATGATTGCCGGGATTACCAGGAAGGAAAACAGGCAGAGACAGATGACAGGCAACAGGTAACACCAGAAAAAGCGTCGCGTTCCGAGCTCTCCCCGATAATTCCTGAAACTGCGGAAGAGCTGCAGGGCCACCAGCAGGGCCAGCCCTGCCCCGGCATAGATGGCGATCCACTTGGATGCTGCGCCGAGTCCGAAGCAGACCCCGCCCAGGATCAACGGGACCGCGCTCTTTTTCATGGGGGCCACGGGGCAGCTGTTCACGTAGAAATCATAGATGAAATAATACATCGCGGTGATGAAGAAGACGCCGAAAATGTCGATAAGTGCGATCCTCGACTGGGTGAAGTGCATGAAGTCCACCATCATCAGAAAAGCGGCGCAGAAAGCGAAAAAAGACCTGCCGAACAGCTTTCTGCCGAAAAGATACATGACCGGCAGCAGTGCCGCACCGAACAGGGTTCCTGCCATGCGCCAGCCGAAAGAGTTCATGCCGAAAACTGCTATGCCTGAAGCAATGAACAGTTTTCCCAGGGGGGGGTGGGTGTTCTCGTAAGGCTCCATCCGCTGCAGATGCTCGTAGGCCGTCCTGCCGTGGTATACCTCATCGAAGTAGAACCCGTTGATAAATGAGGGGCCAGCTTCGAAGGTAGACTGCTCATCCAGCAGATGCTGCGGTTCAGTGCCGGCGGAGTTAAGAGCCGAAATCCTCACCCCGGCCAGCGGGACCTGCGCTCCCTTTTCCAGAACGACCAGTTCATTCAGGGCGCCGCCGGCAGTATCCGCTACTATTCGCAGTCGGGAGGTCGTAACACCTGCGTCCTGGAACTTCCAGATATTGCAGTCATTCTTTTCGAAATGGGCCAAGGGGCGGAATATGCCCTTTGTTTCATAATCAAGGGAAAAGCTTGGCTGCTGAAATCGCTTGTCGTTGATACCGCAGTAATAATAGATCCTGGAAACGGGAACCACACGCCCCAGATCAAGGACCAGTGATTCTCCCTTCCGCAAGGGTTGCCAGACGGTGGCAGGCACCTTGAAGCTGCCCAGATTATGGAGTGCTACCAGCAGGTAGACGAGAACCATGGCGGCCATAATCAGGACATCCTCCTGCTGGGACTGAAACATGCCCGGCCTGGCTCTGCCCATATGGATCCCGCTTGGGATGGTATTTGGGTTTCGGGTTTTGTCATGTTAGCCTGATTATCATTTGGCCCTGAAGGCTTCCATGGCCCATTCCAGGTCGGGTAGTTGCAGGCCCAGCCCCTCCCGCGTCGATTCCTCTTTCAGGGCTGCCTTTCTTGCTATTTTCCCAACATGCTCAGCATCTATTTTAATGCCGTGATGATCTAAAAGCGTGCCCATGTCCCTCCAGAGCCTTGACACCGCGCCGGCAAAGGTTTCCACCGCATCCACCTGTGAATTTCTGGCAAAGGTCAGATCGTTTTGCGCATTGATCACATCCTGAACTGTGCTTGTACCGGCCTGATTGTTCCTGCGGTATTCTTCAAGACGCTTCTCCGCTATCCTCAAGGACATGTCGGCCATCCGCACCTGCAATCGGGCAGAAATCAACGCCCGCATGTCCGACTCTACCTCATTGCGGATCCTCCAGCTGAGCGACCTGATCTGGTTTAGCAACTGTTCGGTCCTGATCTTGCTCCTGCGGTAATCATTGACGGCTGCCGTATTGCCGATGGGATAGCTGAACTGCATGCCGACGGTCCAAAATCGTCTTCTGCCGTCAATGATCTCCTTCCAGTTTTTGCTCATCGTCTCACCAGTGCCGTTAAGTCCGCCGCTGCCGGTCAGGGAAAGTTCGGGCCACGCCTGCCGCCTTGCGATGCGCTCCTGCACCTGCGCCACATTATATGAAATTTGTAACTGCAGCAGTTCGGGACGTAGATCGAGTGCAGCCACTACAGCCTGTTCCTCCGTCTCCTGCGGCTCCTCACGGGAGGGTGGATCAACGGGGATTATGGTGGCTTTCCCTTCCTGACCGATAAGATAACGGAAGCCTGCCTCATGGTCCTTACATTGCGTTCCGCCTCCACCAGCTCCTTGCGACGCTGAACAACGGCAAAATCGGCATCTGCCACCTCCATGGCCAGTGGTGTTTCCGGGGTTACCTTCTGCCTGACACCTTCAAGCAACATTTCAGCAGAAGCAAGGGCAGCCTTGCGCGTCTCCAGAATCCGACGCAGGGTGTAAAGACGGTTGTAGGACGTGACGACGGCGTGAACCGTATCGATAATGATGGAGCGAAACCTCTCCACGGCATCCTGTAGATTGCTGTCGGCAGCAAAAATGGAAAATTCGTTCGTTTCCCTGCCTGCATTGCGTAACAGCGGCTGACTCAGGTTAAGCCCCAGAGATGTCTGCCAGTCCCTGCTGGTCAATTCCGGGTCTTCCGATTCGGCGGTAGTGTAACCGGTCTGGGTGGAAACGGAAACACTCCCGCCAGTGGGAAGGTTCTGGGAAAGTCCGATGGTGGTCTGGGTGTTTCTGGTTCGAAAAGGCTCTCCCGGTGAAGCATTTATGCCGCTGTTTGCGGAAAGTGTCAGTAGCGGGTTGTAAATGCTGCGGCTGCGGATGGAATCAAGTTCTGCCATGAATGAGGAAAGAGATTCGTTATGAACCTCGATGTTGCTGGTCATGGCCATTTTTATGGCATCCATGCGGGAAAGGTTGAGTTCTTGGGGAAGGCTTTCACACTGACCGTCAATGGCTAGCAGTTGCACCAGGATGATGATGGGGAGTGGCAATTTCAGCCAATCTCGGCGCATAAAAAAATCCCCTTGGAAGTGCGAATTCTAAGAGGATTATATCTAATTAAATTTTTTTATCAATCAAGCCTTCGGTAATCAGAAATCAGCTATGGTCCGTATCTGCTCCTGGGTCAGAAACCTGAGCGAGCCCATTCCTCCGGTGTTTTTCCTGATGGCATTCTCGATCAGCGAGCTGGCTTGGCCACGTTTGGCCTGTCCATGGCAGATGGCGCAGTTTGCTTTATACAGCATACCGTTTTCCCTTCTTTCAGGCACAACGGCGGCAGAGGCATCGGCATGGGCATATGTGAATAAGCAGGCCTGCAGCATGAGGATCATGGGGAAAACCATGTGTGTCATTTTTTTCAACATTTGTCGTCTCCTTGCACTGTAGCGGTTTTACCGTTGCTTCAGGATACCGACAAAGAACCCCTTTAATATGTGATTATTGTCACCGGGGACCTGATTCCCGGCCTTGCCGGCCGTTGACCGTCATCACGGCTATGTTATGCTTTTTTAATAGGCCAAGGGAAAATCGAACGTAAGGAAGGATGAAATGGACTACCATAAATTCATCGAAGATGTTCTGGAACAGGCCGGGTGCAGCGAGACCTCTGCTTGCCTGATATCGGTCTGGTAAAACAGCAGCCTGATTACCGATTTTCTCCCGGCTGTGCCTTCCGGAGGTTTCCATGGAATCCTCGGAATACTGGTTGCCTAGGCTCTTGCTGCAACGGGGTCTGGGCTTGATTTATCTGATGGGCTTTCTGGTGGCACTCAACCAGTTCCGGCCGTTGTGCGGCCAGAAGGGGCTGTTACCGGCTACCCACTACATGCAGCTGGTACCGTTCCGTTCCGCCCCCAGCATCTTTTACCTGTTTCCCTCTGACCGGGCCTTCCAACTCTTTGCCTGGCTTGGCACCGGTCTCTCCCTTGCGGCAATGACCGGCCTCTCCGAGGCATATGGAACACCTGTATCAATGATCGTCTGGTTTCTGCTCTGGGCCATCTATCTGTCCTATGTCAATATCGGTCAGGATTTCTACGCCTTCGGCTGGGAATCTCTCCTTCTTGAATGCGGTTTCCTCGCCATCTTTCTCGGACCGGTCGGCGTTGAGCGCCCATTGTCATCATCTGGCTCTACCGCTGGGTCCTGTTTCGTGTCATGTTCGGCGCCGGGCTGATCAAGATGCGCGGTGACCCATGCTGGCGTGACCTGAGCTGCCTGGACTACCACTTCGAAACCCAGCCCATGCCGAACCCCGTCAGCCGTTTTTTCCATCTCCTCCCTGCCGTGCTGCGGCGATGGGGAGTTGCCTTCAATCATCTGGCCGAACTGATCATGCCCTGTCTCTACTTCGCTCCCCAACCGCTGGCAGTGACGGGCGGCGCCGTCTCTGCCGCCTTTCTCTTTTTCATCATCGTCAGCGGTAATTTTGCCTGGCTCAACTGGCTTGCCTTCATCCTCTGCTTTTCCACTGTCACCACCGGCCAGCTTCCATTCCTGCGCTGGAGGTTCCACCTCTTGCACCGCCACCGCCGCTGTTCGATGCCGCCTGCTGGGGAGTTGCGATTCTGGTGGCAATCCGCAGCATCCAGCCGGTGCTGAACATGATCTCACCGGCCCAGATCATGAACACCAGCTTTGACCCCTTCCATCTGGTTAACACCTATGGCGCCTTTGGCAGCATTACCCGTGAGCGTTACGAAATCGTTGTCGAGGGAACGGCCGATAACGCACCCGGCACTGCGAGCGGCTGGGTGGAGTATGAATTCCGCGGCAAACCGGGGGACCCGCAGGGGATACCGCCGCTCATCGCCCCCTACCATCTGCGTCTCGACTGGCTGATGTGGTTTGCGGCCATGCCTTCCCGGTCCCGGCCGCTGTGGTTTATTCATTTCCTGGCCAAGCTTCTTCAGGGGGACCGGCAAGTGCTGGGACTATTGAAGAAGAACCCGTTCCCTGACAAGCCCCCGCTTAAGGTGCGGGCGCTCTATTACCGCTACCGTTTCACCACCGGGGAGGAGCATCGCCGTACCGGCCAGCACTGGAGCAGGGAATTGATCGGCGAGTATCTGCCTGAAGTCTCACTTTCGTCCCCGTCGTTCCGCAGGATTCTGCAGGTCTACCAGCTGGAATAACCTTAAAAGGAGGCACCAATGGACTATCGCAGCTACATGAATCAGGTTATGGAACTTCCCTTCATCAATGATGAAAAAGCTGCTGACTCCGCCATCAAGACCGTTCTCGGGGTCCTGGCGAGCAAGATTGACGAAGACTGGGCCAGGGAACTGACCAACATCCTCCCCCCGGAGCTGGATTTCGCCACCTTGCGCGGCCAGCAGCAGGCGCCGGTCCAGCTGTCCATCGACGATTTCTTCTCCGCCGTGGCGGAACAAATGCACCTGGACTGGCAGCAAGCCAGGGATCTGGTGGGGCGTGTTTTCCACTGTGTCAAGGAAAGCGAGGAGGGGGCCGACATCTTGGGAGAGATAGAAACCAAGTTGCCCCCTGACTGGGCGGCAATTGTCGATCAGGCATAAAAAAAGAGGCTGCCGGTAACGGGCAGCCTCTTGCAATGTTATCTAACTACTAGCTCAGCCAGTCCGAGCAATTATTTCTTATGGCACTGCTTGCATTCCACTGGTCCTTTTTCTTCCAGATCATGACAGCTGATGCAGATTTGGTGGGCAGTTTCCTTGTTCCAGTTGTCGATCTTACCGCCGGTTTTTTTCGGGTGGCAGTGAAAGCATTCATTGTTCAGATCCTGCTGGTGCTTCCTGTGGGAAAAAGGCAGTATCATCACCCCCATTTTCAGGTTGATGATCTCGGGACCCGGATTTTTCGGCGTTGCGGCAAACGCAACCGCAGACAGTACACCAATGGACAACAGCAGAATGATCAAAACAGCTCGTTTCATTGTTTCCTCCTTTCATCACAACAATAGTCACTGATAACTTGTTACTTCAGCACTACCGATACCTTTAAGTTCCTCTTTTTCCCATATGTGCAGCTGATTTGCCAGACATTTATGATAAGATTATCTTAATTTAATCATTACCCGTTACCCGAGGAGAGCAATCATATGGATGGTGAAATGCCGTTTTCCCAATTCAGATACCTTGTGGAGAGCCATGGTATCTTTGCCGGATTTTCGCAGGTTACCCTTGACCAGGAAGACCTGGCCCTCCACGATCGGGAAAAGCTGAAACTGCAGACGGCTAACCTGGTTCTATCAGGCGGCATGCTCACTTTCGGCACCGATCTTTACAAGTGGCTGTGCAGTGTCAAACCTCAGACCATCGAGCGTCGCACCATCAGCATCATTCTCCACAACGATTCCCATCAGAAAATTGCCGCCTGGCAGGTCAGCAGTGCCTTTCCGGTCAAGGTCAGAGGGCTGCAACTGAAATCTTCGGGCCACGAGGTGGTAATCGAGCTGATTGAAGTGGAGCACCGCGGGATAGAGCTCATCGAGCAGCTGTAACCCTATTTCCTTACCTGGAAGGTCTGTCGCTCCATGATCATATCTACCACCGGCAGCTGCGGCACCTTCTCCAGGCCGTAAATCTCCTTCAGATTCATGTCCTTGGGCACCGCGGCCAGAAGCGACTCCGCCACCTTCTGATCAGCCTGGCGATAGCGCAGCTTTACCTCCACCGTTACCTTCTTCGCCCCCTTCGCCCCGTTCATGCCGTAGAAAACGTCCTTGTAGCCGTGGGGAGGAATGGTATCGTGGCGGGAAAAGGCCGTTACCACCCATGGATCCACGGCAAAATGGAAGTCCTTTCCCATACCGTCCGAATTGAAGATGCGGGTGTTTTCCGGCAAGGCGCCGGCCTTCTGAACGGCGCCGCTGGCCAATACCACCTTGCCCTTCTCGTCTTTTGCCGTTATCTCCAGCCACATCTGCCGCACGTTGGTCAGGGAGGTGGGCAGGTTGTGTCCGGCGCGGATATTCTTTACCCTGACCTTCAGCTCACTGAGCTGCCCTGCCCGGTAAACCGGCGTCATCTCCAGTGCTGCGGCACTCTTCAGATGCTCCACCGCCATCTGGTATTTTTCCTTCAGGGATGCGACCAGCTCCCTGTCACCCGTTCTCTCGGCCGCAGCCCCGGCCAGATAATAGAGGAGATAATTGGCGCCATTGAAGTAGTGGTGGTATTCACCCCTTTCCGGCTTTCTGAATTCATCGGCCGTGCGTTTGAAGGTGGCGGTATCCACCATGTGGCAGTCCTGGCAGAGGATTGACTTTTGGGCATAGGGGCCATGTTTCCACTCCAGGTAGGTGGCTTCCAGGGGAAAATGGGCATCGTAATGGTAGACCTGGTGGCAGGAGGCACAGAGGTCGGCTTGCTGGTGCAGCGAAGACTCTTCGCATTTGTGGAAGCCACCGCCGCAATCGGCAGAAGGCTTCCACGGTCCGCGCTTGACGAGATCGGTTCCCTCCTTGCCGGAAAGACCGGGACTGAGGATCATCGAGCCGTTTTCAGGCTCATGGGATGGGGTCTGCCAGTGGGTAGTGTCGCTGATGGAATGGCAGATATCGCAGGAGACGCCCCCCAGGGCCATGGGGCTCAAGCCGGCCAGTCCCGGCCCTTTAATTTCGCCGGTTACCATGCCCGCCGCGGAGTGGCAACCCTCGCACTGGCGGGTAACCTCATGCCCCACCGCCTTGACCGCCTTGTTCAGCTCCCCCTGGTAGACCGGGTCAAGGAAGGCAAGCTGGTGCACGGAGCCGTTCCACTCCCGGAACTGTTTTTCATGGCAGCCGCCGCAGTCGGCCGGTGGAGTAAACTCCGCCGGCGACTTGTTCCACTTGATAAGCGACGGATAGAACGGGTAAAATTCCCGATCCACGTGGAAGACCGCCGGCGCCGCAACAGAGGTAGCCGCCAGCGCCAGTACAACAGCGATGGCAGCCGCAACTTTAGCATATGGATGTTTCATCAGTCCCTCCTGTTTTTATAATCATGGCAATGCATTAAATAATAACGCAAAATTCAATCGAGGAAAGGACTGCCCCCTATTTTTTCACTATGCGCCAAGGGCCTGCCGCAGGTCGTTTTCGGCAGTGGTGGTCGGCCCCAGATCATAGTTCTGGACGAGGAAATCCAGTACCCCCGGAGAAACGTACGCGGGCAGGGAGGGGCCGAGCCGGATGCCCTTAATCCCCAGATGGAGAAGAGTCAGGAGGATGACGTGCGCCTTCTGCTCGTACCAGGAGAGGATCATGGACAGCGGCAGTTCATTGACCCCGCATTCAAAGGCCTCGGCCAGGGCAAGGGCGATGCGGATGGCCGAATAGGCGTCGTTGCACTGCCCCACGTCCAGCAGTCTGGGAATGCCGCCAATATCGCCGAATTCCAGCCGGTTGAAACGGTTCTTGCCGCAGGCAAGGGTCAGAATCACACAGTCCTTGGGCACCTGTTGTGCCAGCTCGGTGAAGTAGTTGCGTCCCGGCTTGGCCCCATCGCAGCCACCGATGAGGAAAAAGCGGCGGATAGCACCTGTTTTTACCGCGTCCACCACTGCCCCGGCCACCTTGAAAACCGCCTCATGGCCGAAGCCGACCAGGATCTCCTGTCCCGGCTTTTCCGGCAGGTCGGGAAGCTGCATGGCTTTTTCTATCACCGGCGAAAAATCGAACCCCTCCAGATGGGTAATGCCGGGCAAGGCCACCTCTCCCCAGGTGAAAAGCCGGTCGGTATAGGAGGGGTCGGGGCGCTGGATGCAGTTGGTATTGAAGATGATCGCACCGGGGAAATCAGGGAGTTCCCTGGTCTGGTTCTGCCAGGCGGTGCCGAAGTGGCCGGCGAAATGGGAGTATTTTCTCAGCCCCGGGTAACCGTTGGCCGGTAACATCTCGCCGTGGGTGTAGACATTGATCCCCTTTCCCTCGCTCTGTTTCAGGATCTCTTCCAGCATGGGCAGGTCGTGCCCTGAAACGACGATTCCCTTGCCGCCACGGGTTCCCAGATTTACCTTCATCGGCTCCGGATCGGCAAGACGCTCGGCATGCCCCTGGTAAAGGAGCTCCATGGTGCGGAGGTTCATCTTGCCGCATTCCAGCGCAAGCGGCACAAAATCCTGAAGGGTGGTCCGGCGATCAGCCGCAGCCGACAGGGCCCGGTGGATAAAGGCATAGATTTCATCATCTTCCTTGCCCAGTTCGGCCGCGTGCCAGGCAAACGCCCCCATACCTAGCAGACCGTAGAGGACCAGCTCCAGGGCCGACAGCGTATCCGGGTCCTGGTGCCAGGTCAAGACCCCGTATTGCCGGCCCTGGGTGATCAGCCCTGCCGTATCTCCCGCAGGCTGCCATGCCGCAGGCCCGCTATGGAACTCCGGAGGCTTCTCCCTTTCCGTTCCTGGTAAGCCTTCTCGAACAAGGACCGCGCCTGTTCCTTCATCTGGTAACATCGCCGCAGGCGGCCGGCAATATCTTCCGGGTCAAAGTTCACATTGGTAACCCTGGTGAAAAGACCATCGAGCATGAACCGGTCCACTTCCGGGTCCTTCGCCCCCAATTCCCGCGCCCGGTGGGCATAGACTGCGACCCCTTCGAGTCCATGGATCATCAGGTCCAGCAGGGCGGCGACCTGGGGATTCTTGCCGCAATTGCCCATCACCTCGCAACCCACTCCCTGGGCCGCCTGTTCGCACTGTCTGCAGAACATCGCTTTTTCCATGACCAGTCTCCTTAGGAATATTTTATATGAACAGTATGGCAGCAACGGACGCCATTTCAAGCTGTTGCGGCTGTTGTCCGGTTCTCAGTCTAGTCGCCCCTTATTTTCGCCTGGGCGGCCAGGGTGGCAATGCCCCCGGCAAAACCGGCCAGAAGCCAAACGATACCCATGGTGAGGGCCATGGCGACACCATCAACGAGAGGCACTCCGGCAAGAAAAAGGGGAATTTTGGATAAGATCTGACCGTTTTCTTTTTCCCGCCGGGCCTTGATGGTGAGGTAAAGAATGTAGCCGAACTGCACCGCAGCCAGAAGTACGAGCACAAGGTTCGGCTTTCCGGCGCAGACAATGCCGCTGATCATATAGATCATGAAGCGGCAACCGGCCATGGGGATGGCGGCAAGGGGTGAAAAACCATGCCCCAGGTTGTAGGTTGTGATGAAGAGCAGCAGGATTACGGCGGCGCAGAAGGCGATATAGCCCCCGGCCGCAAAAAAAAGGCAAAGTGACACGGCAAAGAGGGATAGCCAGCAGATCCTGGCCTCGTCTGCACTGATCCTGCCGGACGGGATCGGCCGGTCGGGTCGTGTCTGACGATCCATATCGGCATCAAGCCAGTCGTTCATGGCCATGCCGCCGCAGTACATTAATGAAAAGGCGAGCAGTAGCAGGAATATCTTCTTCAGCTGCCAGTTGCCCGACAGCAGACATGCGGCCAGGGTGTTGATCCAGATCGTCGGCAGATTGCTGACTCTGCACAATTCGAGATAGATACGAACAGGCTTCATGGCTTCACTCCCTGAATACATGATCGAGGATGACATGAAATACATCCTGGGCCGCCACGCTGTCAGAGTTGAGCAGATGTGGGTCCGAGGACAGGAGCAGCGGCAGTTCTCCGGAATCTTCGGGAATCCTGCCGTGTGAACCTTTTGCGAGTCCGGCATCGATTGGTATCACATCCAGCAGCGTCCTCAACCCCATCCGCTGCTTTAACAGGGAGAGCCCCGCCGTCAACGCCGGA
Organism: Geotalea toluenoxydans JCM 15764; assembly: GCF_001311985.1. GTDB lineage: Bacteria > Desulfobacterota > Desulfuromonadia > Geobacterales > Geobacteraceae > Geotalea > Geotalea toluenoxydans. The sequence continues at coordinate 19,711 of NZ_BBCJ01000021.1, forward strand.
AATTTCAGTTTGGGGTCGAAGAACAACTCGCACGGGTCGTAGCCAGGCTTGGCATGGATATTTACCGTCCTTGCGTAATCGGGTGCTTTCCCGTCATCCATCCAGAAGTAGTAACTGAACCAGCTCCCCTTACCGGCAACCAGCACCAACTCTCCCGACCGGCCGTGCCCCAGCCCCCACTCCTTCTTCCGATGAGTCGAGAACGTGCTCGATCCCCGGCACCTGGCGAAACAGGGAGGCCACCCCCTCCACATCCCTTTTCTGGCGAACATAGACATGGGCAACCTGGTGATCAGCCACGGCGAACGCCCGGCTGGCCCCAGGATCGAGATATTCCCGCCCCAGGTCCGTTTTAGTCGACAGCAGGCCTGCCTCCCGCATGATGCGGTTGGGATGGACCGGCCGGTCAACGGCAGAAATACCGTACTCGGAGAGAACGATGACGCGGCAGCCACGGTTCCGGAAGAAGTCGAGCAGTCTGCCGCAGGCTTCGTCCAACTCCCGCAGATCTCCATGGATCGATCCTTCCGGCCCCACCTTCTGCAGGACGTAGTCAGGTGAGGTAGATATACCAGATGAAGGACCGGGGAATAGAGCTCTTCAATGGCCATGGCAGCATCGCCGATCCACCGGGTCGAGGCGATGGAGGTGGCGGGACCCCAGAAGCGAAAAAGGGGGAAGGTGCCGAAGCGCCTGGTAAAGACCTGCCGCAGGTGCGGCGGCTGGGTATAGCAATCGGGCAGCTTTCGCCCGTCGGCACAGTATACGGGACGGGGGGTAACGCTCCAGTCCGCATCAGTGGCCATGTTGTACCACCAGAAACTGTTGGCGCAGGTGAAGGCCGTATTTATGGTCCGCCCCACCTGCCAGATCTTTTCCCCCTGAATGAGCCGGTTCGACTGGCGCCAGAAAAAAACCTCGGCCAGATCGCGAAAATACCAGCCGTTGCCGACGATGCCGTGTTGCGCCGGCAGCCTTCCCGTAAGAAAGGTCGCCTGCATGCTGCAGGTTACTGCAGGACAGACCGGATGGATCCGGGAAACGCTGTCGGCAAGTTCATTGATCCTTGGCGTATGGGGTCCAAGAAGGGAGGAACTGAGGCCGGCAACATTGATGACCACTGTCCGTTTCACAGCTTTCCCCCAAGCCAGGCGAACTCCCGGGCAATGGATTCGATCACGCCACCCTGGCGCAACTTCGGCGGAAGATTTTCGTAGGTGTAGGTCTCGATTTCCAGAAGGGCCTGGGGCGGAGCCAGGTGAGCACCTCGCCGATGAAGTCGTTTGTTGTCCCGTAGAGGCGTTGCCGCTGTCGTAGATGGGGAGATGGTAGTGTATGCGCCACTCACCCCGGAGTAGAGGTACATCACGGATGGCATCCGCCAGGTCGGAAAAATGGACGGTACCGGCATGGCTCCTGACACTCGTCTGGTGCTGGTAACAATCATCTCCGAACAGTGCCGCTGCCTGGAGATGATTCGTGGCGAGACGTACTGCCGAGGAAAGATGAACCTTTGCCACGGCTATGCCCGCCTCGCCCAGCAAAGAAAAGGCTCGCCGTGGTTCCTCATGGAGAACGGCAGCATGGCAGCAATCGAAACAGACGCCCATCAGCCGACGCAGATCGGCAGGAAAGGCCATCGCTTCCAGGAAGTGGGCCACGTCCCGCGCAGTTTCCAGCAGGCACCCCGCTCCGGTTCCAGGGCCAGGATGACCGGTTTTCCGGCCGAGGCGGACAACTCCAGCTCCCTGAGCACTGTCAGCAGGTTTTTCCGCACCACCCCCAGATCGTCCCTGCACATATACCGGCCGTAGGCGATGGGCAGGGTGGAGATGGAACCGGTCAGGGAGGGGGGGAGCCAGAGTCTGAGCAGCCGGATCAGGTCCATGGTATACCGGACCCTCTCCGGACTGCGCCAGTCTGGCAGATAGGCCCCTTCCTTGACCGGAGTGCCATAAAACTGCCCATGGGGAAAGCCGTTGATGGTGGGGATAAAGCACCCGTCATCGGCACAGCAGTCGGCGAATCTCCTTGCTGCGGCCGGAGTGACCTGCCGGGCCGCAAGTGCCGAGACCCGAAGGCCGACCGGAAATGCAGCATCGGGAGCAACCACTTCCTTCACCTGCAGCACCTGAGGCCAGACCTTGGTCACAATCTCGTCCCAGCTGTGGCCGGGGTGGATATTGGTGCAGTAGGTCAGCACTGGACTTTGAACCGTGGGGATTGGCCGAGAAAGGCGGCGGGATTGCGGAATAGCACACCGTTTATGGCCTCCTCGCTGAAGCCGCGACGCCGCATCTCCTCTCCTGCCTCGACCACCGCCAGGGGATTGCTAACCCCCCAGTCGGCGGCAGAATTCAGCCAGATCCGTTCGCAACCTGAGGTCTCAAGGATGTCCACCGCCCGGTCGGCAGAGCATTTGGAGTGGGGATAGAGGGTAATGCCGGCCCAGAAGCCCTTCTCAAGGATCAGGTCGACGGTGTGTTCCTCGGCGTGGTCGATAAGCACCCTGTCGGTGGAAATGCGGGAATCGGCACCGACTATATCGAGAATAAGACGGGTCCCTTTCAGCTTGTCTTCCAGATGGGGAGTATGAACAAGGATCAGCTCATTTCGCCTTGCCGCCAGCTCCACCTGCCACTCCAGCACCTTGATCTCGTTGCGGCCATTGCGGTTCAGGCCGATCTCGCCAATGCCCAGGACCGTCGGCCGATCAAGATATTCCGGCAGGATCTCCAGGACCTCCAGAGCCAGGCCGAGATCGACTGCTTCCTTGGGATTGAGGCCGAGCCAGCAATGGTGGCTGATGCCGAACTTTGCCGCCCGAACCGGTTCGCGACCGTCAGCTGTTCAAAGTAATCGGCAAATCCTGCGGCAGTTCTCCGGTCATATCCGGGCCAGAAGGCGGGCTCGGTGACGATGGCGATCCCATGCATGGCCATGGCCCGGTAATCGTCAGTGGTGCGGGAAACCATGTGGATGTGCGGCTCAATGATCACCGGGAACATTCCTCCACGCACCCTGCGCTATTTCCAGCGGCAACACGTCCTCCAGGGGCTGCAAAGTGGGATCGCTCAGGAGCAACAGGATCTCCCTGACCCGGTTCTGTTTACCGGAGGAGATGATTCCCAGGGCCTGAAAAATGGCCCGGTATCGGAAATCCTTCCGTGCCTCTTCACTTCCCCCGAAGCGATCGATGCGATCGATGAAGGCGGCGATCTCCAGCAGTCGGGAACGGCACTTGACAAAGTCCCATTCCAGAAGCTCCATTGCCGTTGGTTTGATATTCTGTCGCATCGTCATCCTTTATGGGAAGGCCATCAGCCGGTCCCTTGAACTGTGCAGGACCTCCAGGTCCATCTGGTGAAACTCAGCCCGGCAGCCGATACCGAGCGGAAGGGTTATGCAAAGCGTTCCGCCCAGGTGCTGGCGGAAACGGTCGAGAGCTCCTTCCAGGTCCAGTTTCGCCAGGACCGGATGGGACAGCCTGAAGCCAAGGTCCTGGAGCAGGTGGATGATCTGATCCCGTTCCTTTTCCCTCAGGAGCCCTTTTTCTGCTGCATAGAGACAATCCAGAGCCATTCCCATGGCCACCGCCTCGCCATGGAGGATCTCCCACCGCTCGCCTCCTCAAGTGCATGGGCAGACCAGTGGCCGAAGTCGAGTGGACGTGCCGATCCCTGCTCGAAGGGGTCCCCTGCAGCCATATGCTCCAGGTGCAGTGCGGCACACCTGATAATCATTTCCTCCATCTGCTGCAGTTCAAGGGCTGCCAGCTTTTTCCTTTGTCCGGACAGCAGTTGAAAGAAACCGGCGTCCTTTATCACCGCCACCTTTACTGCCTCGGCAAGTCCTGCCCGACTCTCCCGCTTCGGCAGGGTGCTGAGGAAGTTCAGATCGCTGATGACGGCAAAGGGGGGAGCGAAGGTGCCGACCCAGTTTTTCCTGCCGAAGGAGTTGTATCCGTTCTTGACGCCGATGCCTGCATCGTTCTGGGCCAGTGTCGTCGTCGGCAGCCTAATCAGCCTCAAGCCCCGATGGGCCGTAGCGGCAGCATAACCGGCCATATCAAGGAATGCTCCGCCGCCGATGGCCAGCACCACCGAATGACGACAAAGTTTGTGCTTATGGAAAAGGCGGTGCAGCCGATCCACCTGGGCCGACCCATTCTTGCATTTCTCCCCGCCGGGAAGGACATGAAGAGGAGAGAGCAGCCTCAGTGCGCTCCTATGGCTTGATGCGTAAGCTTGGACAGCATCGGCCAGTCCGTCATTTGCCTCGGCAACGCCACTATCGGCAATGGCAAGAACCGGGACCGGACCGGCAGCTTGGAAAACGGTCGCCAGTGCATTATTGGCAGGGGCAAAGACATTTCTGGTGTAGATCACCGGGAAGCGCCACGGCACGCTGAACTCCTGCCAGAATACCCGCTCCCGGTTTTCCTTGTGCCGTACGTCGTCCTGTCCCATTCGGATCAGTGCTTTCTCAGGGTCTGCAGATAGACTATGAGGTCGTCAAGTTTCTCGTCGGGAAGAAACTCCTTGGAAAAAGCAGGCATCGCTCCCGCTCCCAGGCGGACCTGGTTCTTATCAGAGGGCCGGGCAGAGGTTTGTTGTTCAGTGCATGGCCGACGCCGCTCTCCCCCAGGGGATGACACTTGTTGCAGTAGGTCATGAAATATCTTTCCCCTCTGACTTCCTTCTCTGAGGCAAGAGTCAATGGGCCGGCAACGTTTTCGCCACGCCGGGGAGTGCCGCAAGCAGACAGAAAGAGAAGCGATATGACCAGCAGTGGAATCAGCCGCATCTTGCCCCCTAACATTTCTTCAATCGACGGTACTGTCTGACTATTTCAGTTCCCGCGTTATTCGCCACAACACTCCGGTTTTCTGCTGTGGCACGGTACCCTTTGCCGTCTCCTTAAGGATCCCGAAATCCACCACGTAGAGCGCTTCTCCCGACGGATCGAAGCGGGCGGCAACGGGGCGCTCTAATCCCTTACTGCCTTGAGCCGATGCAGGCCCTGTCGTTTTCCCCTTGTTGGCGGCGAATTCATGAATCACCCCGGTTCGTACATCCACCCGCACTACCTTGAATCCCACTGCCCCGAGAGACTTGCCGGTCGGCGGCGATTGATCCCCGAACTCGGCCACAAATGCCTCTCCCCGATGGCCGAAGTTGTCGCTGCGGGAAAAGTCGAAACCATTTGCCGAAGCATGAACCGGAAGGATGGCCGCCGGATTGGGGGATGGTTCGGGTACTCTGAGAGCAGGAGCCGCGGTTTTTCATGGAGGAACGGTTTGAATTGATTGCCCTCGTCCAGCCGCAGTCCGGCGCTGTAGTCGGGCCAGCCATACCAGGTGCCTTGTTTCACCAGCCACAACGGGTCTCCTGCGCCGAAAACCGGTCTGCTCCCCCGGTCGTCGTAGCCGTTATCCGTAACGAACAGCTCTCCATCTGGGGAAAAAGCAAGCCCGAAGGGGTTGCGGAAGCCCCAGGCAACAAGCTCCAAATCCCCTCCCTCCGGCTTCACCCTGAGAATCGCTCCGTTGCATGGAACTCGTCCCTTTATCACCTGGCCTTTACTGGTGGTCGTGCCAAACGGAACAAAGGCCCCGGTTGCAACCTCACCTTCCCCCTTGACCACATCCTTGGTCCGGAAATTTTCACCGGCAAGTCTGACGTCGCGACAGGCAGTATCGTGAAAATCCGGGTAACGTTTCAGCCAGCCGAAGCGAAGGTTGTCCTCGCCGACGATGCCGGAGTTGGTGGCCGTGCCGATGCCGAAGTAGATCAGCCCGTCATTCCCCACGGCAGGGCCGTTGGTGTGGTGGTCACCACGGGAAGGAAGCTGGTCGGCAATTACAGCTATCTTGCCGTCATCGGTGATGCGCAGAATCCTGCCCCCGTTGAGCTCACCCCCTTCGGCAACAAAGAAGGCCCCTCCGTGGCGGGTAGCTCCTGTCCACGGTCCGTTTTTACCCCCCTCGGCGATTACCTCCAGCTGCCCGTCCCTGACGCGAAGAAGCCGGGGGGTTTCCCATACCTCGCCATAGGAATATCCCGCCTCCACCACATAAATGTTCCCCTTTTCGTCAAAGGTCACTCCGGTGGGAAAGGTCAGTCCCATAGCAACCGCCTCGATGCGATAGCCGAAAGGAAGGGCAATGTCTTCAGGATCAACGGTTCTGGCATCCTCTGCCAGTTCCGTCGCCCCGCCTCCGCCGCTGGAGGGATGCATGGCGTAACAGCCGACAAGACACGCGTATAAAGCAAAGATGCAGATATATTTCATTTGGTCCATGCCGCTTCCCCATAATATTAGACCTGCAGGCGTTATCTGAGCAGCTGCAACCGTTCAATCTCGTCCTTGCGGGCGTTGTACTCCTTGTCGTCCATTTTTCCCGCCTTGTGTTCGCTCTCTATTCTCTCCTTTGCCTTATGCAGCCGATACTCATACACCCCTCCACCAGCTGCCGCGCCGCCAAGTGCCCCGACAGAAGCAGTGCCGCCGGTAGTACCGCAGCCGGCCATAATAAAAAAAGAAAGGAGCGCTATTGCAGAAAGAGTGTTTTTCATATCCGCCTCCATTAAATTAATAGTCTTTTATTAATACAGTTTATTTTCTCTTTTTGTCCTGTCAATGTCACTCCTTGGTTTATTGTACTGACCTCTGTTCAGGGGAACCACCGGACACAAAAAAACCGCCAAAAGCGGGTCATTTTTGCAAACACAGCAAAAATGGCCTGCACACTGGCAGGCCATTTCACGTTCATAGGGTTATGGTTATTTCCCGCTTTTCTCCTCTGCCTTCTTGCCTGGGAAAACCTGCAGCCCCCCCTCCTTGGCTACCGCGTCGAGAAATTCCCTGGCCTTTTTCTCCTCCAGCTGCGCCTTCAATGTGGAGCTGATATAATCTTTGGTCTCTTCAAATGTTGCCGTCCGCTTTTCCTGGCGTTCGTCAACCTTGATGATATGGTAACCGAAGGGGGTCTCCACCACCGGACTAACCTCCCCCGCCTTCAGGCTGAACGCCGCCTTCTCGAATTCCTCGGAGTTGGTCTTGCCGGGGGTCAGGTAACCCAGATCCCCTCCGTTGGCTGACGATTCGGCATCTTCGGAACTTTCACCGGCCAGCTTGGCAAAATCTTCCCCTTTTTTCAGTTGCGCTGCTATTTTCTCCGCCTTTGCCCTGGCTTGAGCCTTCACCTCGGCAGTCGCGTCTTTTTCCGCCGCAAAGTAGATATGCCTGACCTTGACCCTCTCGGGAACTACGAAGTCCTTCTCGTGCTCCTGGTAATATTTTTTCAGCTCTGCGTCCGGCACTTCCACATTTGCCGTCACCACCTTGCGCAGGTATTCCTGTCCCAGGAACTGGTCAATAATGTAGCTGAGCTGCTCCTTTACCTCCGGCTTCCGTTCGAAGCCTTCTTTTCGCGCTTTGGCTGCCAGGGCTTTGGTCAACAGGATCTGGTTGACGAGACTCGCCTGCTCCTGCTCCCCCTGGAATTTCTGCTGCGCCTCCGGTGTCAGATTGGCGATAACTCTTTCCAGGTCGGCCTGACGCAGAACAAAATCCCCCACTTTGCCCACCACCGGATTTACTTCTTCGGCATGGACCGTTCCTGCCAACAACATTCCGGCAACCAAAGCAAATAAATAACTTCTGACCTGCATGACTCCTCCTTTTATTGCATAAGTCCTTAAGAAGTTAGCGACGGGTAATTTTTACACCACTTCACCGGCCCCATCAAGTAAAATCAGGCGATTGCAGCCATGGACAAATTTATCCGGGTAGACAATTGACACCCCACCAATATTAGCTATAGTTAACATAACCTGTTTCCGAAAAGGTAAGCTTAGAGAGAAATCTCCTGGCGCACAAAGTCACGGGTTTATAATCTTTGATCAGATCTCCGATTAATCTCAGGTTATGGACAGCCGGGCTACCGAAGAAACAGGTGAAAATCGCTTTTTTGAGCCGCTTACCGGGAAGCCGGTAAGCGGCTTTCTGTTAATATGCCGCGGGTGTAATCCCTATGCTGACAGTTTGACAGAAGGAGCATCAATGGCTGGTACAGGCAGTGGATTTGTTGATCAGACACCACATCCGCCTCTTCCCTCGGCGCTGGCAAATCTGCAGGAAATTCTGCAGCTCGGCAGAGGCAGGCAGTTGGTCGTCTTCCTCGATTATGACGGCACCATCGCTCCCATTACGCCGACCCCCGACTCTGCGTTGATCACCCCGGAGATGCACCGGGCAATGCTCAGACTAGCGGCAAAATGCACAGTGGGAGTCATCAGCGGCCGCGATTTGCCCGATGTGCGCCAACGGGTCAATATCGATTCAATCGTCTATGCCGGCAGCCACGGCTTTGAGATTGGCGGTCCGAAGGGGCTCCACGTTGAACAGCCAATCGGCATTCAGTGCCTGCCAACCCTTGACCTTACCCACCAGGAGATCTCACGGCAGTTGGCAGAAGTAAAAGGCGCCATCGTGGAGAGGAAACGGTTCGTTATAACCGTTCACTATCGGCTGGTTGCCGAACAGGAAGTGACACTTGTTGAAGCGGCGGTGGATCAGGCCATCCACCGCCATCCCCAGCTCCGGAAAACGGCGGGGAAAAAGATGTTCGAGCTGCTCCCCAACACAGACTGGAACAAGGGAAAAGCCATTCTCTCTCTGCTGGACATACTGAAGATGAATAGCCCTGAGGTGCTGCCCATTTATCTTGGGGATGACACCACGGATGAAGACGCCTTTCGCGCTCTGCAGGGGATAGGTCTCGGCATTTTTGTGGGAGAAGAGGCTGTGGAATCGGCGGCAGGTTACGGACTCAGGGATTGGGAGGAAGTAAGAGAGTTTCTTCTTGAGCTTACTCCATTTTGCCGCATCTGAAAGACCTGCCTTTCTGATAGGGCATCACGTGAGAAGTTCCAGCTGTGCTTCTGCAGAAGATGATTTATCCCAGATCCTTATGAGACTGCGGCCGGAATACTTAGCCTGGTAGAGGGCATCATCGGCTCTTTCTACCAGCTGCTCGATGCAAGCATCCTCGACACCGTCAAGTGAGGCAATTCCCATGCTCAGGGTCACTTTTATCGGGCCTTTGCGGGTGTCGATCTCGGTGCTTTCGATGGCATCCTTGATTCTGCGGCCAAGATTTTGGGCTGCTGCCAGATCGGTTTCCGGCATCAGAATGGCAAATTCCTCTCCTCCATAGCGGCACGGTGTGTCAGCCCTGCGCATCAGCTTATCAATGGCAGCGGCCAGGGCCTGCAACACCTGGTCACCGATAAAATGGCCGTAGGTGTCGTTTACGCGCTTGAAGTGGTCCAGGTCGATCATGATAATGGACAGGCTGTGGCGGTACCGCCGGTAACGCGCCAATTCATGTTCGGCGATGGAGAAAAAATGACGCCTGTTGTAAAGACTGGTAAGAGGATCAAGCTTTGCCATTTCCTCCGCTTCATGTCTTGATTTTTCCACATCCAGCAAAGCCTTCTTCAGGTTCTCAGTCTGCTCCCGTATTTTTCGCCGCTGCAGGAAGTCCTGGCGCATGTAACGCTCTATGGAGTAAGAGGCAGACATACCGGTAATGTTAAAGGCGATAAAGAAAAAGGTGTTATTTGTCAGAATGGGCAGGGGAATACTTTTAGTCCAGATGACCATGACCTCGTAAAGAAGAAAGATTGTCCAGGACAGGACTGTCGCTGCGAGGAAAGGCAGACGGAAAAATGTGTAATAAAACATCAGGCAGAGCAGTAATCCCACGTAATAGAGGAAGCACCCCGGCGCACCCGCTCCCAGGATCATAGCTATAATTCCGACACCCGCAATAAAACCGGCAAGCACCATCAGCGGATACATGTACTGATAACGGATTTCGGAATAGGCTAGAAAGAATACCCCGACCAGCAGTGGACAGACTATGTAATAGCGAACGGTCCAGGCAAATTGTTCAATGTCAGGGATGATCCAATGATCCAGAATTCCGAACAAGGCATAGAGCAGAAAACCCAGCGCCAGACACACCCTGATCTGGGGCAGGTTTTTTTCGTAGTTGGCTTTCTGGAATTCTTTTTCCAGATCACTGTCTCGGAAGACCAGGGTAAAAGGGCGCAAGGTAGCTCCTGTTGAAGGGAAATGAACGTACAGATGCTAATGCAATTCATATTCCATTAAAGAGTTATTCCTTGACTCTCAATCCTTTTGAACTATGCTTTTTATAACTGATTCTAATTTTGGGGCTGTGCGAGACAGCCGGAAACCTGAAAGGAGGCTCTATGTCTGAACTGGCCAAGGGAAGCACATACCGCTGCTCAAGAAAGGAATGTGGTGTTGAAGTACAGGTGCTGCAGGAATGCCGCAGCCAGGAAGACTGCCAACTGAGCTGCTGCGGTGAGCGGATGCAGCGAAAATAGGAATCTTCAGCGACAATCAGACATGAAAAAAGGCTGCTTTCGCCGGAAGCAGCCTTTTCTGTGAAGCTGTATTTCCCGTTAATCCTCCCCCTCATCCCCCGCTTTCTTGTCTATGTTGGGTGGTTTACCCTTTTTCCTGGGATTGAAATATATGTAGCTGAATAACACCAGCACAACGAGCAGGATGATTACAAAGATGAACCCGTAATTAAACCAGCCCCAGTCAGCTTGGTTCATGGTTCTCACCTCCCTTTTCGGTCTTTACCTCCCGTTCTGACAGATTTTTTCCGGACGCCGGCCCCCCCACCTGTTCCATCCTGTCCAGGACCTGCTCAGGTGCCACGTCCTTTGCCAGCTCCTTCAGTTCAGGGTTCTGTGATTCTTCGATGCCCATTCTTTCCGCTACCGCAGTCACCAGAGTTATGATACGCGTCACCTCGTGCTCGGCCAAAAGGCTTATGTGCAGGCTCAGCTCTGCCCGCTTGTCGGATATGGCCTGCATTCTGTTCTGGCTGATAAGGACGAAGGTGGAAAGAAAGATTGCCTCCACCGATGCCGCCATGGCCAGTATGACGAAACTGGGATCAAAGGGATGAATGAACGGCATCCATCCTGTGTTGATAAGGATCCAGCTACCGAAAACCACAACGTGCAAATAGACGAACCGCATGCTGCCGGTGAAACGGGTGATGGCATCGGCGATCCTGTCCTCCCGTCTTTTCTCCTGCTCTTCCACCTGGCGCCGGGCAACGAGTGCTTCGATGTTCCGGTCGACAACGGCAGCCATTTCCCCTTTTTTTGCCCCGTCGCTATGGTTCAGTCCGGTCGCCGCCATACAGCACTCCATTAAACCTTTATCTGTCGGAGACCAAAAAGGGGGACAGCACCTTTTGGTTTCCTGTCCCCCCTTCATAATTTATGCAAGTCGCAGCATCTGGCACATCCATTGGCTAATGAATTAATACCAACCGGACCCGCCGCTGCCCTTTGTGCCGCTGGTCCCGCTGTCCATGCTTCCGCCTGTGCCGCTGCCTGTTGATCCGCCGCTGCTTGAGCCGGTGGAACCACTGGTGTCTGTCGAGCCGCCGGTGCCGGTTGTGCCCCCGGCGCCATTTGTTTCCGATCCAGTTGATCCGCCAGTCCCTGTCCCATAAGTGCTGCTCCCGGTATCGCTACCGGTGCTGCCGCCAGTGCCTCTACCTGTTTGGCAACCTGCAGTAAAAACGAGACCCGTCAGGGCGGCCAAGGCTGTCAGGGTAACGATGGATCTTCTGACTTTGTTCATATCGATTCCTCCCCATTAATAAAGTATTTTTTTAGTTTACTAAAAACTGCTCCCTGAAAGTATAAAGAAGAAGATCGGACCTGGCAACCCAAAAAATTAAGCAGGATTCATTATTTCATTACCCATACTGATCACCTAATGGACAAAAAAAGACCGGCAGGCAGCCGGTCCTTTTTTTATGGAAAAGTCAACGTCTATTGATATTGAACATAAAGGGGCTTCGGCTCAAGCTTGAGCAAGTCCTGTGGAGTCATCAGGATCCCCTTTTTGGTGTCGTTGTGGTAGAAGAGCTTGAACCCTGTGTACTGAACCGGTTCGGAGACGATGTAGTCCTTGTAGGAATCGCGTTTCAGCCATGGCGCCCCCCAGCCGTCCATATGCATGACTATCTGGACTTCAGGGCGCAGGGCGATCTTCTTGAAGTTGGTGACCCCGTTGCGAGTAAAGCGGTGCACCGTGAACAGCTTCGGCGGCAGGTTATATTTCTTCACCAGATCGCGGAGATAGCCGGAGGCATAATTGATGTCCTCGGCGTCATAGGTACCGATCTTTTTGCCTGGAACCTTGCCGCTCTTGATCAGATTGAATTCCGGGTCGATTCCCAGGTGGACGTCCGGGTTCTTCAGGATCCATTCGAAGCGCGGCAATATATTCCGGATATCGTCATGACCGGTCTGGATATCGATGAAGAGAACGGCATTGGCCTCTTTCGCCCAGCCATAGACCTCGTTGATAATTTTGTCGGGCATCACCATCCGGAATTTGCCGGCCTTGCCCGGCTCTCCCTGGGCCACCACCGCAATCAGGTGGAGGGCCGGCTGCACCGGAGTCGACGGATCCGCCTTCTCCCAACGCGCGGCCTCCCCCTTCAGGCGGCGCAGCATGTCGTCCTTCTGAAATTCTCCAAGGGCGCCCATCCGTTTGGAAAGTGGATGCCGTAATAGGCGACGATGCGCTTCCTGGGCAGGATGGAGCCTGGCAGCGGCTCCGCACACTTGACCGGCCAGCCGCAACGCTTGGCATAGGCAGGGTCTTCACCGGCAAGGTATCTTCCTTTGGGAGATTTTGCCTCTGCTCGTGCCGAAGTATAGGTCTTGTTCGCCACCTTGGCAGCCGTTTCAGCAGCTGAACTGGTCTTGGCAAATGCAGCTGCGGCCGGAGCAGCAACTGTCTCTGCCTGCTTTGCCGTGGTCGCTGCGGCAAAAGCCTTGGCTTGGGCAGGGGAAGATTGGCTCTCGGTACATCCCGACAGGCTGAATGTTGCGGTCATGGCAAGGAATACCAGACCGACAGGAAAGGAAGTCAGGCCATTTCGGTTGCCGGCCGGGATCGGAATTCTTTTCATCAGTTGTTCTGCTCCTTTGACTGTGTTGAAAATGGTGGATACGCAAAAATAGCCGGGAGCCGATTCGTGTGACTTCGGCAACCCGGCTATTCCTAAGGCCTGCAGGTTTTCCGTTCATCCTTTGCGGATGGCTACTCGTTGGTCAAGCACCACACTACATCAACAATTTACCTGAAACCGCACAAATAAGTCAAAAATTTTCTTCGTACTATCCTATACATATAGTTTCTGCTCATCGGTATAATAGGTCGTCTTCTGGGCAATCTTCTCCTTGAGGATCGGTCGGCCCGTGGGTGATGTTTTGCGGGAAGGGTTATGCACCTGCAGGAAATCCCGGATCTCACCGGCAGTGATGCGGGATTCCTCTCCTTGATGGAGACAATGGCCCACTGCAGGACTGCCGGTATTTTTTCCGCAAGCACTTCAATGGTCCGGGGGGGCAGCTTTCCCATCAAAGACAGGGGTGAGATGCGCGCTTCCCACAAGATCTCGTCAGCATAGGCGTTACCTATGCCGCGCATCACTTTCTGGTCGATGAGAAACGCCTTGGCCTTAGCTTCGGAAACCTTGAAATCAGGCGTTTCAGCTCATCGACGGTTACCGCCAGGGCATCAGGTGAAGCTTCCGGCTTTTCCGGATCGAGTGCCGCGATGGCCATTGCTTTTTCATCGGTGACGACAAGGCTTGTATCGTCCTCGAAGCCGATCACCAGCTGCGGGAAAGGAACCTTGTCCGGCGTGCCGGTTATAACGAAGCCGCCGGTCAGCATCAGATGAACATACAGCACCCTGCCGTTGCCGATGAGGAAACGGACCTCCTTTCCCCAACGCTCCACAGTGTCTACCACCTGAGCCTGCAATGATTCTGCAAGCATCATGGGAGAGACATTCAGGCGCAGATTACTCCCGCACCTTACGGACTTTATCTTTTTTTTCGTTACCCTCTTATCAAGATTTTCGACAAAGACGGTCAGATCCGGCAACTCCGGCATCTTGCACTCCTTTTTCAAATCGAAGGCCCGCAGGAAGCGGGCCCAGATTGCTGACGAAGTCACAATATGTAAGGCTGATCAAAAAGCCCTAGGTGCAAGGCGCCCGAAACCTGAGGAGTGAGGCGTACTTAACGGTACGCCGCAGCGACGACTGGTAAGGGCAACGCCGCAGATGGGGCTTTTTCATCAGACTCAGGCCCGCAGGAAGCGGGCCTTCGTTATCTAACGGTCGTTGGTTGTTCACTATTTTTCCTGATCGGCACTGAGCAGCACTCTCATCCGGCCAAGCCCTCACCCAAGGAGAAGGATTCCATCAGGTTGCTATTTGACCTTGGCGCCCACCTTCGTTGCCAGTTCCTGTGCCTGCTGCAGATGCTGTTCGAGAACCGGCAGCGTCTTTTCCGCCCACGCCTTTACCTCAGGGTCCTTCACCTTCTGGGTCGCTTTCCTGAAGTCCTCCACATCATGCTTATGGTCCTTTACCATATCGGACATGTATTTTTTATCGAATTCGGCGGCGGAAGCCTTGTTCAGCTTGTCCACCATGGATTTGTGTTTGCGCTCAAGCTTGGTGGGCAGGGTAACGTTTTTCTGCTGGGCGAGGGTCTTCAATTCCTCATTGGCCTTGCCGTGATCGGTAACCATGCGGCTGCCGAAATCCTTTACCTCCTGGGACTGGGCCTTTGACTGGGCCAGTTGCCCGAGCTCTACCTCCATCATGCCGCCACTGGCCGCTTTCTTGATGAAATCCTTGTCTTTGCCCGCCAATCCCTTCTCTGCTGCAAAGGCAGCCATAGTCACTGTACCAAGCAGAAAAAGACTTACCATCAGAACTATCGAAACCCTGTTTTTCATGGCAGCTCCTTTCAGTTGTAGGTAACCACATCCCGTAGAATCTAATTCAGCTGTAGGCGGCCTTTACCTTCGCTCTGCTGTAGTTATCGCTACAGCCGGTTCTTCAACAGGTCCTTCCCCTTCTGCACCAGGTTGGCGTTCGTCTCCAGCACCTCGTTGAAATACTGGCGAGCCTCACGGTCCCCTTCCTGGTCTGCATCCCTCATATACTGGTTACATGTATCCGCCGCCTGTGAAGCATTGTAGATGACGCTGATGAGATCATAGTCCTTGTCCTTGAGCTTTTCAGCCATGATGAGCCTCCTTGCGTTGGATTAGTACTTATTTAAAAAGAATAAAAGAGTACTCCGCAATGTCAACGGCGGGTAGTACGGCAAAGCCGCCTTTTTCGGGCCAGAGGGTAATCGTGGCCGGCGCCGTCATCATGGATGGGATTATTTTGCGCTGAGGGTTTCAGGGACAGGTAGGCGCAGGGAGAATGAAAAAGGAGTTTTCATTTTTTCGTAGTCTTTGCCGAGAGCTTCTCCAGGTAGCGCTGAGCGGTTATAGAGCCTTTGCGGGCAGCCCGATTCAGCCAGTAAGCTGCCTCGTCGTTATCTTTTTCCACTCCATCTCCCTTGGTGTACATAACCCCCAGATACACCTGGGCTTCGGTGGATTCTTGCTCTGCCGCCATGCGGAACCAGCGCACCGCCTCCCGGCGGTCCTTTTCTACCCCTTCGCCGCGGCATATAATCCCCCCAGATAAATCTGAGCCTTGACGTAGCCCTGTTCTGCCGCCAGCCTGAACCAGTTCAGGGTTGCGGCCATGTCCTCGGCCACCCCGTCCCCCCGGGCATACATCAACCCCAGGTTGTACTGGGCTCGGGCATCCCCCTGGGCCGCCGCCCGACTGAACCAGCAGAATGCTTCCCCCAGGTCCTTTGCCACCCCTTCACCGTTCAGGTAGAGAAGACCAAGATTGAATTGGGCACTGGCGTGACCGCCGTTAGCAGCACGCTGGAACCAGACTGCAGCTTCGGCAGGGTCGCGCTGCACTCCTTCCCCTTTGTAATGCATGACGCCGGCAGCAAAATCACCGGCCGAATCACCTTCCGATTGAAAGTGACGCAGTGCTCCGGCGTAATCCTTTTGCTGGTAAGAAACGAGCCCGGAATTCTGCACGCAGCCGGTAAAAAGCAGCATTGCCATCAGAAGAAGGAGAAATGGGCAGGTAGCTGTGAGATTACTGTAGGGAATCCTGTACATGTTCTTCATCATGCAAAAGTCACTCCTTATGGATTCATGATCTTCAGGCAAAAAACAGGCTGAAGAGAACCAGGAAGGTGAGCTGACAAGCCGCCACCAGCCAGCCGTTACGCAGCATGGACTTCATATCGGTTGATTCGGCAAAACCGAGGGAGCTGACCATATTTGCCCCCGGGAAGACAAAATTGTGCACTCTCGTTGCCACCACCAGGGCGAGGGACCAGGCGAGCATCGAGACTGCATATTTGGCAAGTAGCGGATTGAACATCTCGTGGAGCAGCTTGAGGGTTGCCACCGTCGCACCGCTGATGCCGAAGGCTCCGAGAAAGCCGCCGGTTATGACTATCACCGGCTTGCCGCCGGTCTCCATCAGCGGTTTCAGGAGTGTTGTCAGGGCGGCAAAGCCACCTGCCTTTTCCACAAAGATGATAAACGGGTCCAGGAGGAGAAAGAGCAGGAACAGCCCCACATTGCCGGCCATGCCGTGGATGATGTGCCTGAGGATCTGCTCGAACCTGAGTCCACCGGTAAAGCCGGTGATGAAGGAGAGGCCAAGCATGATGACGACAACAAATGAGGTTGGCGCCTTAACCGCAATGCCATAGACGACGGCGGCAACAAAGGCCACCGTAAAGGCAAGGGTGGCGCACTTGTTCTGCCGCGTCGGCTTGAAGCGCTCCAACTCGTCCGGTTGTTCATAGGGTGTCAGATGGCGAGTATTGCGCTGGATGCGCTGAATCATCAACAGGTCACCGCCAGGGTAATGAGGCAACCGGGCCGGAAACATAGAGCAGCATCTCCCGTAGCCGATATTTGTCAGGCCGAGCAGCGTTATCACCGGCGGGGAAAAGGGCCCCAGGATCAGTGCCTCCTCCCCCACCGCCTGGAAGATGACCCCCACCGTGCTCCGGGACAGCCCTAGGGCGGCGGCAATGGGGAGGACGATGGGGGCGATGATGGCATTTCCCCCCGCCATGGTCCCAAGCAGACCGACAATGACGAGACAAGCAACCATGATGCCCAGCATGGCCTTCCTCTCCGTGTCCACCCCTATACTGTAGATGATGCCGTGGACGATGGTGTGGGACACTTTGGTGGCATTGAGCACCTCGCCCAAGCCCCGGCCAAGCATGATGATCAGCCCCACCAGCGCCAGGAAGGATCCCATGCTGTTGGCCAGTGCCGTTCCCAGGGAAACCAGGGTCTGTTGACTGAGAAGGGCCCCGATGACGACACAGATCACGGTGGCAGCCAGGATGTCCACGTTGCGGAATACCAGGATAATGTAGACCAGGAGCGGCGCCAGGCCGAGCAGGCCCCAGAAAATGCCGGGTACTGTTTCAAGGGACATCAGATTCTCCTTTAGCACTGGCTTGTTCAAAAGGGAAAGTATTTTATTTTTTCAACCGAAACGGATGAGGTCTGGCCGGCGCTTTTTCTTATCAGCTAAGATTAAGCCTGCGCAGAACCCGCCCCGGTCTCCGCCCGGTAAGTTTTCCGTCCCAGATCACCGGTTCCCCGGCCACGAAGAGATGTACGATGCCGGTGGCATAGCTGTGTGGGTCGGCATAATCAGCCTGGTCCCTGACCGTTGCCGGATCGAAGAGGACCAGATCGGCGGCATAACCCTCCCGCACCAGCCGCGGTCGCTCAGCCCCAAGCGGGATGCCGGCAGTCCGGTCATCTTGTGGACAGCTGCCTCCAGTGACAGCAGGTTTTCCTCCCGCACATAGCGCCCAAGGACTCGGGTAAAAGTACCATAGGAGCGGGGATGGGTCGCTTCACCAGAGGCATCCACGGCATTGAGGCCATGGCCGTCGGAGCCAACCATGACTGCCGGATCGGCGAGAATGGCTGCCACATCCTCCTCGGCCATGGAAAAGAAGATGGCCCCCACCTCCCCTTTCTCTTCCACCAATAGCCTGATCACCACTTCGGCGCCGTTGCACCCCCAGCAGTCGGCAATCTCGGCGATAGTCTTGCCGGAGAGATGGCGGTTTTGCCCGGAGCGGCAATTGCTGATCATGATTCCTGCCGCTCCTTCGCGGGAAACCATGGCGCTGTCGATTTCAGGTAGAAGCTGATTCCGCAGCTCGGATGCCTGCAGCCGCTGCAAAAGGGAAGCAGCCCCCCCTTCATGTGCCCACTGTGGAATTACCGCTGCCAGGGTGGTGGCCGAAGCCGCATAGGGATACTGATCGGCAGCGATATCCAGGCCTGTTGCCCGAGCCGCTGCAATTTTCGTCAATATTTCACCGGCTCGCCCACGATTGCCCCGTCCCATGGCTTTAAGGTGGGAGATCTGCACCCGCACCCCGCTTTCCCTGCCTATGGCCATGGCTTCTTCAAGGGCCGTCATCAGCCTTCACCTTCGCTGCGGATGTGGCTTGTATAGAGCGCCCCGCAGGCGACCAGCGTACGGGCAAGGGCAATCAGTTCATCCGTGTCGGCATAGCTCCCCGGCGGATAGATAAGTCCGGTGGACATGCCCCATGCTCCCTGCTGCAGGGCTATTTTCAACGTTACCTGTATCTGCTCCAGCTCGGCGGGGGTCGGCGGCCGGCTTTCCATGCCCATGGCAGCCATACGCAGGGAAGCATGCCCCACCAGCGGCGCCACGTTGATCCCGATCCCCGGCCTCTCCACCGCCTCGCTCCAGGAGGCGAGGTCATTCCAGGCAATGCCGCCCGCGGGCTGGCAGAAGTCGTGCAGCGCCAGATATTCGGCCAGTTGACGCTCTCCCCGTGGAGCCACCGGGAAAAAGCTCAGCCCGCAATTACCGGTCACCTCCAGGGTAACCCCCTGAAAAGCCTTGCTTTCCACCAGCGGATATCGAAAAAGGGTCATGTCCGAGTGGCTGTGGATGTCGATGAATCCCGGAGCCAACACAAGGCCGGCCGCATCCACAACCTTGTCTGCAGCGAGCCGGGAATTTCCTCGGTCGACGGCAAGAATGCGTCCCTCTGCCATCAGAACATCAGCCGTACAGGCGGGTCCTCCGCTGCCGTCAACCACCGTTGCGCCTTTTATTAGCAGAGAATTCATCGATCCACCTCCGGCAGCCCCCCTTCAAGGAGGCGAACTTATCCTACGGTAATTTTCCGGGAGATAAAAGGGGAAAAAGAGTCAATATCTTCACTTGAAATGACCAGTCACCTCTGCTACCATTAAAAACACCTTATATTTACCGGAGTCCGACTGGAACCCGCCAGGATAGTCCGTCAATAATTAATGAAAGAGTGATTTTTTTCTTTATCGAGCCGGTCGCCGTGTGGCATTATCTCCATCCGGCATCACACCCCTTTGCGTCAGGAGAATCCATATGCCTATCCTTGTAACAGGCGGCTGCGGCTACATCGGCAGCCATGTTGTCCGTCAGCTCAGTGAAGCGGGGCTTGAAGTAATTGTCTATGACAACCTTTCCACCGGTTCTGCCGAGGCCCTTGTCAACGGCGAAAGACTCATTGTTGGAGAACTGTCCGACACGGAAATGTTGGAACAGGTTTTTCGCGCTCACTCACCGAAAACCGTTCTTCATTTTGCCGCTGCCATCGTCGCCCCGGAGTCGGTTTCCGACCCGCTCAAATACTATGGCAACAACACCTGCAATACCATGAACCTGCTCAGAACCTGCGTCAAATTTGGCGTGGAGCGTTTTATCTTTTCCAGCACCGCGGCCGTCTATGGTCTCCCTGAAGAGGGGGTGGCTTCGGAGGAGTCTCCGACAGTCCCCATCAACCCTATGGGACCTCCAAACTCATGAGCGAATGGATGCTCAGGGATACCGCCCTGGCCCATGGCCTGAAATATGTGGCGCTACGGTATTTCAACGTTGCTGGAGCTGACCCTGAAGCGCGCATGGGCCAGAGGACCCCCGACGCCACCCATTTGATCAAGGTATGCTGCCAGGCGGCCCTGGGAATGCGGCAGCAGGTCTCCATCTATGGCACCGATTACCCTACCCCCGACGGTACCGGCATTCGCGACTATATCCACGTGGAGGATCTGGCTTCCGCCCATCTGGCCGCCTTGCGCTACCTGGAAAACGGAGGGCGCTCCGAAATCATCAATGTGGGCTACGGACAAGGATCAAGTGTCCGGGAGGTGGTCCAGGTGGTACGCCGCGTATCGGGAGTGGAATTCACGGCAGTGGAGTCGCCACGCCGTCCCGGCGACCCGGCCTCCCTCATTGCCAGGGCAGATTACGCCCGTAATCTCCTTAAATGGACCCCTCGCCATGACAACCTGACGCAAATCGTTACCGATGCCTGGCGTTGGGAGCAGAAACTCTTCAAGGGGAAGCACCCGTAACTTCCAACGCCAATGTCACCTTCCACTGCCCCGTCCACCTTTCCGGACGGGGTCCCATCACCTCCGCCAGCCTTTTTCGTCCGCCCCGTTCCAGCAATACCTAAATAACGGCAATAGATTGCATTCTCCTACCCGTGTGTTATTAGTTTGGAATACCAAGTTAGCTAATTCTAACAGAAGCCTGAGCGTGGGGCTGATGGAGGAGACACAATGGAAGCTGCAACTGGAGCAACCCGGAGTGGCTTGGAAAGAGGGGCAAAACAGCATGGAAAGGAGCGTATCAATGTGGGCCGAAATGAGAGGACCGCATCCATGATTGGTGGGGCGGCGCTTGCCGTTTCAGGGCTGACAAAGCTGGCCCACAAGCGGATTCTGCCTGGAATGGCACTGATGGCAGCAGGAGGGATGTTCCTCTACCGCGGCAAAACTGGCCATTGCAATCTGTTCGAGGCCATGGGTGTCGACACCGCCGGCACTGATGACAAGGGACTGAACGTGGAGAAGGTGCTGACCATCAACCGCTCTCCCCAGGAAGTCTATGACTTCTGGCATAATTTCGAGAACATCCCCAGGTTCATGCGTCACCTGGATACCGTCCGCACCACCGGCGTCCGCACCTCCCATTGGAAAGCAAAGGGGCCGGCCGGGGTAACGGTTGAATGGGATGCAGAGATACTGGAAGATTACCCGGGGCAAAGGATCAGCTGGCAATCCCTTGGCAACGCCGATATCCCCAACGAAGGGTCGGTGGAATTCATGGAAGCCCCTGGTGGACGCGGCACCGAGCTGAAGGTTAATCTCACCTATCGCCCCCCCGGTGGAGCTGCCGGGAAAATAGCGGCCAGGGTTGCCCACGGCATCAATTCCCAGGTCATCGAAGAGGACCTGAAACGCCTGAAGCAGATTATGGAGACCGGAGAAACCGCCACGGCGGCCTACAGGGGAAGTGAAACCTTCCACTGAACCGGCCACCCCACACATAGGAAAAGGAGGCTCTATGAAGGCTGTTTGCTGGCACGGGAAGCACAATGTGCAGGTAGATACTGTTCCGGACCCCCAGATCCTCAATCCTCGTGATGCCATCGTAAAAGTCACCCTCTCCGGCATCTGCGGCTCCGACCTGCATCTCTATAACGCAAAGTCCCGACCATGAAAGAAGGAGACATCCTCGGCCATGAGTTCATGGGCGAGGTTGTCGAGGTGGGCTCAGCCATTACTTCAATCAGCCGCGGCGACCGCGTTATCGTTCCCTTTCCCATAGCCTGCGGCGACTGCTGGTACTGCCAGGAGGGGCTGTGGGCACTCTGCGACAACTCCAACCCCAATTCCTGGATGCTGGAAAAACTCTATGGAGACACCGGCGCCGGCATCTTCGGTTATTCCCATCTGTACGGCGGCTATGCCGGCGGGCAAGCGGAATATGTCCGTGTCCCCTTTGCCGACACCGGTCTGGAGAAGGTACCTGCGGAATTGGGCGACGAGAAGGTACTTTTTCTCACCGATATCCTGCCCACCGGTTACCAGGCCGCCGAAAACTGCAATATTCGGAAAGGGGACACGGTTGCGGTCTGGGGCTGTGGGCCGGTTGGGCTTCTGGCAATGAAATGCGCCTGGCATCTGGGAGCGGGCAAGGTATTCGCCATAGACCGCTTCCCCGAGCGGCTTGAAATGGCCCGTATCAATTGCAAGGCTGAAACACTCAACTACGAAGAAACCGACATTACGGAAGCGCTGCACAACATGACCGGCGGGCGGGGCCCCGATTCCTGCATCGATGCCGTCGGCATGGAAGCCCAGGGAACCGGATTCGAAGCAGCCTATGACACAGTCAAACAGACGCTGCACCTGGAAAATGACCGACCCATTGCCCTGCGCCAGTTGATCAAGGCCTGTCGCAAGGGGGGAACCATCTCTGTGCCGGGCGTATATAGCGGCTTTGTGGATAAAATGCCCATGGGTGCCATTTTCGCCAAAGGGTTGACCCTCCGCGCCGGACAGACCCACGTCCAGAAGTACCTGCGGCCACTGATGCGACTGATTGAGACCGGGGAGATCGACTCGTCATTTCTCATCACCCACCGCATGTCCCTGAATGATGCACCCATGGGCTACGAACTCTTCGACCGCAAGCAGGACGGCTGCGTCAAGATTGTCCTCAGGCCCCAGGGAACCAGTCAGACCGTGCACTGATGGAGGCAGGGCCAACAGAGCTGTTCCAACACTTACAGGAGGCGGCCATGGCACAGCAATCTCACCAGTTCTTCGAGCTTCTCAAAAATGATCACCGCCGGGCGGAGCAGCTCATGCAGCAGGTCTCCGCCGCATCCCGCGAACAAAGGCAGGAGCCTTTCATCACCCTGCGTAACGAACTGCAGGCGCACTTCCAGATCGAGGAAAAATTCTTTTATCCGAAACTTCTTCCCATTCAGGACATGAAGGCACTGGTGGAAGATGCCCTGGACGAGCACCAGGAGGCCAAGGACCTGCTCTCCCAGCTGGAAAGAATCGGCTTTGCCGCAAAGGACTGGCAGGAAACCTTCAGTGAGCTTGAGGATGGGATCAGACACCATCACGAGGATGAAGAGCAGGAAATTTTCCCCAAATGCACCCAGTTCCTCAAGGACCAGGAACTGACCGACATGGCCCGGAAATCGGTACAGGAAAAGGAGCATTTTCTCACACGCGCTGCCAAATCAAGTTCAGCCAGGCCAGGAGCGAGGAGAAAGCCCACAGGAAAAGAAATTCACCCATAGGCATGAAAGGAGAAACCACATGAAACAAGCACGACCCGGCTTGATGGAAGTGATTTTATTATTCATTGCCATGACAACTCTTTTAACAGCAGGATGCGGTGGCGGTGGAGGGGGCGCAGCAGCAACACCCAGCGGTACCGCCAGCATTCATATAACCGACGCACCTGACCTGAACTACGACCATGTCTGGATTACGGTAACGGAAGCATGGTTCCACAAGCTGGATACCGACGACCTCACCGATGCCGGATGGATCAAGTTTCCCCTGTCAACGCCAAGAACCATCGATCTTGTCGCCCTCACCGCCGGCCAGACCCAGGAGGTCTGGAGTGGCCTGCAGCTCCCGGCCGGCGAGTACGGACAGATCAGGGTCTTCCTGGCCCCCACCGAGGGTCCGGCCCGGGCTTCCTTACCCAGCGGGGTCACCTTCAACAACGAGGTTGACTATACTGACAGCACCGGCGCACATAAAGTACCTCTGCGCATTCCATCCCCCGGACAGGGGATCAAGGTCCTGCCGGAAACGCCGATCATCGTCGCCGGCGGCGACCTGAAGCTGGCGCTGGACTTCAACGTCGGCGAAGACGTGGTGCAGATCTTCCGCCAGGGACGGATGTCATCGGCGCAGAATCTTGCCGCCGTGCCGACCAGAGCCAAGGAATTCATTCTCAAAGCCCGTCTGAGATATTTCGACATGAACAGCGCCGGTGCCATAACCGGCACACTGGTGCCTCCTGCAACCGCTTTCGGCAATTCCAGCAGTGCCTTCCGCAATATCAGCGGCGCCTTTAACAATATGAGCAGTTCCTTCAGGACCGCCTTCCAGAACTATACGGGCAAGAATTTTACAATCAAGGCCGAGCAGGTAAACACGGTAACCTCATTGCGCCAATCCCGGCGCGCAACTAGCATCGACAGCAGCGGCCGGTTCACCCTTTACCCGCTGCCGGTTTTCGGCACCGCCACCACCGCCACCTATGACCTGGTCATCAGAGGGCGCAACGTGGAAACAATCATCATCAACGGCGTCAAAGTCCACAAGGGAAGCTCGCCGCAGCAGGCTACCGCCGTCAGTTCCAGGCCAATCAGGCTTACAACCGGCACTGAATTCCCAGCAGATGTCAAAGTCAAACCGGCAGGGGCCGCCGTGACCTTCTACCAGACCCTGCCCACAGACCCGGTCCCCTATGAGATCCGCTTCAGGCACATCGATCCATTCAGCACCAGCGGCAGTTTCAGCGCTCCCATGGAGCTGTCCTCAGGCCCGCTCCATGTGGGAGCATTCGCCAATGGGGGACCGATCACCTTCAACCCCGTTACTCCCAACGAAGGGCTGGGCGGTTTCAGAGCCATTGCCACCGCAGAGCTGTTCAACGCCAGTCAACCCGTAGCTGTCAGCTCCCTGACACCGCTGATCGACTTCGGTACTCTGGCCATCTCGCACCGGCCACGGCCAGAACCATCAGCGGCAAGATCACGGTCAAGGATGCGGGGCTTGACCAGGGAATCATGCTCATTACCCACGGCGGCACCCTTGTGGACACCCTGGATCTGAGCGACAAGGTCAAGGTGGTGATAATCCTTACACCACCGGCAACTTGCCTGGCGGAACAACCGCTGCACCGCTGTCCGGCGCCTTCTATGACCTGTTCGTCCTCGGCTGGAGCGCAGCTCAGCCGGATAACACCACCGAAACCGGAAGCGCAACCGGCGTCAACCTGAAGACCGGCAACGGCACCGCCGACATCACCATGTCAAAGCTCTAGACCTGCCGGAGGAGGGGCAGCTGCTCCTCCTCCCCACTGGCAGTGCTTCGGCCTGATCAGCACAGACAGCCGTAGGCGTGACAACACCCAACACCCACAAAAGGAGGCATTACATGGCCAGAAAACAGAGCTCCGAAACCGACGTTTTCCAGATCCTGCGCACTGACCACCAGGAAGTTAGCAAGCTTATGGACAAGATCAAGCAGGCCGATGGACAGCAGAAGCAGCAGCTGTTTTCCCAACTGCAGGAAGAACTCAACAACCACATGGACCAGGAAGAGAGGTTTTTCTACCCGAAGCTGGAAGAAATCGAAGATCTGGCCGACCTGGTTCAGGATTCCTATGCCGATCACGATGACATCAGACAGATACTGCAGCAGATGAACGAGCAGGACTTCAACTCAGATGAATGGCAGGCAAACTGCGAAGCACTGGAGGATACCAAGGACGATCACGTGGATGTGGAAGAGGAAGAGATCTTCCCCCAGGCCATGGAACTGGTGGACGCTAGCGTTTTGAACCAGATCGGCGAGCAGATAGCTGCAGAAAAGGCCAAAACAGTAGAACCAGCAGCAGCCAAGGCGCCAAGGCAACAGAAACGGCCACCCAGAGCTCATGCATGACGAGCAGGTGCCCAAACCATGGTAAAGGAGGTATATATGGACCGTGAAGAGATCCTCGACCAACTGGAAAAACTGATCAAGCTGGATGTGGATGCCACCCATGCCTATGACCAGGCAATCAAGAACATGGATCAATCCATCGTCCGGGACAAGCTTCTCTCATTCCAGGGAGACCATCGCCGGCACATCGATGTGCTTTCGGAAAAGATGAGAGAACTGCAGGGTACGCCACCTGACCTGACTGCCGACTTCAAGGGCTTTTTCATCAAGGGATTTACGGCACTGCGCAGCATGATAGGGGCCAAAGGCGCACTGCAGGCCATGGAAACCAACGAAAGGCTTACCACCTCCACCTATGAGAAAGCAAGCGGCCTGGGCTGGCCAGCGACATTGCCGCAATCGTCCGCTCAAACTGGGCCGACGAGCAGCGCCATCTCTCCTTCATCCGCGAGGCAATCTCGGGAGGCCATGTCTGATTTTGGGTGATGAAATTAAAAAAAGGGCTTGAATCCAATAGATTCAGGCCCTTTTTTCTTTGCCTGCTGGTCCCGGTCAGCCTTTTTTGCTTTGCTGGCTCTGCTGCTGTGATGATTTGCTCCGGGACGAACCTTGATGTTCCTTGCCGTATGACTTCATTACGTCAGCCATGCTGCCATATTCCCTCTCTTCGAAATTCTGGAGCTGACTGATGACTTCCCTGTCCGCATGTTCATGCTGGGCATGCTTGATCAGGTCCTGTTTGCTGGCAGGGAAGCTGATCCCTTTCAGATTCTTGGTGACATTGGCGGGAGATTGACCGCCGCCGCGTCCGACATTACCTGGAGCCATAAGCGTACCTCCTTTTCGTAGATTTGTCGCAGCCTTGTCGGCTCTTAACAATTTTAACACCGTGCAAAGGCCTGACAACCGCTTTTTTCGCAGTTTACCCCGGATTCAGCGCGTTGCAATGCCCTCCACAACTGCTACACTACCAGTTAACGGGACCTAATCCAAGAAGGGAGGTACGGATATGAAAGCAGTTGTGTGGCACGGAGTGGGCGACATCCGGCTGGATGATGTCGCTGAACCGCGGATCGAACAACAGACCGATGCCATCGTCAAGATAACTGCCAGCGCCATCTGCGGCACCGATCTCCACATGGTGCGCGGCACCATGAGCGGGATGAGGCCGGGGACCATTCTCGGCCACGAAGGGGTCGGCACAGTGGAAGAGGTCGGTACTGCCGTGCGTAACTTCAAGCCTGGCGACCGGGTTCTTATTCCATCCACCATAGCCTGCGGCTATTGCTCCTATTGCCGGGACGGCTACTATGCCCAGTGCGATAATGCCAACCCAAACGGCATGCAGGCCGGAACCAGCTTTTTCGGCGGCCCGGAGAAATCCGGCCCCGTCAACGGCCTGCAGGCGGAGAAAGCGCGGATACCTTTGCCGGGGTAGGCCTGGTCAAAATCCCTGACGGCGTAACCGACGAGCAAGCAATCCTGGTCTCGGACATCTTTCCGACGGGATACATGGGAGCGGAACTGGCCGAGATAAAACCGGGCAACACGGTGGCAATCTTCGGCTGCGGACCTGTTGGCCAGTTCGCCATCACCAGCGCCAAACTATTCCAGGCCGGCAGGATCTTCGCCGTTGACTGCATCCCCTCTCGATTGGAAAAAGCACGGGAACAGGGAGCCGAGGTAATCGACTTTTCCAAGGAGGATCCGGTGCAGATGATCCGGGAGATGACCGGGGGGATCGGCTGCGATCGTGCCATCGACGCCGTCGGAGTCGATGCGGAAGCGCCTCACACTGGCCCGGCAGTGAGGGAGGCGAAGGAACACGAAGAGGAATTCAGGCAGGAGGTGGCCCACGTGGCGCCCCAGACCAATATCAGCGGTGACAACTGGCATCCCGGCGATGCTCCATCCATGACCCTCATCTGGGGGGTGGAGTGCCTGGCCAAGGCGGGCACCTTTTCCGTTATCGGCGTTTATCCGGAGAGTGTGACCCTTTTCCCCATCGGCATGGCCATGAACAAGAACCTCACCATCAAGATGGGCAACTGCAACCATCGCAAATATATTCCGTTCCTGCTGGACATGGTCAGAAGCGGCACGGTCGATCCGGTCAGGATATTGACCAGGAGAGAACCCCTCACCTCGGCGGTGGATGCATACCGAGCCTTCGACATGCGCCAGTCGGGCTGGCTGAAGGTGGAGTTGCAGACGAGCGAGATGACACACTAGAAGGTTGCTGAAAACTCTGCAGGGGCTGGCCTGGGCCGACTCGGCCACAGGCCGGCCAGTCGGGATGATTTATGAGCCGATCACCTCATCCATTCGTGACAGAGCAGCCGCGGCAGGCAATCAATTATTTTTAAAACAAAGTTTGTTTTAGCAAAGATTTAGCTTGACAGTATTATGGTATTGAAGTACTTTTTTACCACAAAATATGATTAGTCTCCGAGCCGCGGCGCCTAAAGGGAAATTCTCCATGGCGGTCCGGCCTGTGGGTATCGCTGGAAACGGCCTTGCCTTCCTTATGAAAAGGGGACCTGAGCGGTGCGGAGGTATATCTGCACCGTCAAGGGGCCTTTCTATCCAGAGATGCCCCTTTTGTTTTTCCCACTGCAGGCCACAGGCAGATTGCTGCAGGAAGTTCGAAAATCTGAAACAGTCTCCGAGCCGCGGCGCCTAAAGGGAATTCCCATGGCGGTCCGGCCTACGGGTACCGCTGGAAACGGCGATGCCTTCCTTATGCAAAGGGGACCCAGCGGCGCGGAGCTATGTCTGCGCCGTCAAGGGGCCTCTCTATCACAAGAGGCCCCTTTTGTTTTTCCCACTGCAGCCACAGGAAGGTTGCTGCAGGAAGTTCGAAAATTTGAAACCGTCTCCGAGCCGCGGCGCCTAAAGGGAATCCCCCATGGCGGTCCGGCCTATGGGTACCGCTGGAAACGGCGATGCCTTCCTTATGCAAAGGGGACCTAGCGGCGCGGAGCTATGCCTGCGCCGTCAAGGGGCCTCTCTATCACAAGAGGCCCCTTTTCTGTTCTGAGCTTAAAGGTGAGAGAGCCATGGATAAAATTCTCGACATTCTGCTGCTACTGGACCCTGCAATGGAGGCTCTGCTGTCCGAGCGGGGAATCGGGGAGGATGATATCCGACCGGTGGTGCTCCATGCGGAAGGGAATGGCGTCTACCTGGAGCATGGCAACGGGCATAGGCTGGCCTGCTTCACCCCGGCCCACGTGACCTTTTGGGTGGAGTATCTGCCGAAAGGGAATGGCTACCGGATATTCAGAGCATACACGCACCGGATGAAGATCCTGCAAGGCTTCAACATGGCCTCCGGAAAAGAGTCGCCGCCTATTGGCTGGTCCTGCTCCCCATGTGGCCTGCCGTTGGAGCTGGCGGCAGTGAAGCTGACCTATCTCGGCGAAACCTTTGTCGTCGATCTCCCCGCCTGCCCCTCATGCCAGCGGGTGCTGGTCAGCGAGGAGAACGCCGTGACCAGGATGGCCCTGGCAGAGCAGATGCTGGAAGACAAGTAGCCGGGTGGCAGCCAAGTAAAACTAAACGAGATAGATGTGTTTGAGAATTGTAAAGGGGGGAATATGTCAGAACAGAACAGGAAAACGGTCTACTCCGCTTGTGCCCTTTGTTATCACAGTTGCGGGACGGAGGTGGATGTGACGGATGGGCGGGTGACGGCCATCCGGGGGCAGCAGTCCCATCCCCTGAACAAGGGGAAGCTCTGCCCCAAGGGACGGGCAACCCTGGAGCATCTCTATCATCCCGACCGGCTCACCCATCCATTGAAGCGGGTTGGTACCGGATATGAGCAAATCTCCTGGGAGCAGGCTCTTGCGGAAATCGGGGCGAAGCTGAACGGACTGAAGGAGGAGTATGGCCCGGAAGTGCTGGCCTTTTTCTGCGGCTCCATCGGCGTGGAGAACCTGGAGATCGTCTCCCTGACTCACCGCTTCCAGGGGGCCTTCGGCACCCCCAACTTCTTTTCCGTGGAGAGCATCTGCTTCAGGATGCGGGTCAGGGCACGGCAGATGACCTTCGGCAAGTATGTGGTGGAAGAGATGGATTCCAATCTCTACATCCTCTGGGGGCACAATCCTGCCGCCTCCGATTTCCCCCTGGCCATGGCCATGGCCGAAAATATGAAAAAGGGTGCAAGGGTGGTGGTCATAGATCCCCGGCGCATCGCCATTGCCGACAAGGCGGACATGTATCTGGCCATCCGGCCCGGTACGGACGGTGCCCTGGCCTTGGCGCTGATCCACGTCATGATCGACGAAAAGCTCTACGATGCCGACTTTGTGGAGAAATGGACCTACGGCTTCGATAAGCTGGTGCCCCATGTGCAGCAGTACACCCCCGAATGCCGAAGCGGTCACCTCGGTAAAAGCTGATGATATAAGGAAACTCGCCCGTTTATTTGCCGGTACCAGGGGCGCCGCCATCTACCACGGCACCTGTACCCAGGACCAGTGCGCCAACGGCAGCCAGACCGACCGCGCCTTCGCCATCCTCCAGGCCATCTCCGGCAACATCAATGTTCCCGGCGGTTGGGTGGCCGGCCCCCGCCTGAACTTAAGCGACATCACCCTCCCCATTCCGGGCACGCCCCTGGGGGCTGAAGAATACCCCCTTTTCCACCAGTTCTGGGGGAGAACCAGCCCCTACGGCGTCATGAACATGGTTCCCGAGAGCATTCCCGGCAAGATCAAGGCCTTCATCGTCGCCGGTGGCAACCCCCTGGTGACCATGCCCGACTCCAACGCCCTGCAGGAGGCCTTCGACCGGCTCGATCTCCTGGTGGTCTACGATCAGTTCATGAGCGAAACCGCCCGTCATGCCCATTACGTGCTTCCTTCCGCCATCACCTGGAAGGGTGGGGGCTTGGCTACAACTACAACGTCTGTCATTGCCTGCCTTACCTGATGCTGCGGGAACCGGCGGTGGCGCCCTTGGGGGAAAGCAGGACGACGCTGGATTTCTACAAGGGGCTGGCCGATGCCTGTGGCTTCGGCGAACTGTTCCCCTGGAAGGACGACCGGGAGCTCATCGAGCACGAGGTGGCGCCCAGCGGCCTGGATTTCGACACCCTGCTCGCCGGCGGGGGAGAGATCTTCCGGGAAAAGACCTACGGGCTCCAGGGGCGCCCCTTTCCCACACCTTCGGGAAAGATCGAGATTTACAGCCACGCCTTCGAGGAGGCTGGCTTCGATCCGCTTCCCACCTACCTGGAACCGTTCAAAAGTCCCCAGGGGCCGCGATGGCAGGAGCTTGGGGAAAAGTATCCGCTGGTCCTCGCTACCGGGACGAGGACTTTGTACTTCAACGGCTCGCAGCTGCACAACATCGCGTCTTTGCAGCGTTTCGAGCCCCATCCACGTGCGGAACTGGGGCCGCAGACGGCAGCCGCGTACGGCATAACCCATCAGGATGAGGTAATTGTCGAGACCGACCGGGGCTGGGTGCGGATGACGGCCGATGTGAACGAACGGACCATGGAAGGGGTGGTGCTGGTCCCCCACGGCTGGGAAGGGGACGCCAACTGCAACCGCCTCACCGACGCCAACTGTCGAGAGCCGATCATGGGCTACCCCCAGTGGAAAGGGCTGTTGTGCAGTATCAGGAAGGCAAGCCATACGGACAAGTAACCATACCGAGGAGGCAACACAATGAGATACGAAGCGGTTGGCTGTTATATGGAAGTCAATGTGGCAACGGGGACTGTCGAGCGGGTGGCACTGGACGCGGATGAGATGCGGCAACGGCTCGGCTGTCCGGATGTGGGCATTGGGGAAGCATGCGCAGGATTTTGCCAGCATTCGCTGCCGATCTGCCTCCGCATAGGGGAATAGCATTGTTTTGAATATCTACGAGGAGGAAACATGAGATACGCAGAAGCGGGATATTTTCTGGAAGTGGATCTGGCCACCGGCAACATTGAGCGGGTGGCGACCGATCCCAGGTTGATGGAACTCCATCTCGGCGGACTGGGGACCAGTGTCAAAGTACATTGGGACCGGGTGCCGCCGGAAACGAAGGCATTCGACCCCGAGAATCTACTGGTATTCAGCACAGGACTTTTAAACGGCACGCCTGTTTTCAGCGCCAACCGCACCGTCGTCTCATTCATCTCGCCACAGTCGGACACCCTGGCCTATCCGATGATGGGTGGATTCTTCGCTGCGGAGATGAAATATGCCGGCTACGACAAGATCATCTTCAAGAACAAATCTCCCGACTGGATCTACCTCTATGTAAACAACGACAAGGTTGAGATCCGCGATGCGTCCCATCTCGTGGGGCGGGGCGCCGTCGAGACCCAGGAACTGATCCGCAAGGAGCTGAGACAGCCGAAAGCCAGGTAGCCGCCATCGGCATGGCCGGTGAGAACAGGGTCTTCACTGCCTCCATCGAGCAGGCACGGTCGAGCGCCAGCAGGCTTGGCGGCGGCGCTGTCATGGGGGATAAAAAAATAAAGGCAGTGGCTATCCGCGGCACCGGCGATGTCTTCCTCGCACGGCCAGAGGAGTTCATGAAAGAACTGCAAGGGGTGACCGATTACATCAACTTCCGCAATACCAATCCGATCAAGGACGTAATGACCATCATGTCCGGGATCGGTTCCCCCCAGGAGATGCTGCACACCGATGAAAAGTGGCACACGGAGAACTTCGCCTGGGGCAATGCCCGTACCCGGCGGCGGGATTTCTGGACCGATGAAATCGATGCATCGTGGACCAAATCGCAGCATGGGGCGGTGAAGCGGCTCATCAGCTGCTTCAACTGTCCCCAGCACTGCGGAGCCTTGATTTCCCACAAGGACACCCCGCGCTACATGGCAAAATGCTTCGGCAAGCTCACCTATGCCATGGCCGCCTATGTGGACGACCTGGATTTTTCCTGGAAGATTCTCCAGCGCGCCACGGAATACGGGGTTGACTCCTTCTCCACGCCGCAGATCCTGGCCTTTGCCGTCGAGCTCTATGAAGCCGGCATCCTGACCGACAAGGATTTACCCGGATGCCCGAAAGACAATGAAGGGCGGTTCTTTTGGCTCCTGGACCGGGTGGTGCGCCGCGAGGGGATCGGCGACATTCTTGCAGACGGCGTTTATTTCGCCGCCCGCAAGATCGGCAATGGCGCCGAGGCCTTCGATCACAACACCATCAAGAAACATGAGCAGCTCCCGGTCAAGCTGGGCACTCTCGACCCGCTCTATTTCCTCATGTACGCCACCAACGAGAAGATAAGCATTACCCAGATGGAGGGACAGTGGCCTCAGTCCGCCTTCCCCACCATGGAACAGCGGGAGGAATTCGTCCGCGATTGGCCCCAGATTCCCGATGAAAAGTTCAAGCAGTATGTGCTGGACTGGGAACTGAGGGGAGAAAAGGCGATCCCCTATTATCCAACGCCTCCCATGTGCAGTGAGATCGTCGATTGGATGGAGATGATGCACAACATCGACGATGCCGCCGGCATGTGTTGCGGCATGTCCTCCTTCTGTCTCAAGCCCCCCTACCACATCCACAACTACCCGAAACTGATTTCGGCAGCGACCGGCATGGACCTGGATGAGGCCGGCCTGAAGAAGATTGCCAACAGAAGCCGGAATCTGCACCGGGCCTACAACAACCGCAAAGGGATCAGGAGAAAAGACGAAAAGCCGCCGGCAGATCATTGGAAAAGAAGGTTTCCTGAACTGGAGGAAGAGCTCCTCTCCACCTATTACAAATACAAGGGGTGGAATGATGACGGCATCCCCACGAGGGAAAAACTGGAGGAGTTGGATTTGGGCTATGTTGCAGATGACCTTGAAAAGAGGGGGATACTGAAAAATGGCAAAAATTAAGAAAAAGATCAGAACGATTACCGTGAATGCCGACAAGTGCAACGGTTGCCGGACCTGCGAAATCATGTGTTCCGCCTTTCATGCCGTTCCACCATACAGCAGCAACAACCCGGCCCGGTCCCGCATCCAAGTCATCACCAACCGGCTTGAAGACATCTGGATGCCGGTCTTTGCCGGGGAATACACCGAGTCGGAATGCATGGGGCGCAACAAGTACATCATCGACGGCAAGGAGTACAGCGAGTGCGACTCCTGCCGGGCCTCCTGTCCGGCCCGCGACCTGTTCAAGGAGCCCGACTCCGGCCTGCCGCTCAAGTGCGACATGTGCGAGGAGGAAGACGAGCCGGTCTGTGTCAAATGGTGTCTCGTCGATGCCTTGAGCTATGAGGAGCGGGAAGAGGAAGTGGAAGAAAAAGACGTAAAAGCAACGGCAACGGAGATGGAGATCGGTCTCGAATCGCTGGTAAGAAAGCATGGCTTGGAGAAGGTCATGGACACGGTGGCACGCCTGTCACCGAAGGGATGACATGAGCGACGATGGACAGCTGCAGGTACAGATGACCGATGAGGTCCGGCAGCTTTTGCAGGAGCGGATGATCCTCTTGGACGACGTGGAGAGGGTCATCCTCCAGGCGGAGGGCACCGGCAGGAAGCTGATCAATCAGGCTACCGGCAGGTTCCTGGCGAGTCTCCGGCCGAAAGCGGTCACCTTTTGGGTGGAATACAGCCGGGAGGGGGAAGAGTATCGGGTGCATACCGCCTATTCCCACCGCATGGTCATGAAGTCCAGCGGCACCACCGCCGAATGGGAGAAAACCGGCAAAGCCGCCGGCGACTGGACCTGCAACCAATGCGGGATTCCCATTGAGGAGCAGACGGTAAGGCTGCAGTACATGCAGTCGATTTTTCCCATCAAGCTGCCTGCCTGTTCCGGGTGCGGCTTCATCCTTATCGACGAGGAACTGGCCACCGGCAAGGTGGCCGAGGCGGAACAGGCGCTGGAAGACAAGTAGGAGGCGGAATCGTGAACGTCGACAGGTGCGAATGGTCGCAGTTTCATGACACCCTGGGTCCGTGCATCAGGCCGGGAGGGACGATGCTTACCGAGCGAGCGCTGCAAGTCTGCTCCCTCCCCGCCGGCGCTGGTCGCCGATGTGGGGTGCGGCGCCGGGGGCACCCTGCAGTATCTGGAAGAAAGCGGGTATTTTAATCTGGTGGGCATTGACCTCTCAGAGACCCTCCTTGCTGAAGCTGCCACCCGCCTTGCCACGGCCCGCCTTCTCCGGGGAAGCGCAGAAAAAATCCCGTGCAGCAGCCGAAGTGTCGATCTCCTCTTGTGCGAGTGCGTCCTCTCCGTTCTCCAGGACCAAGAGACGGCGCTGGATGAGTTCGCACGGGTGGTGAAGGCAGGGGGATTTCTGGTAATAAGCGACCTCTTTAACAAACATGGCGGCGGCATGGCCGGGCTCCTTTCCCGTGAGACGCTCATGGGACTCCTCACAGCCCGCGGGTTCACGCCGCTCCTGTGGGAGGAACACAAACAGCTCCTCAAGGAGTTCGTGGTCCGCATGATCTTTGCCGGCCACCCGTGGCGGTGCCGACAGAACCAGGCGGCACGGGGAGGCAAGGACTCACCCGACAGCTATTTTCTCCTGATCGCCCGCAAGGGCAACGAAATGGATGGTATGGCATGAACGAGATATTTCTGGATCTGTTGAGACTGAAGAGCAAAGGATACTGTTGCGCCCAGATCATCATCATCCTGGCTCTGGAGGCCCAGGGGAAGAATAATCCCGATCTGGTCCGGTCGGCGGGGGGGCTCTGCTTCGGCATCAACTGGAGCGGCGAGGTCTGCGGCGCTGTTGGGGGGAGTATCCCTCCTTGCCTTTACGGGGGAAAGGGGACGGACGACGAGACACCCGACCCGGATTATCAGCGTATGACGGCAGAACTGGTGGATTGGTTCGGGGTGTTTACCGACGAGGCATGCGGCGGCAGGCGCTGCAGCGATATCCTGGATAAATTCCCTGACCATAGCATGTGCGGCCGGATCGTGGTCGACACCTATGGGAAATGCCATGAAATCCTCCAGCGAAACGGGCTAGACCCTGCCGTCGGCAGGAACGGGTGAGCAGCGTGGAAATAACGGAACCCATGAAAACTGAAAGCGTCTGCCCGGTCTGTTTGCAGAGGGTAACGGCAACGCGTCTGACAGAGGGTAATGAAGTGTTCCTGACCAAGGAATGCCCGGAGCACGGTCCCTTCAGAACTGTCATTTGGCGCGGCGAGCCATCCATGGCCGAGTGGCGGCGGCCGAAGGAGCCTGTCCATCCGGAAGTCTGCTATGGCGCCGTAGATAAGGGATGTCCCTTAGACTGCGGCCTCTGCGCCGATCATCGGCAGATGCCCTGCTCCGTTCTCCTTGAGGTGACCCAGCGTTGCAATCTCCAGTGCGCCGTCTGTTTCGCCGATGCCGGACCCGGAGAAACAGCGGATCTTTCATTGGAGCGTATCTCCTGGCTACTGCAGCGGTCAATGGTTGCAGCAGGCCCATGCAACTTGCAGCTATCGGGGGGAGAGCCAACTGCGGGACGACCTTCCCGAGATCATCGAGCTGGCGCGCCGAGTGGGCTATTCCTTCATCCAGCTCAACACCAACGGCATCCGTCTGGCCGTGGAGCCGGCCTATGTCAGGCGCCTTGCCGATGCCGGCCTTGCCTCGGTGTTTCTCCAGTTCGACGGGGTCGACGATGTCATTTATCGCACTGCGGGGAGAAGCGCTGCTGGAGCGGAAACTCCGGGCGATCAGGAATGCCGGGGCGGCAGGGCTCGGTGTCGTACTGGTGCCGACCCTGGTCAAAGGAGTAAACACCGATGCCGTCGGGGCGATTGTGCGGCAGGCCTTGCAGATGGCCCCCACGGTGCGGGGGATCCATTTTCAGCCGGTCAGCTATTTTGGTCGTTTTCCTGGGCAGAACGCCGACACTGAACGTTTTACCCTGCCGGAGCTGATGCGGTCCCTTGAGGAGCAGACGGCGGGGCTGCTCAGAGTAGCCGATTTTTCTCCTCCTGGCGGCGAGCACGCCCACTGTTCCTTTCACGGCACCTACCTCTATGCCGGCGACGGCTCCCTGCGCCCGCTGGGTGCAAGTGACGGAGACAGCTGCTGTACCCCTGATTGCGGCAGCGGCGGCATCCGCAAGACCGTGGACACCGTCTCCCGCCGCTGGCGGTCCTCCTCAAAGACGGCAGAATGCTGCTGCAGCGGCAACAGTCCAGAGCCTGCCAGGGCCGAAGGACCGCTGGACCTGGATGCATTCCTCGATGCCGTCAGAAGCGGGACCTTCACCATTTCGGCCATGGCTTTCCAGGATGGTGAGAACCTGGACCTGGAACGTCTGCGGGGCTGCTGTATCTCGGTGATATCAGCAGAAGGGAATCTGGTCCCCTTTTGCGCCTACAACCTGACTGGCAGGGACGGCAGGAGCCTGTACCGTCCGCGATGGGAGGATGCGCCATGAAGAAAACACCGCTGGAAAAATGGATTGGCGGGAAGCTACCCGATACTCACGGGAGCCTGTCTGAGCGGATCGACCGCTATCAGCTGCAGAAGCTGCGGGAGACGGTGGCCTACGTACGGGAAAGGAGCAGCTTCTACCGCGGCCTCTATGATGGTGTGGTGGATGATCCGGCCCGGGATTTCGCTGCGTTTTCCCGGCTCCCCTTCACCACTGCCGGCCATCTGCGACGGGAGGGGATGAAGATGCTCTGCACCTCCCAGGACGAGATCGAACGGGTGGTAACACTGCAGAGTTCCGGCACGACCGGGCCGCCGAAGCGGCTTTTCTTCACGGCTGAGGACCTGGAGGCGACCATCGATTTCTTTGCCCACGGCATGGCCACCCTGGTTGAACCCAAAGATACGGTTATCATTTTTCTGCCGGGCACTCTGCAGGATAGTGTCGGGGATCTCCTGGCCCGGGCACTGGTCCGGACAAAGGTGAAACCGGTGGTATGGGGACCGATACGGGATGCGGCGGCAGCACGTGCTGAGATCATGCAGCATCCCAATTCCTGCCTCGTCGGGATTCCCACCCAAATCCTGACCTGGCACGGGGGGATTATGGGAGAATTATTCCCCATGGCTGGGTAAAGAGCGTGCTGCTTTCCACCGACTATGTGCCGGCAGCCATCGAGCGGGAGCTGGAGCGATGCTGGGGCTGCCGCGTCCTTACCCACTACGGGATGACGGAGACCGGTCTGGGAGGAGGGGTCGAATGCGCAGCCGGCGAGGGATATCACCTGCGAGAGACCGATCTTTATACCGAGATTATCGATCCGGTCAGTGGCCTGCTGCTACCGGACGGGGAAGAAGGGGAGGTGGTTTTCACCACCCTCAGCCGCAAGGGGATGCCGCTGGTCCGTTACCGGACGGGAGACCGGGCGCGCCTGATCACGACGCCCTGTTCCTGCGGCACTGTTTTGAAGCGTCTGGGACGGGTTCAGGGAAGGATTGAAACCGAGGTACATCTGAAAGATTGCCAGCGTCTCAGGATGTCTGACCTTGACGAGGCCCTCTTCCCGATTCCCGGTGTTCTCGACTTCATTGCACAGGTCGACTCACAGGGGGGACGGGACCAGTTTCGGCTCTGCATCCATGCTGTACCTGGGGGAGAGGAAAGGGTCGCCCGGCGCACCCTGTCCGCTTTGCTTCATGGGGCGGTAACCGGAACACTCTTCAAGGAAAAGGTGTTGTATCTGGAGAACATTGCTTTCAGCAACACCGGATGGATGGGGAACGGGGTCGTTAAACGTCAGATCCAAGACCGGCGCGTGTCTGACACTGTGCAGCTCCTGCACTGCAGTTCCGGCTAAAAAGGAGGCGGGCAGCAGATTTAATCTGCTGCCCGCCTCCTTTCGTCAAACCTGCAGGGCAGGCAGCGGCAGCAAATGACGAAGAAAAGTCCTTTCTTCTTCCATGGCCGGTGCAGCCAGACGCCCCCCCTGCAGCCGTATGGGTTTGCAGGGAAGCCGCTGCTGCTGGTCGGGATCATGTGAAGACATGACCACCGTGGTCCCCATGGAAGGGAGGGCGGCTATGACTTCTTCAAGGACGCGGGCGCTCTTCTGGTCCACGTTGGCCAGTGGCTCATCCAGGAGCAGCAGCTTCGGCCTCAGTGCCAGCGCCCTGGCCATGGCCACCCGCTGGGCTTCGCCCCCCGACAGTTCCGTGTGCTTGCGCAGTTGGAAACCATCAAGCCCGACAGTAGCCAGGGCTTCAGACACAACTTCCCGTGCCTTGACACCTCCCATACCTCGCAGGGAAAGGCCATAGGCGACATTATCGTAGACGTTGCCGCGAAAAAGGTAAGGGGACTGGTGGAGAAGGGTGACTTGCCGGCGCAAACGGGTCATTGTTCCCCTTTTCCAATCGACCCGCTCGCCGGAGAAAAGCAGGTCCCCACGATCGGGGCGAGTCAGAAAACCCAGTATGTTGAGAAGGGTGCTCTTGCCGGAACCGTTCGGCCCGGCAAGAAGATACAACTCACCCTCCCCTATGGCCAGCCGGTTCAGCTGCAAGGCAATGGTGTTGCCATAACTCTTTGCTACGTTTTGCAGTTCGATGATGTTCTGCATAGGCCTGCTACTTCTTGCCGTAGATGAAAAACACCGGCTCCCCGTATGCCTTGTAACCGGCAATTATCTTCTGTCCCTCCGGTCCGGTCACATACTCGATAAACTTCATGGCCAGGTCGTACTTCACATGGGGATGTTTCTTGGGATTGACGGCGATGACCCCATAGGGATTGAAAAGCCCCTTCTCCCCCTGGAAGAGGACGGTCAGATCGGTCTTCTTTCCCTTAAAAGCGTTGTAGGTCCCGCGATCAGTCAGGGTGTAGCCTCGGCGCTCGGTAGCCATGGTGACGACCGGTCCCATCCCTTGGCCAGCCTCCACATACCAGCCCCCCTTCGGCTCCACTCCGGCAGATTTCCAGAGCTCTTTTTCCTTGATATGGGTTCCCGATTTATCCCCCCGGGAAATAAAGGTGGCCCCTTTGGCGGCAATCATCTGCAGCGCCTCGGCAGCGGTTTTGGCCCTGGCTATTCCGGCCGGATCATCCTTCGGCCCGATGATGACGAAATCGTTGTACATGACGTCGCGGCGGTTGACTCCAAAGCCGTCGGCGACGAATTTGTCTTCCAGCTTCCTGGCATGGACGAATACCACATCCACGTCGCCGGCTTCACCCAGCTTGAGCGACTGGCCGGTGCCGACGGCAATCACGTCAACCTGGCAGTTGTTTTTCTTCTCGAAGGGGGAAGCAGGACTTTAAGCAGTCCCGAATCCTGGGTCGAAGTGGTGGTGGACATCTTCAGGCGCTCTTCGGCACCGGCCGAAGCGCAGAAGAGAGCAAGGGAGGTTAATGTTAATAAAAGGATGCGCCACTGTTTCATTGTTTTTCTCCTTTTTCCCACAAGATACTTACATTTTATCCAAATCTGCCGGTATTTGTTCTGGAGTGGAGGGGTGAGGTTTTCCTGGAAACAGGGGGCAAGCCCCCTGTCTTTTTAACCTGTTAAAAGATCACCTGTGCCTGTAGGCGATAGATCATATCGTCCGTTCTCCCTTTGCTTTGATCGTGGCTGTTGGTGATATCCCCCTGAAGCTTCAGGTTGTGCTTGTTGAAATAATAGGAAACCGCCCCCTGGGTATCGACCTGTTGGTCGTTTGCCTTGTCCCGGTTGGGATCGACAAAGGAGTAGCGGAAGGCCAGCTCCAGCTTCTTCGGAATGATGCAGTAACCGGCCTGGGCATAGAAGCCGTGGGCGCGGAGGGTCTTGTCGCTGGTGTGGCCGTCAGCCTGTCCCAACAGGTACTCGGCTTGGGCGGAGGCGCCAAGCCATTTGAATGCGGCATCGACGCCGTAGCCGTTGATGTCGATCTTCTCGCCGGTGGTGAAGGTACCAATTCCTTTGCCGAGCCAGCCGGTTGAACCGGCTAACGTAACATTGTTGGTTTCGAAGGCGGTAGCTGTGCTTTTCTGCAAGGTATTGCGATAATAGTTGGCTCCCACCGAGAGGAGGGGTTTTTCGCTCTGATCCAGGTCCCCCTCGCATAGGCCATCTTGCCGAATGGGTTTGCCGTTATCCTGGCGGCATAGGCATTGTCGTTGGAGGTACGGAAGGTACTCTGGCCGGCGCCGCCATAATAACCCAGCTCATAGGTGGCGATGCCGCCGGCCACAGCTCCGTGAACCTTGACTCCAGCCTCATAACCGGGGCGGAACATGTCCGAAGCGGTGGAGCGGTCGACGAACTGCTGGGAACCGGAGGAATTCAGCCATTGCCGGCCGAACGGCACCTTGGTCTGCCCGGCCAGAACCTGGGCTTCGTCGACAAACCGGTAATTCAGGTAGGCATGTTCCAGGAGCTTCGATGAACCACCCTGAACAAAATCCACCTGGAGCAGGTAAGTGAGGTCCTTGGTGTAGGCATAGCCGTTCAGCCAAAACTTCATGCGCTTGACCTCAATCTTGTTGGAGTCCCTGCTGGTACCGTTGTCGTCGGCATCCGTGAAAGTGTAACGGGTCTGGAGCCTTCCTCCCAAAGAAAGCTGAAACTTTTCATCGGCAGAGGTCAGGGTGAAACCCTTGCCCGGCTTGTAATTCAGCGGCTTGCTCCTGGTTACTTCCTTGTAATCTTCTTCGGTGATGACTCCCTTCTCCTTGAGCACATCCTCAAGCGTCTTGGCATGGACTCCCGGGATGAGCACCAAGCCCATTGCCACCACTGTTGCTGCGAAGCTGCGTTTCTTCATTGTACCCTCCTGTTCTGTGATAACAGGGGAAAAGGTCTCCCCCAAATGCATCAAAGAGTCTCTCCGCAGATGGGAAGAGGCCCTTGAATACAGGAACAGGTCCGGTACCCTGAGGCTCTCCTTTCCAAAAGGGAGGCGCAGCCGTTTCCAGCGGCACCCGTTAGCCGGCCGCCATGGGGGATCCCTTTAAGGCGGTGCGGCTCGGAGAGTTGAAACTTATCTATTGGTTTTGAAGTCACGTGTACGCACGTGATCAGCCATAAACAAAAAGGGCTCCTTTGGATAAAGGAGCCCCTTGAACGCAATCATGGCGTGGCGAGAGGTTCTCCTTTTCAAAGGAAGGTCCTGCCGTTTCCAGCAGAGCCCACAGGCCTGACGCCATGGGGAATATTCCCGGTAGGCGGACAGGCTCGGAGAAAGTTCGAGCATTCAATTGTGGTAAATTAGTACCATTATGTCATTAATCTGTCAAGCAGGAAAAAGCGGCCCTATGCCTTTACGGCAAGGATGACACTGGAGCCTTGAAGATGGCGCTGACCTGATCCCCTTCCTGCAATGCCATGGCAGCGACGCTCCCTTTGGTGATGATGGAGGTGATGATACCACTCCCCTGCAGTTGTATGGAGATCTCTGCATTGACACTGCCCTGCTCGATTTTCTTGACCGTGCCCAGCAGGACGTTACGGGCGCTGAATTTGAGCCCGGTGTTTCCCTTGGTGATAATAACCAGCGGGGCTTTGACGAGGGCGAACGTCTCCATGCCTTCCTTGATACCCATCTCCTCCAGGCTGGCATTGGTAATGACCGCTGCAATCGTTTCCCCGCTGTCGAGGGAGAGATCCACCTCGCATTGATCGCCCCTTTTCTGACCGTTGTAACCTTGCCCGCCAGGAGATTTCTCGCACTGATGTTCATGGTGACATCCTCCTCAAAGTTGGCATTTTCTCCTTTGAGTATGTCCCCGTATGCCTTGATGTCAACAGGAGAGTAATTACGCCGCTCGCACCAGCTCCGCCGGCGCCGCGTACGAGACATCGAAGATCTCCATCTCCAGGAGGTCGATGCTTAACTTCCGATGACGCAGGAGCTCCCCTTTGCCAAGGAGGATCTTGCAGACCTCCGCCACCTGCAGGCTAGCCACCACAGCCGGAGTGAAGGAAGGATTCCCCAGCTGCTTTTCGATCCCCTTCCCTTCCACCCAATTGCGATAGGTGCGCTGGATGGTGGTGTCCCCCGGTAGCTGGGTGGCAACGTGACCGTACCAGCCCCGATTGCCCCGTAGACCATGGGAATGTCCATCTCCGTGCAGGTTTCAGCCAGTTCAAGGCGAAAGGAGATGCTGTCCAGGGCATCGACCGCCACCGTCACCCCCTGCAGGAGCTGGTATCCATTTTCCTTGGTGAATGCCTTCTGGACCGCTTCCAGCGTTACCGCCGGATTTATTTCCTTGATGCGGGCCGCTGCAGCATCGACCTTGGCTTTCCCGAGGGAAGCCGGAGTCGACAGCAGCTGGCGGTTCAAGTTGTGTTCCTCGAAGATGTCCGGATCGATGGCCACAATATGACCAACACCCAGCCTGGCCAGTTCCTCGATAATATACCCCCCCAGCCCGCCGCAGCCGATGACAGCCACCCGGCTGTTGAAGAGCTGCAGCTGCTCTTCCGTGGAAACAGTACTTCGATTCCGCTGGTAGCGGGCCGGTAGCAAGCCCTGCTCCAATATCCGCTTCTCAACCGCCGCCAGGCTCAGGCCGAACTGCCCGGCCGCCTCCAGCTGGGCAGCCCAGGGGAGCAGATCCCCCGCCGCTCGTTCCCATAGAAAGTCCACTACCTCATCCATATCAACCTCCTCCGACCAGAGGGAAAAGGGACAGGGTGTCACCCTGCGCAAGCAGCTGCCCCAGGAGAACATGGCGACCATTGATCAGAACAATGCCGATCTCCTCCTCAGTCAGTCCCAGGCCCGCCGCGATGCGGCGGCAATCGGTCCCTTCCGGCCACTCCTGCTGCTCAATCTTGAATCTGCCGTTTCTGAAGGTGGCAAACAATTTAACCGTTATATTCACGAAAGCCTCACATGCCTGAATCCCCCGGCGTGATGCCGGGGGATCGAGGTTTACAGCCGTTTAAAAGTTCCAGAACTCGTCGATTTCCTCATCGCTGAAGTCCCAGACCGCATTGTGGGGTGCCACCGGCTCGGATTTGAAGAACTCGGGCAGACGGTCGTGCTCCTTGGTGAAGCCCGCCTCGATGTTGAACTTGCGCTCGGTCTTCAGCACCTGTTTTCCCAGATTGGTGACGTCGTCGCCGGTGAGCGAGATGCCGAAGCGGGCATTGATCATGTCGATCAGGGCGGGGAGGCACTCGGGAATATCCAGGGCCGGGAAGGCAACGAAAATGCACATGCCGGTGGAATCGACGGCAGCAGTGGCAATCTGCAGGTTGCGGGAAAGCTCCACCTGGCCGTCCTTCTTCAACGGGTCGACGAAGCCCCCCACATTAAGGATATTGGTGGCGATGGTGTAACCGGAGGTGTGGTCCGCTCCCATGGTGGAAGTGGCGTAGGTGATGCCGATCCCCTTGACCGAGCGGGGGTCATAGGCGGGAATCGCCTGGTTCTTCACCACCGGTACGCGGGTAACGCCGTAGGCCCTGCCGACGCTGCCGGCGCCGCCGCCCAGGATGCGTCCGAGGGGGGTCCCTTTGCCGATCTCGTCGGTGAGCAGGCGCAGCATCTCTTTGCTGTCTCCGAAGGGGAGGATGCCCGCCTCCATGGCCACGCCAAACATGACCGCCGTCTCGATGGAGTCGATGCCGATATCATCCATGATATTGTCGGCCAGGGCGATATCATCCAGATTGTCGATGCAGCAGTCGGCGCCGAGCCCCCAGATGGTCTCGTATTCGAAGCCGGAGGTAAGATACTTGCCGTCCTTGTCGTGGTAGACCTGGGAGCACTGGATGATGCAGCCGGCATGGCAGCCGTGCTTCGGCTTACCGCCACGGGCAACGATGGTGTCGTGCAGGGTCTCGCCGGAGATCTTATCATGCCCATCGAACTGGCCGATGGTGAAGTTTTTCGTCGGCAGTCCGCCGGCCTCGTTGAGGATGTTGACGAGAACGTTGGTGCCGTAAGTGGGGAGGCCCTCGCCGCTGACCGGGTGGTCCAGGAGCGCCTTGGCAAAGGTGCGGGCCGCTGTCTTGAATTTCTCCGGTTCGGCAATCTTGACCCCGGGAGCCCCTTCGTCATTGATGGTGATGAACTTGATCTTCTTGGAGCCCATGACGGCCCCCAGACCGCCGCGGCCATGGCTGCGGATCTTGCTGTCCGGGTCCTTGACCGAGATGTTGGCGGCGGTCATCTTCAGTTCACCGGCCGGGCCGATGGTGAGGATGCC
Organism: Geotalea toluenoxydans JCM 15764; assembly: GCF_001311985.1. Classification (GTDB taxonomy): domain Bacteria; phylum Desulfobacterota; class Desulfuromonadia; order Geobacterales; family Geobacteraceae; genus Geotalea; species Geotalea toluenoxydans. Next base: position 64,395 of record NZ_BBCJ01000021.1, read on the forward strand.
GGTCTTCTTGCCCAGGCGTGCTTCCAGGGCCTCGATGACGGCGAAGTTACCCTTGCCGACCAGTTCGCTCTCCTCCTGAACAGTAACCCCCTCCTTTGAGACATGGAGGCTGTACACTTGTCCGCTTTGGGCAGCCCCTCGATGATCAGGGCCTTGACCCCCAGACGGGCCAGCATCTGGGCCGCAGTGCCGCCGGCGTTGCTCTCCTTGATGGTGCTGGTAAGGGGGCTCTTGGCACCGGCCGAGAGGCGGCCGGAGTTGGCAGCGGGGGTACCGGTGAGAAGGCCGGGGGCAAAGACCAGCTTGTTGTTCTCGCCCAGGGCATGGCAGGTGCAGGCACTTCAGCTGCAACGATGGTGGAGGTGAGGCCGCGACCCCCCAAACCGGCCCAGGCAGTCGGTACCGACTCGGTCTTGGTGCTGAGCTCGGTCATGTTGACGCGTAAAATCTTGTCCATATTCTTTATCTTCTCCCGATCATAGTGTTTACCCGCAAGGGCTTGCTTACTCCTTTCCGAAAGGGAGGCTCCGCCGTTTCCAGCGAAACCCGCAGGCCGGGCACCATGGGGTCGATCCCGTTAGGTAGCATGGCTCGGAGATATTGCTGCTTTTAGAGCTCTTACCACGAAGCCACGAAGAACACGAAGGAAGCTCTAAGCTTAAAATCCAGAATCTTTTTTCCGTAAAAGACCTTTTGACCTTTTTCACCACTAAGACACTGAGACCACTATGAAAATCAAAAACGAATTATCTGCTTATTGAACACTGCTTATAGATGTTTGCTCTTAACTTAGTGTCCTTAGTGCCTTAGTGGTTAGTGAGAATTTGCCTTTCTTCGTGTCCTTCGTGTCGGTCGATCCCGTTAGGTAGCATGGCTCGGAGATATTGCTGCTTTTAGAGCTCTTACCACGAAGCCACGAAGAGCACGAAGGAAGCTCTAAGCTTAAAATCCAGAATCTTTTTTTCCGTAAAAGACCTTTTGACCTTTTCACCACTAAGACACTAAGACCACTATGAAAATCAAAGACGAATTATCTGTTTATTGATCACTGCTTATAGATGTTTGCGCTTAACTTAGTGTCCTTAGTGCCTTAGTGGTTAGTGAGAATTTGCCTTTCTTCGTGTCGGTCGATCCCGTTAGGCTGCATGGCTCGGAGATATTGCTGCTTTTAGAGCTCTTACCACGAAGCCACGAAGAGCACGAAGGAAGCTTTAAGCTTTAAATCCGGAATCTTTTTTTCCGTAAAAGACCTTTTGACCTTTTTCACCACTAAGACACTAAGATCACTAAGAAAATCAAAGACGAATTTTCTGCTTATTGAACACTGCTTATAGATGTTTGCGCTTAACTTAGTGTCCTTAGTGCCTTAGTGATTAGTGAGAATTTGCCTTTCTTCGTGTCCTTCGTGTCTTAGTGGTGGATTGAGTTTTGTTGCCTCTGTGCTTCCGTTTACATCGCTGCCTTATAAATCTCGATCACCTGCTCCAACGTCGCTTTCCGCGGATTGGTCAGCTGACAGGCGTCTTTCTTGGCATTCTCGGCATGATCTTCAGGTCAGCTTCCTTCACGTTCAGCTCTTTCAGTCCGGCAGGAATGCCGATGGAGGCGGAGAGCTTGCGGATGGCGGCGATGGCTTTTTCTGCAGCCTCGGTCACCGAAAGGCCGGCGATGTTCTCACCCAGGCAACGGCGATGTCGGCAAACCGTTTCGGGCAGGCAATCAGGTTGAACTGGCTGACGGCCGGCAGCAGGATGGCATTGCAGACGCCGTGGGGGAGATTGTAGAAACCACCCAGCTGGTGGGCCATGGAATGGACATAGCCGAGGCTGGCGTTGTTGAAGGCCATGCCGGCAAGGTACTCGGCATAGGCCATGGCGTCGCGCGCCTCAAGGTTGTCGCCGTTGGCTACGGCAACGCTCAGATTGGCGGCGACCAGTTCGATTGCCTTGATGGCGCAGGCATCGGTGATGGGGGTGGCGATGGTGGAGACGTAGGCCTCGACCGCATGGGTCAGGGCATCCATACCGGTGGCAGCGGTGAGTGCGGGAGGCTTGCCGACCATGAGGACCGGGTCGTTGATGGCAATGTTGGGAGTGCAGCGCCAGTCGACGATGGCCATCTTTACATGGGTATCGGTGTTGGTGATGATGCAGAAGCGGGTCATCTCGGAAGCGGTGCCGGCGGTGGTGTTGATGGCCAGGAAGGGAGGCATGGCCTTGGTGGACTTGTTGACCCCTTCGAAATCGCGGATGTTGCCGCCGTTGCCGATGACCAGGCCGATCCCCTTGCCGCAGTCGTGGGAGCTGCCGCCGCCGAGGGAAACGATGCCGTCGCACTTGTTGTCCTGGTAGACCTTCACGCCCTCATGGACGTTCTTGTCCGTGGGATTGGGCTCGGCGCCGTCGAAGATAACCGCCTTCAGCCCTGCTTCCACCAGCTGGGCCTTGATCTGATCCGCCACGCCCATTTTGGAAAGACCGGCGTCGGTAACGATCAGCAGGTTGGTGGCACCCAGTGCCTTGGCCTGGGCACCCGTTTCCTTGGAGCAACCTACCCCCATCAAGGAAACTGTTGGAATGAAGAACCCGTACGTTTGTTCTGCTAATGCCATTGTTGCTCCTCCTTGTATTTATGTGGAATCAACCACATTGGTTTTTTTCTGCCTTGAACCATCTCCTGCATACGATTTTCTAAAACGTTTTTTTACAATACCGCAAACCCTATACCAACAATTTTACCAGCCGCCATATTTCTGGAAACACCTGGGGCAACCAGCTGTAAAAACCGACAGTTGGACCTCAACAGCCGTCCCCCTGACAATCCTTGCACAGTGAACCTTGTTCTGAAACGGCACACTATGGCTGTTCCAAAATGGAGCACATGTCATAGTCTGGAACGCTCCCTTTCATCCTTACCGGCGGTAAAAAGTTCCCTGATCCCCTTTTCACCACTCACAGTAAAAGGGCCCAATTCCCCTGTATTCAACGGATTCGTCCCTATCCACAGCCACCCGGTCTACCTGTGTATTGAGAGCTTGGTACCGAAATTGCCTCTGCCCATTTCCAGCTGCGATCTTCAATTCCAAGGTTGCCGGTATCCGAGAAGGAGAAAGAAAGATGGCAAGAAAGTACAACAACCCGAGAAAGCCCTACATTGTTTCCATGCGCGTCACTGACGAAAAGATGGACAAGTTCCGCCAGATCATGGAAAAGACCAATCTGTCTGCAGCGGACCTCATGCGTGACGCTTTCAACCTGTTGCGGCAGCAGTGGGAGTTGTCCCACAGCACGCACATGCCCTTGCAGAACTGATGCTGCACACGTAAGCCAATCAGGGAGGCTTTACCAGGCATGCCGTTGCCAGAAACGACACAAGGATGACCATGCAAAACTGCACTGCCGCCATGACACTCGAACAACATCACCCGGCGGTCGATTCCGCCCTGCTCCCCTACCCATCCAAGCTCTTCGTGGAGACCACCAGCCGCTGCAACCTGAGCTGCGTCATGTGCATGAAACAGAGTGACGGTGACGCCCGGGACGGCGATCTTGACCTTGTGACCTTCGCCCATCTCGAACCCGCCCTGTCGAACCTGTATGCCCTGATCCTGAACGGCGTGGGAGAGCCTCTGCTCAACTCCCGCCTGGAACAGTTCATCACCCGGGCGAAAAAGTTGATGCCGGCACACAGTTGGATCGGTTTCCAGAGCAACGGCCTTCTGCTTACCAACATGAGGGCCATGACCCTGCTCGATGCGGGGCTGGACCGGATCTGCCTCTCCATGGACGGCGTCGACAGTACCACCTTCGGCAGCATCCGCACCGGCAGCCAGTTGCTGGACTTGCAGATGGCCTTCGAAGCCCTGGCTGCCGCCAAAGCGGTGTGCGGCCGACCGGACCTGGAGATCGGCGTTGAGTTCGTGGTCATGCGGAACAACCTCAGAGAACTCCCAACCGCTCTCGAATGGGCTGCCGCACGGGGGGCAAGTTTCGCCATTATTTCCCACCTGCATCCGTTCCACGAACCCCATCTGGAGCAGCGGGCCTATGACACCTGTACCGACGAGGCAATCCAGCTCTTCCAGACATGGAAGTCCAAGGCAGAAGTGATCGGCATCAACATCCTGCGTTACTTCGACCTGCTCTGGAAATACCGCAAAACAGCAGAGGAAATGCGGATCATTGATTTCGTCGAAGCCATGAAGGCCGACGCACGGGACCGCGGCATCACCCTCGACCTGAAACGGCTCTTTGCCATGGATTTCGGCAACGTCGAAGAGACCATGGCCATCTTCGATCAGGCATTCGGGGTAGCGCGGAAAATCGGCATGGACCTGAGGCTCCCTGAGGTGGTCAAGCGGGAAAAAAGGGGTTGCGCCTTTATCCAAGAGGGTGGCGCTTTTATCTCCTGGAACGGCATGATGCATCCCTGCTATCACCTCTGGCACCGCTGTCAGTCCTTTGCCAACGGCTGGCTGCAGCCGGTGAAACCGAGAGCTTTCGGCAACGTGGCGGAACGGGGCCTCCTGGAAATCTGGAACAGCTGTGAATTCCGCACCTTCAGGCAGAATGTCCTTCGCCATAACTACCCATCCTGCGCCGGCTGTAACTGCTCCCCCTGCGACCTGGTGCAGAAGGAGGATTTTGCCCAGGATTGCTATGTGAATACCGAGCCGTGCGGGAGTTGTCTGTGGAGTTCGGGGGTCTTCAGATGTTTAGATTGAAGGGACGCCATATTTGAGCGCTAGCTGCGTTGGATCGTCATCGGCTCGTCAGCGTACAGGTAGTACGCTTCCGTCGCCTCTTCCTCGCCGCCTTGCTATCATCTCAAATCTGGCGTCCCGGGCCGCAGCATTAAGCTGGAAAAAAGGCATATAAACCAAAGAAAGGTCATACATGTACGAAGTACTCAGCAACGACATCCTGCACCCAACCTCCACCGGCTGGTGGTGCGGGCGCCGCGTATAGCCCCGGTGCGAAAGCCGGGACAGTTCGTCATTATCCGCCTCGACAGGGGGGAGGAGCGCATTCCCCTGACTATCGGCGATGCCGACCCGACCGCCGGGACGATCACTCTCTTCATCCAGGCCATCGGCGCTTCCACCCGCAGGATCGTTTCCGTCCCGGCAGGGGGCACGATCCTGGATGTGGCCGGTCCCATGGGCAAACCGACCCACCTGGGCAACTGGCGGCGGGTAGCCTGCATAGGCGGCGGTGTCGGCACTGCCGTTCTCTTTCCGCTGGTCAAGGCCCTGGCGGCTACGGAAAGCCACATCACCACCATCATCGGCGGCCGCTCCAGCCAATATGTGATCCTGGCCGACGAGCTCAAAGCCCTTTCCGGGCAACTCCTCATCACCACCGAGGACGGCTCTCTCGGCCGCAAGGGATTCGTCACGGCGGTTTTGTCCGATCTGATCGCCGATCCGGCAAAAAACCGGACGCCGTCTTTGCCATCGGCCCGGTGCCCATGATGCGGGCCATCGCCGAACTGACCCGCCCCTACGGCATCGAAACCATCGTCAGCTCAATCCGATCATGATCGACGGCACCGGCATGTGCGGCGGATGCCGGGTGGTAGTGGACGGCGAATCCAGATTCGCCTGCGTCGACGGCCCCGAATTCGACGGACATAAGGTCGATTTCGCCGGCCTGAGCGACCGCCTTACCACCTATCGCGACCATGAAACCCATGCCGCCAATGAATGCAGACTCACCAGGGAGGTGGTCCATGCCTGATACGTTGACCATGAAAGACCGGATGGCCATGGAAAGGGTCCACATGCCCGAACTGGATGCCCAGACGCGCAGCAGCAACTTTGAAGAAGTGAATCGCGGGCTGAACCTGGCCCAGGCGGTGCGGGAGGCCAAGCGCTGCATCCGGTGCAAAACCCGCCCCTGTGTAGACGGTTGCCCTGTGGGGGTCTCGATCCCCGAGTTCATAGATGCGCTGGCAAAGGAGGAACTGTCTGAAGCAGCCCGGATACTCCAGGTGGACAATGCCCTGCCAGCGGTCTGCGGACGGGTCTGCCCCCAGGAAAGCCAATGCGAAGCCAAATGTGTGCGCGGCGTCAAGGGTGAGGCAGTGGCCATCGGCTACCTGGAACGATTCGTCGCTGACTGGGCCATGGCCAATACCAACCAGCTGACTGCCGTAAAACCGCCTTCCTCCACGGGCAAGTCAGTTGCCGTCGTCGGCTGCGGCCCTGCCGGCCTGACTGCCGCAGGCGAACTGGCCCGCCAGGGGCATGGGGTGACCATTTTCGAGGCACTCCATGATACCGGTGGCGTACTGCGCTATGGCATACCCGAGTTTCGCCTTCCGAAGCAGATTATCGACGTGGAAGTGGAGCGGCTCCTTGATCTGGGCGTCCGCATCGAGTGCAACGTCATCATCGGCAAGACCCTTACCCTTGAACAGCTCCGCAGCCAGTTCGATGCGGTTTTCATCGCCAATGGCGCCGGGCTGCCGGTGATGCTCAACCTGCCGGGAGAAAACCTCAAGGGTGTTTACTCGGCCAACGAATATCTGACCCGGGTCAACCTCATGGAGGCTGGTCGCAACCCTGATGCCCCGACCCCCATCATCAAGGGAGCCTCGGTGGCAGTGATTGGCGGCGGCAATACCGCCATGGATTGTGTCCGCACCGCCAGGAGCTCGCGCCGAAAGGGCGATGATCATCTACCGCAGAAGCGAGGCGGAGATGCCTGCGCGGGTCGAGGAAATCCGCCATGCCAAAGAGGAGGGGGTGGAGTTCGTCATGCTGACCGCACCGCTGGAGATAATCGGCAGCGACGATGGCTGGGTTGCGGCACTGCTTTGCGAAAAAATGGAACTTGGTCAAGCCGATGAGTCGGGACGGCGCAAGCCGGTTCCCGTCCCCGGCTCCCGGTATCACATGAAGGTGGACGTGGTGGTCAATGCCATCGGCACCCGCTCCAATCCGCTGCTTACCGCCACCGCACCCGATCTGGAGCTGAACAAGTGGGGCAACATCGTCGGCGACGGAGAGGGGGCCACCAGCCTGACCGGTGTCTATGCCGGGGGTGACATCGTCCGTGGCGGCGCAACGGTTATCCTGGCCATGGGAGATGGAAAAAGGGGAGCTGCAGCCATCGACGGCTATCTGAAACAGTATGTTTTTACAGGCAAGGGTTATTAGCCAGAGGAGGATCCCTGAAACCATGTGCAGAAAGATCTTTATTGCCGCAACCGGCCAGAATACCGGTAAGACCACCATCAGCCTCTCGCTGGTCCACCTGGCACGGCAGCGGTACAAGCGGGTCGGCTTCATCAAGGCCATAGGCCCAAGTGCCAGGAATTCAACGGCTGTATCGTTGACAAGGATGCGGCGCTGATGGCCCGGGTGTTCGGCATGGAGGAAGATATCCGCCTCATGTCACCGGTTGTCCTTGGCAGAGGCTCCACCAAGCGCTTCCTTGACGGACAGCTGACCACGGCTGAGCTGGAAGAAAGGCTGATCCGCGCCTGTGGAGAGATGGAACGCAAATACGATTTTCTCATTATCGAAGGGGCGGGACACGGGGGGGTCGGGTCGGTGGTGGGACTGAGCAACGGACGGGTGGCCAGCCTCTGCGGAGCCCCGGTCGTCATGGTCAGCGGCGGCGGTATCGGCAATGTGATCGATTCCGTCCTGCTCAACCTTCCCCTCTACCGGGGCGAGGGAACACCGGTCCGCCTCCTCATGGTCAACAAGCTGCTGCCCAACAAGAGAGAGACCTCCCTTGGCTACCTGTCCAAGCTTTTGCCCCCCTGCCCCTGCCGGTCATGGTGGATTCGACTACTCGCCGATCCTGGCCAATCCCACCCTCAACCACATTGCCCGGCTCCTGGATCACCCCCTTAACGGAGACGCCACGGCCCGCAGCCGCATCGTCCACCATGTCCAGCTGGGGGCCGCTTCGTCACAGAAGGTCATCGACCTGCTGGCCCAATCGACCCTGCTCATCACCACCAGTTCCCGCGACGAATTGATTGTCACCCTTTCGTCCCTCTACCACATCCCCGCCTACCGGGACAAGATCGCCGGCCTGGTCATCCCCGGACAGGCGCCGGTTTCGAGCGTTACCCAGAAGATCCTTGATGCCAGCGGCATCCCCTACATCCGCATCTTCCAGTCCACGGCCGACGTCTTTTCCGCCATTACCGGCCACATATCAAAGATCAGCGGCGAGGATGAGGAAAAAATCGACCTTATCTGCTCCTCAGCGGAAAAGGCCATCGATTTCGATGCCATCGACCGGCTTGTCTGCGATGATGCCCCCTTTTCCACGGCGATGATACGTTATCAGCAGGAGACGTGCATCGTGCAGCCGGTAGTTGTGCATTGGCAGAAGCGTTGCTGTACCTGTGGCTGCTGTTAAATGATCTTCATGACGATCATGGTCACGTCGTCTTCCAGTGCCGTGATGCCGGTAAAGTCCGCCAGCTGCTCGTGGATGGCTGCTATTACCTCCTCGGGAGCCCTTTCACGGCTGGCCGAAACCGTGCTGCACAGCCTGCAGAAGCCGAACATTTCGCCTGCGCTGTTCTGGGCCTCGGTAATGCCATCGGTGTAGAGGATCAGCAGGTCCCCCTGCCGGAGCTGCAGCTCCTTTTCCTCATAGATTTCCTCCTTGCGGACGCGAAGATGAGCCCTTCGGCATCCAGCTTCTGGCAGGAGGCCTCCCCTGACCTCAGCAGCAGCGGCGAGACATGTCCGGCATTGGCATAGGAAAGCATGCGGGTTACCGGCTCGTACTTGACATAGAAGAGGGTGATGAAAAGACCGGCGCGGTTCAAATCCTCATAAAGGACGTCGTTGAGATAGGCAAGGAGCTCACCGGCGCCGGAGACCAGGTTGAACTGAACGGGCCTCTGCTGTCATCAGGGCCGCGCCGATGCTGTGTCCTGACACATCGGCAACAACCAGGTCAACGGTGCACGTCTCCCGGGTATAGTAATCGTAATAATCGCCACCAACATGGGTGGCCGGTACGCAGCAGCCCGCAAGCTGCACCCCCGAAACCTGCGGCGGGCCATCAGGGAGCAGGGAGAGTTGAATCTGCCTGGCCAGCTCCATATCGCGCAGCATGCGGGAATTTTCCAGCATCACCTTCTCCGCCCGTAACCGTTCAGTGATGTCGCGTGCCACTGCTACGCCGTAACAGTTCCTGTTCAGGTTGACGATCCTGATGGCGATCTCGGCAGGGAAGTTGCCTCCTGAGCACCGATACAGCCGGGTCATGATGGTGTCCCGGTCTCTTCCCTCGCCGGCGCCGATGGTGGCCAGGTGCGTGATCCGCTGCAGGTCTTCCCCGGGCACGAAATCGTGGAAGGTCATGGAAAGCATCTTTTCACGGGGGCAATCCAGCTGACGGCAGGCGGATTCGTTGACATCGACAAAGGTAAATGAGGGTAACTGAAAGAGGAAGATACAGTCATTGCTCTCATTGACGAGGGAGCGAAATCGTTCCAGTTCATCAAGCTTCTGCTGCAGCTCGGGATAGTAGGTCTTGCGCAGGGAGCGCTCTCCCAGGCCAATGATCTTCTCCCGCTGGACGCTCCAATCCTCCCCGCCATCAGAGGGCTTTGTCATAGATCTCCTCGATGTCGTGCCGAGTCATCTGGCGAGGATTGGTAAAGATGCACGGATCGTTGATCGCCTTCTCTGCCAGCTCCGCAAGGTGGTCATGGGTGATTCCCATCTCTCTCAGGCGGCTCGGAAGCCCGGCCTCCCGAATCAGGTGCTGGAGAAATGATGTGAGGGCCGTTCGGCCGGTATCAGGGAGGGAAGGGTCATAGTTGAGGCCGATGGTCCTGGCCACCTCCAGGTACCTCTGGATCGCACTGGAGAAATTGAAGTCGACAACGTGGGGCAGCAATAGGGCATTGCATTCGCCATGGGGGTAGGAGAGCAGTCCTCCCAGGCTGTGGGCCATGGCATGGACGGCCCCCAGGCTCGCATTGGAAAAGGCCAATCCGGCCTGCAGGCTTGCCAGCATCATCCTGCCGCGCAGCACCAGGCTGTCAGGCTGTTTCAGGGCCGGCAGCAGGTTGGCCGTAACCAGCTGCATGGCCTGCAGCGCGTGCACATCGGTAATGGGTGAATGAGCCGTTGACACAAATGCTTCTATGGAATGGCACAGGGCGTCAAGGGCGGTCGCAGCGGTGAGCTCCCGAGACATGGTCGTGGTAACCACAGGATCGATGAGAGCCACATCCGGCACGAGCATCTTGCTGATGATGGCGATCTTCACCCTTTTCTCCACGTCAGTGATGATGGCGAACTGGGAAATATCGGCGCCAGACCCGGAGGTGGTCGGGACACAGATGAGGGGAGGGCTGGGAAGATCCACCTTGTCGACCCCGACAAATTCCAGCACGTGGCGCCGGTTGGAACTGACGATGCCGATCCCCTTGGCGCAATCAATGGGACTGCCGCCCCCTACGGCAAGAATGGCATTGCAGTTGGCGCTCCGATAGAGCTCTGCTCCGGCCATGACTTCTTCCGCTTTGGGATTGGAAGTCAACGCTGAAAAGACGGTATGGTCCAGATCGACAGACCTGAGAGTATCGAGGATTTCCTCGGTCCAGCCGGCGGCGATGATGCCGGGATCAGTCACCACCAGCACCTTGCGCGCACCGAAGTTCCTGGCGTACCTGCCCGCCAGTTTTCGGGCATCAATACCGAAAATGAACTCGGGCGCCACGAACTTGCGCAACTGAAATTCACTGGGCTCCATCACGATCATGTGCCCCCTCAGGCAACTAAGAGTATTTTAACAAATGGTAAAGAAAAAGACAGGTACTGCAGAAACCTTGCTGAAGGTTACATCCATCACAAGTTCTCAAAATTTCGTACGAATCCAAGCGAAAACAGGGACAACTTCCCGTTGACAAAATTGGCAGCAAAAGCCGATAATTCATTAAACGAACGCACCTTTTTCCCATGACCAAGGACCTGGAGATGGCACCACAAAAACTGTTGGCAATGCAGAAAACCTGGCAACGCTACATGGAGACTCACGAGCTTGACGTTCAGCTGTTGCGCCCGGAGGTGGCCAGTTCGTGGCAGCGCTGCCGCCATCTCAACGTCAATCCTTTCCAGGAAGCCGATGGCTACGTCAATCAATTGGAACTGAGGGAGCGGATTTACCACAAACAGTATCTCCTCAAGGTCGCCCGCCCGTTCATGGATAACCTCTACAACTTCGTCAAGGGGTCCGGTTTCCAGGTCGTGCTCACCGATGAGCTCGGATACCTGCTGGAGGTACTGGGGGACAATGAAATAGTCAACCGCACCCGCCAGGTCCTGCTCTGCCCGGGGGGTAACTGGAGCGAGTCCCAGCAGGGCACCAACGCCATCGGCACCGCCATCGTCGAGAAGAAGCCGGTGCAGATCTATGCCTGGGAACATTACTGCAAATCCAACCATTTCCTCACCTGCTCCGCTGCCCCCATCTTCAATCCCGAAGGAGAGGCAATCGGCATCCTCGACATCAGCGGCGATTATCGCGTCGCCAATGCCCATACCCTGGGCATGGTTGTGGCCGCGGTCAACGCCATCGAAAACCAGCTCCGCCTGCAGAAGGCCACCGACAAGCTCTATACGGCCTACCGCTACTCCAATACCCTGCTGGAAAACATGTCCGACGGCCTCATCTCCATCAACAACAACGGCATCATAACGGAAATGAACGCCAAGGCCGGCGAGATTCTCGGCTGCAACCCTGCACTGGCCAAAGGCCGCCATGTGGAGAAGATCTATAATGCCCGGAACACCCTTCTGCAGGTGCTCTCCGAGGGAACTGAATACGAGGACCGGGAGATCATCATCGAGAAGCTGGGACGGAAGATTTACAGCTCGGCGACGCTGCTGCGCGATGATGCTGGTGGCGCCATCGGCGCCGTTGCCGTCTTTCGCGAAATGAACAACAGACAGCCGGTCAGGCGCCCCACCATCCTCCAGTCCCACAGCTACACCTTCGACAACATCATCGGCGCCAGCCCGGCCATTACTGCTGTCAAGGAGTGGGCAAAACTTGCCGCCGCCAGCCCCTCCACCGTCCTCGTCATGGGAGAAAGCGGGACAGGCAAGGAATTGTTTGCCCAGGCCATCCACAATGCCAGCCCCCGGGGTGACCGTCAGTTCATCGCCCTTAACTGCGCCGCCCTGCCGGAAAGTCTCATCGAGAGCGAGTTGTTCGGCTACGAGGAAGGCACCTTCACCGGCGCCCGCAAGGGAGGCCAGGCCGGTAAATTCGAGATCGCCGATGGCGGCACGCTGTTCCTCGATGAGATCGGTGACATGTCCGCCAATGTGCAGGCCAAGCTTTTACGGGTGATCCAGGAAAAGAAGGTCTCCCGTATCGGTTCCGCCAACGAGCGGCCTGTGGATATCAGGATCATCGCCGCCACCCACAAGGATCTGGCCGAAGAGGTCCATGGCGGCAGGTTCCGGCAGGACCTCTACTACCGGCTCAACGTACTGGAAATCAACATTCCACCTTGCGTGAGCGGAGAGAAGACCTGCCAGTGATTACCGCACACCTGATAGAGAAAATGGCGGCAAAACTCGGCCGGGACGTACCGGCGGTCGGTAACGGCTTCATGGAAAAGGTGGTGGCCTATGGCTGGCCCGGCAACATCAGGGAGCTGGAAAATGCCATTGAGCGGGCTGTCATTAGAGCGGGAATTGGCGGCCTTCTGACAGCAGAGCTGCTTGAGATGCAGTCAGCGCAGGCCGTGAAGCCGGAAATGCCCGCACCGGTGGTGAAGGAAATCAGGGCGTTACGCGAAGTGGAATGCGATATGATTGTCGATGCACTGGCCTTCTACCAGGGCAATATCCAGAAAGCCGCTGCCAAGCTTGGTATCGGCCGCAACACTCTTTACCGGAAAATGAAGGAATTCGGCATTTCTTTCTGAAGCGTCTGCTACTCCGCAAAAGGGCTCTTAAGACATTTCCGGGGAAGGCAGTTGTGGCATCGGGAGTGAGCGACGAGCTACAGCGGCGAGCGGACACCCGCCGCATTTTGAACGGAGGCGATCCGCCGTTTCAGGCATCCTGCGTCATTACACGGGCGGCACCGCAAGGTCCGCAGCTGTGGCGACAGAGCGAAAGGACGATGTCGCGACTGCCTTCTAGTTCCACAGTTCCCCGATGAGCAAAAAAAGAGCCCCGTCGGCACTGCCGGCGGGCTCTTTTTTTCCATCCTATCCAGTGAGCTTTACCTATTTTACTTCCTTCAGCTCATTGATGTCCTTTCTAGTCTGCTCCTTCGCATCCTTGACATCCTTCACCGTCTGCTCTTTTTTCTTTTTCAGGGAGTCAATCCGCTCCTGCTTCTTCTTTTTTGCTGCATCAATCTGCTCCTGACGCTTTTTCTTCGACTCGGCAGATTTTTCATCCTGCTTCTTCTTGGCGTCCTTCAGTTCTGCTTCTTTCTTCTTCGCCTTATCGGTCAGCTCGGTCTTTTTGGCATTCAGGTCCGTTTCTTTCTTGGCAGCCTGCTCTTTCAGCGCCTGTTCTTTTTTCATAAGTGCATCGGTTGGAGAAAAATCGGCATTGATCTCCGCAGCGGATGCAACCCCGGCAAAGGCCAGAAGGGCCAAACCGGCTGTAACAGCAACCATTTTCTTCATAAATCCTCCCTCTCAAAAATTGATAACAGCGAACCGGGGCATAGCATACCACTTCACTTAACATAGTCAAGCCGGCGCGACAATCTCCTGCAGTCCGGCTATTTTTTCCTGGGTCTCGGCGGTCAGGTAACCCCATAGCCCCAACTCCTGCAGGGTGTCGATGAAGGGGATGCCGGCACGGTTCCAGCCACGCTCCGCATAATAAACATCGATCAGCCGCTGCAGCTCCTGCTTGCGATAATCCATGAGGACTACACGCTTGCGGGACGTGGCCATGGCGGCCACTTCCTCTCCGGATACGCCGAGAATCCCGGCCACTTCGCCGTCATTGTAGTCCCCTTCCAATTCGTAGAGGGCATCATCAGTGGGACCGATGGCCCGGTCGGGGATCCAGTCGCAGGTTCTGGTCTTGTCGCCGAAGCGCACCACGTTCATCACCCGCTGCAGGTTGATGTCCCGGTCGGTTTGGGCGAAAATTTCCTCCCAGCTCATGTCGGTGCCAAGCATGCTGTTGAAGAAGTCGGCGTAGATTTCCTGGGACGCGGGTTGATATGGATGTCGGTATCGGTGCGCCTGGCCGATTCGGGATTGAAAACGTCCACCCAGGGGAGCTTGCACAATCCCAGGTTGTCATTGCCCAGTCTGACCCGCGGATAGGAAATCAGGGCCCAGGCCTTTTCTTCGAAAGTGGGAAAAGCGCCGAGCAGGTCGGCCTTGATCAGCCAGGCAGCGGCGTGGTGGGCTCCGATGTCGCTGGCGGCAGCGTAGGAGCTGCATGGAGAGGGAACGATGGGTGCGGTAAAAGGAAAAGGGGAGTCCTTTGGTCTGCATGGCGAAGAGGTCCAGTTCACCCCTGACATCCTTGCCGGTTTTCGCCTTGCAGCCGGCGGCGACCCAATCCACCAGGGGAAGCATCCCCCTCCTGCCTGCTTGTACAGCTCACCCTGGCCGCGAGCAAGGCGGTGAATAAATTCCAGCGCTGCCCCCTCATTGCCCCAGGTAAGCTCAAGGCCATCGGCAGCGGCGCTGGTCAGGAACCCGCGCTGGAAGCACTCCATGACAAAGGCCAGGATGGTGGCGGTGCTGATGGTGTCGATGCCATAGTTGTCGCAGTGCCAGTTGGCTTCCAGGATGAACTCGGGATTCCAGATGCCCAGGTTGGAGCCGAAGCCGGCGGCCGTCTCATATTCCGGGCCGTCAACCCAGACCCGGCTCCCCTTGTGGGCGCCGGAAACCAGCGTCACCCATCCTCCCTTGTTGCACTGCAGGTTGCAGCCGGGAAAGCAGCCATCCATGCCGCGATGCTCGAAGAGATGCTCCTCGTAATGGCTGCCGCAGATCTGCGGCGCTCGTGGGTCGGAACCTGCCTGAAAATTGTTGACCGGGAGTGACTGGTACTCATCCTTGCTCATGAAGGTGATCAGTCCGGCGCTCCCCTTGCGCGACATGCGCAGAGAAGTGGGATCCACCTCCTTGACCACCTGGTGCAGCCGTTTACCTGCATCCTTTGCCCGCTCCCAGTCTGCCGCCCCATAGGGGTTTTCACCCTGGGGGTAGGCAGCCAGCACAACGATGGCCCTGATGCCCTTGCCGCTCATCACCGAGCCGATGCCGGTACGCCCCGCCTGCTTGGTGCGGTACACGCCTCGCCCATTCGGCGTCGGTTTGGTCATATCGAAATAATGACTGTTGATGCAGCCGAAGGTGGTATGGTCGGCGCCGATGCCGGTTGACATGAAGGCGATGTGGCGGCGGTCGACTCCCTGGCCGGTATAGCGTTCATCGATCATTCGCTCCAGGTCGAAGGCCTCATCCAGATGGGCGATTTCTTCAACAGCCACCTGATGTTTCAGGCCATCGATGATGATCATCACATCGCGTCCCGCCTTGCCGGTGACCTTGAGGGCATCGAAGCCCGCATATTTGAGGAAAGCCCCGAAATAGCCGCCGAAGTTGGAAACGCCTGGCACGCCGGTGATTGGGGAAAGGGAGACCGCCATGGCCTTGGCCGTGCCTGGAAACTGGGGAATACCCCCCAGAGGACCGTTGGCGAGAATCAACGGGTTTTCCGGATCAGTGGCCCTGGTGGTTGAAGTCACACTCTGGTGTAACAGGTACAAACCGAGGCCTCGGCCGCCAATAAAGTAATCCCTGACGTGCTCATCAAGCATCGGCGCCTCAATGGCACGGGACGGGAGATCGATGGTAAGAATGCGGCCGGCATAGCCGTGGTTGAGCTTAGTTGCTTCGTAATGCATGGCTGTTTTCCTGTCTCTGGAAATATAGTCGGCGAATCAATGGGATGCACCGTCAAACCCTGGATATATAGCACATCCCTCTTCCATGAGTCCATGTTTTTGCGGTCAGCCATGGATGGCAAAGGTTGCTTTATGGTCGACAGCGGTAATAATTAGATCTGATTCATACTTCTGGATACAGCTCCCAGGGAGGAAGCTTTTCCATGTCGGCCGACCACCTGTCCCCTACGACGAGAAAAAGCGTATATAAATGCCGTCTGATTATTCTGTTCCTCTGTTTCTTTATTTTGCCGACGGAAGCAATCGGCGAGATCGACCCGGAACGTCGGACCAATATGGAAGTGGGTTTTGCCGGGCCGCTGTACAACAACGGCCCATTGGGCGGTTATGGCATGGTGCTTTTCAACCGGCCCCATTTTCGCGCCCCGGACACATACCTCCTGGCCATCCTTTCCCCTTATCTGTTCGCCGAGGTGATACGCGACAAGTGGCCGACAGAGGGGCATGCCCTTGGCCTCAGCATCGGCGGAGGCTTCCTCATCAACGATTTCGACCAGGTCCGTGACGGCAGCTACGTGCGGCGTGAATCCTTCCGGGGGCATGGCGCCGATGCCGCCTTCTCCTATTACCTGCGGCCGCCACCCATCGGGGGTGAACTGCCGGTGGACGGCATTCTGCGTTTCGCCTCCCGCTATGCCATCTACCAGCGCAGTGGGGATACCGATCCGACTTATCTGCTGCCGGCTGACAGCTTCGTTCATTCGGTGAAGGTGGGTGTGCGGGTGGGTGGCGTTCCTCCCGAGCTTTTGCCAGAAAAGGCACTGGAGCTCTCCCTCTGGCATCAGGTTGATTATCGGGTAAAGACCGGCCCCCACGGACTGCCTGGGCAGCGGCAGGAGACTGAGCACCTGACCCAGCAAACCTGGGGAAGCCTTGGCGGCGCCATGCCGCTGTGGCGGGAACAGAGCGGATCGGTGATGATAAGCGCCGGCACTTCGGGCAGGACCGATGAGCTGTCCTGCTACCGCATGGGGAGCGGTCTCCGTTTTCAGGACGAAGTGCCTTTAATCCTGCATGGGTATTACTTCCGTGAAATCTTCGCCCGCAGCTTTTTCCTGCTCAACACATCCTACAGGTTCGCTCCCATCCCCGCCATGGAGCGCCTCCAGCTGCAATTGAACTATGATTACGCCTGATCGGCTATCTGCCCGGACATGACCTGCCGCGCAGCAGCCTGAACGGGCTTGGAGCGGATATCATCCTCCGGTTCCCGGCTGATATCACCCTCATCACGGGGTATGGTTACGGCGTCGATGGGCCACGCCATGGCGGGTTCGGAGGGCATCAGATCAATGTGATGTTTGAATGGAAAATGTGACAGGCTAGGAGTCTGTCGGA
>NZ_BBCJ01000022.1 GCF_001311985.1 Geotalea toluenoxydans JCM 15764
GGGGCAACAAGGCGGTGCAGATCAGTCGGATTTTTCAGGGAGGGACGCGTGGTGACTGAAACAGGCGAATTGGAAGAGCAGAAGAATGCTGAAATGAAGAATCTGGATTTCATTCTTGATATTCCATTGCAGCTGACCGTGGAACTTGGGCGGACCAAGTTGCTGGTCAAGGACATATTGCAGCTGAACCAGGGGGCGGTGGTCGAGTTGTCGAAACTGGCGGGAGAACCGCTGGACGTTTTCGTCAACTCAAAGCTGGTTGCCCGCGGTGAAGCGGTGGTCATCAACGACAAGTTCGGCATCAGGCTGGTGGATATCGTCAGCCCCAACGAGCGGGTGGAAAAGGCGCTATGAGAGCCCTGGTGTTGTCAGCCCTTTTTTTGTTTCCGGCCAGTGCAGTTGCCGCTGACAGCGGCAGCGGCGAATTCAGCCTGGTGGCGGGCTTTTTCCAGATGCTGGGATCGTTGGCCCTGGTGCTGGGCCTCATTTTTCTCTTTTATCACCTGTCCAGCAAGTGGCTGAAGATCGCTCCGGCCGGAAAAGGGGTCGCACGCTATATCCGCGTGGTTGAGAGCCGCTTTCTGGCGCCGAAAAAATCCCTGATGCTGGTGGAGGTGGGGGGCGAGTATCTGCTGCTCAGCAACTGCGGTGACCGACTGCAACTGGTCAAACAGATCGACATGGTGGAAGAGATAGAGGTGGTGGAGGAGCGCCGGGATGTGGCCCAATTCTCCGCCCAGATGCGCGAGCGGTTGGCCGCCATCAAGGAAGGAGTCCCCGGCCTGATGCGCCTGGCTGCCCTGCCGAAAAAACGGAGTGAAGCACTGTGAGTGGCGGCAAAATTCTTAAACCCTTATTGGTGATCGCCTTTCTTCTCACTGCGGCTTCGGCCTTTGCCGAGCCGGTCGCTCTGCCCACGGTGAGTGTCGGCATGGGCAAGGTGTCGAAACCCGGCGACGTGGCTGTCGTTCTGCAGATCTTCTTCCTCATGACAGTGCTGTCCCTGGCTCCCGGACTTTTGATGATGACCACCTCCTTTACCCGCATCGTCGTCGTCCTCTCCTTTCTGCGCAATGCCCTGGGTACCCAGCAGGCTCCCTCTAATCAGATCATCATCGGTCTGTCGCTGTTTCTGACCTTCTTCATCATGGCGCCCGTGTGGCAACAGATCAACGTTCAGGCTCTCCAGCCCTACCGTGCCCAGACCATCACCCAGGACGAGGCCCTGAAGCGGGCGGTGGCGCCGGTGAGGAAGTTCATGCTCTCCCAGGTGAGGGAGAAGGACCTGGCGCTGTTCATCAACCTGTCCAAACTGCCCCGGCCGAAAAATGCCGATGACATTCCGACCATGACCATCATTCCTGCTTACATGATCAGCGAGTTGAAAACCGCCTTTCAGATCGGCTTCCTGGTTTACATACCGTTCCTGGTGCTGGACATGGTCGTCGCCTCGGTGCTCATGTCCATGGGGATGATGATGCTGCCTCCGGTGATGATCTCCCTGCCGTTCAAGATCCTGCTCTTCGTCCTGGTTGACGGCTGGGGCTGATTATCGGATCACTGGTGAAAAGCTTTGGGTGAAAACGGTGATTGGTGATTGGTGACGGGTGACTTCGAACCTCGAACCTCGAACTTCGAACATAGAATTTAAGGAGTATTTATGACTTCCGACCTGGTTGTCCAGTTGGCGCGCCGCAGTTTCGAGACGACGCTCCTTTTATCCGCTCCGCTTCTTACCTTCAGCCTGGTGGTGGGGCTTCTGATCAGCATCTTTCAGGCAATCACCTCCATCAACGAGGCGACCCTCGCCTTTGCACCGAAGATTGCTGCGGTAATGGTCGCTCTCATCATCTTTTTCCCCTGGATGATGAGTTACATGAGCGACTTTACCCGTGAGATATACAACATGATCCCCAACATGAGGCACTGACGT
The DNA here is from genome assembly GCF_001311985.1 of Geotalea toluenoxydans JCM 15764. Lineage (GTDB taxonomy): Bacteria > Desulfobacterota > Desulfuromonadia > Geobacterales > Geobacteraceae > Geotalea > Geotalea toluenoxydans. Next base: position 1,934 of record NZ_BBCJ01000022.1, read on the forward strand.
GTTCGCCATCCCCTTTGCCACCATCAGCGACTTCACCCTCTTTAGCCTGGTGGTGGGGAGGATGGCCGGTCTCTTTTCGGCAATTCCGCTCTTTGGTGGCAAGTCGGTGCCGATGCGGATCAAAATGGCCGTCATCATGTCAATGGCGCTTCTGCTCTTTCCCATCATCAAAATGCAGGTGCCGCCGCTGCCCGGAGACTCCATTTCCATCGGCCTGCTGGTGATTCGTGAAACCCTGATCGGTCTGACCCTGGGAATCATTTCCCAGGCGATCTTCGCCGCCGTAGAAATGTGCGGGCAGATAGTCGGCATGCAGATGGGCATATCCATTGCCGCTCTCTTCGACCCCAACACCCAGTCCAATGTGCCGACCATGTCCCTCTTCCAGGGGATACTGGCCATGCTCCTCTTTGTAGCCCTGGGGGTGCATCACATTTTTATACGGGCCATAGTCGAGAGTTACCAGGTAATCCCGGTGGGGGCCTGGCACATGAGCGGCGAACTGATGCAATTCTTCATTACCAGCATCGGCGCTGTCTTCATCCTGGGGGTCAAACTGGCGGCGCCGGTCATGGTCGCCCTGTTGGCGACCAGTGTCGCCCTGGGGATCATGGCCAGGGCATTTCCCCAGATGAACATCTTCATGGTCAGCATGCCCCTCAATATCGGCATCGGTTTTCTCGCCTTGGGCCTCTCCCTGCTCGCCTTTCTCCGCACCCTGGAGAACTCCTTCGGCGGCATCGACAGGCAGATAAAAACTCTCTTCAAGCTCCTGGCCTAGCACCATGTCCGAAGAAGACAAACATTCCAAAACAGAACAGCCAACCAGTAAAAAGGTCTCGGAAGCCAAGGAGAAAGGTAACATACCCCGTAGCCGGGACCTTACCTCGACCCTCTCCCTGACCAGCGGTATCATTGCCCTCTATGTGACCGGCGGCTTCATGGCCTCCAAGCTGAAAAGCAGCAGCGCCGAAATTTTTGCCAGCCTCAGTACCAAGGAATTCACCGAGGCAGGCATCTATATGCTGATGCTCAAGCTTTTCCTGACCATGACCCTGGTGCTGGCGCCTTTCCTGCTGATCGTCATCGTTGCCAGCCTTGCGGCTGAAGTCAGCCAGGGGGGCATCTCCACCTCCTTCGAAAAAATCGGCTTCGATCTGGACAAGCTGAATCCGGTCCACGGCATCAAAAGGCTCTTCAACAAGGATGCCGTGGTGGAGATGCTGAAATCCTTCCTCAAGATCATCATTGTCGGTTACATGGCCTACAAGGTCATGCGGGACGAGGTGGACAGCGTCATTTACCTGGTGGACATGGATATACCGGCCATTGCCGAATTTGTCAGCCACATCTCCTTCAAACTGGTCATCCATACCTGCGGCGTTCTGTTCATCCTGGCGGTGCTGGACCTGGCCTTCGTCAAGTGGCGCTTCATCGAGAACCTGAAGATGACCAAGCAGGAGGTTAAGGATGAGAACAAGGATGCGGAAGGTGACCCCCATATCAAGGGGAAGATCAAGCAGAAGCAGTACGATCAGGCAAGAAGAAGAATGCGGCTCATCATTCCCACTGCCGACGTGGTTGTGACCAACCCGACCCACTTTGCCGTGGCCCTGAAATACGACCGGCAGAAGATGGCCGCGCCGGTGGTGCTGGCCAAGGGGGCCGATTTTCTTGCCCAGAAAATCAAGGAAATCGCCCGGGAGAGCAATATCACCCTGGTGGAGAACCGCCCCCTGGCAAGGGAGCTTTTTGCCCAGGTGAAAGAGGGAGAGGAGATCCCCGAGGCTCTCTATGCGGCGGTGGCGGAGATTCTCGCCTATGTTTACAAGCTGAAGGGGAAGGTGTGAAGATGTGATATGTCAGGAGGGAATGTACTTTTTCAAGCCGCGATAAGCGGCTTTTTTTGTTTCAGGCAGCGAAACTCACCTTTTCTTGCGGATTTTCGATTGAACTTGCTGGTTTTCAGGAGTAAAAAGGGGTAGCGTTCATTAATTGAAGAAGGTGAATCGGAAGGCCAATAGGGTGAAAGTTTATAGATGTATAAACCCTCGAAAATGGCACGCGGAGCAAAGTTTATAATAGTAGAAACCTGCTGGGTTTGTAGATGTAGAAACTTTTTGTGGATTTGTTTATAGATGTATAAACTTTTTAACTGCTCAATAAGTAGTTGAGCAGGGAAAATAAATGAAAACAACAAAAAATTTCTCCAATTTTGGACTGGTGTTAATAGCATATTTGCTTGGCTGCCTTACGTTTTATGTTTTTGTATGTTTTACAGGAGTTGTTAAAGCGTTTTTGTGGGACAAAGGCTTTGAATCTGCGATTGTTCGGACACTGATTAAGCATCTGCCTAAGGGAGATGCCAGGTCACAAGCATACATTGCTTATTCAGACTTTGAATACATCGTAGTCAATTTTTTGGTGGTATTTTTGTTCGTATATTTTCTATCAAAACTATTTGAAAACAGGCTCTTAATTTACTCCGTTATCTTAACGATTGGAGCTGTAACAGCAGACTTTTATTACTTTAAAAAATTCCCTTTTGATCTCTCACTTCTTCTCGGAACATCAGATAAGACTTTTCAATCTGCCATATGGTTTATCTGCACCATATTGTCTATAAAAATTTCGTCATACTTAAAAGCAAAGAGAGCTCAACCAGCGCTCAGACCATGACCGGGCAAAAAACGCCCGGCAGGTCAAGCGCGGCCTCGTTGAGCAAAATATAAGGGAGGACAAGATGTTGCCCGATAAAAACATTCTTACAAGACTGATAGAATCGAAGAAACCAACCGATTACAAACATAATCTAACTGAGTCCGTCTTGTCTTTTTGTAATGTACTCAGCGAATCTATTCTCTCCATTAGTCCAGATGTCCAAGAGCATTTTGCAAAAGCGACAATAAAATACAAAATTGGAAAGAATAATTTTGCCTCCATAGAACCTCAAGTTAAGAAAGTGGTCGTAAGTCCTTTGCATATTCAGTATAGCGAAGAGCGAGACCCGAAAAAATTATGCAGAAACATATCCGAAAGAATATATAGCCAAAGTAAGCCGTCAGAAAAGGATGAGGTCCGAATGGACTTTCAGGCACCCAGTGATTTCGAAGATCCTCAATACGCTATGAAATTTATAAAAATCGCTTACGATAATTTAAGAAAAAAGCTCAAAATACCCAATCAGCATATCGGAATAATCATGAAACTGTCATTCGGGGAAAAGAGTGACCTTTATCCTGAAACTTATTTACAACATCTGCTTAATCTTGAGAAAACTGATGAGTCTTGGAACTTGCCAAGAAATCCAAAGGCATTGACCAATGGTGGGAAAAAAATCCTCATATATGACCCAGAACGCAAGGGAATAACTGCAGAATTTGTTGTTGAAAAAATAATAAAAACTGATCGTGAAAAAGATTTTCCATGGAGTTGTTACATTCAGCCTTACAGCCTGAAGATATTTGATCCCCACATTGGCGTTGATTTGATCGAAGGCATTGAAGGACTCGAAAATCTAGCAAGTGCAAGGCAGGCATACAGAAATGTTTCAGAGATTCAATACGCTCAATTGCAGAGCGTTCGAACACCGGATCAAGCATTAGATGAAGTTCTTGAGGATATTTCTGAGATTGAACAAGATAAAAATATCAATTCAACAGAAAAAGAAGCACTGATTAAAGCAAGATTAGGTCAAGGTAAATTTAGAGAATATTTAGTTTCATATTGGAAAGAGTGTGCAATTACCAAATGTAACGAACTGACATTGCTGAGAGCTTCGCATATTAAACCATGGCGCTGTTGTGACAACATTGAGAGACTTGACAAGTTTAACGGTTTACTTCTGACGCCAAACCTAGATGCCGCATTCGACAAGGGGTATGTTACCTTCAAAGATGATGGGCATATAGTAATAAGTTCTGCCTTGAATAATACAAATATAAAAGCGTTAGGAATTGATGACACAATAATGATTCCCTTCCATGCGAACCACAAAAAATATATTGAATTTCATCGAGAAAACATTTTTAAACGCTAGACATAGCAGGGGGAATAGAGGGTCAACTTCCCTTTTTCCACTTGTTCAAACAAATGATCGTGAAACAACAAATGTTCAACCAAGCGCAGCAGCGGTGAACCCGCTGTGCTCTCAGCCGTTGGTCGACAAAAATAGGACAAAAAACAGAGGAATAACATGAACTGTATCGCAGATTTTGAGGTGTTATCTGATCTTTGCGTTGAAAATGATACTAAGAAATTGAAAATTGTTCACCCAGCAGGGCGCTATGAGTTACACATCAAAAATGGTCCTAAACAAGCAACTCCTCAATCACCATTCCTTTCAGTACAGGTAATTTTTGAATCACCAGATTTGAATACAGCAAAGGAATTATCCAAAGAATTTCTCACCGATGGATTGAATGCTCTGGCGTTTGTGACAAACTCTCGATTCGAATACAGTCGTATCCTAAAAATAGTTGACTGGACTCCAGGCGAATCAAAAAGAGGAGCATTGCTCTTTACTGAATTCGATCCGGCAAACGAACCAGTATCCATGCTCAATGACTCATTTATTGAATCAACACAGAAACTTCTTGAAATAGAAATGTCACCCCAGATCAAACGTGCCCTTCACTGGTTTAGGCTGGGACTAGCAGGGGAGTCAGTGGAAGATACTTTTCAGTTTTTCTGGTTTGCGTTTGAAATACTAGCCGAAGCACAAAAGAAGCCCTTGAAGATTCATGACCGATGCCCAAAATGTCGAACTGACCTGTATTGTGAGTCATGCAAAGAATATCCTACTCATAAACCATATCCGAAACAGGCCATTTGCCAATTGGTCAATGATCTTGTAGCTAATAACGCTGATGAGCTGTTTGGTTTTCTAGACATGGCTCGTAATGCTTTGATGCATGGTGATTGGCTTGAAGATATAGAAGCTGATATACCATTTTCGAGCGATTATCTTGTTGATATTTTAGGTAAGCTGACTTGCAACGCTATATTGAGAATATTACCGAACGAGTCACTCACTGCTGATCTAGTAATAGGTGAGCCAGACAGTTATGTGAGAAGAAAGATGTCGGCTGTCGCTCATATAAATACCGTTGTCCCGTTGGATTCTGATGGTAAATTGCACATCGAGAATTTTCCAAAATTCGACGTCAGTATCAAACCAGTAGGGAGATCACCGGTTGCAGAAACTGATGAAGATTTCAGTTAGGCTAGTGGATCAAGTCATGCATTATAACAGCCACTCCCAACACCGGCGTGGACTCTGTCGCGGCAAACCCCGCCGCGCAGGTCACGCCGCGCCCCGTTATGCGCAAAGGAGTGAAAAAGCCAAATGGCAGAAGTATCCATCATTTCAAATACCACCGGAAATCATCTTGATAAGCTGAAAGCACTTTATAAGTCTGCGACAGACCGGGTTGTAATCGTATCACCATTCCTTGCTGCCAATATTTCTGGCCTGCTGCAGGAATTTGATTTTAGTGGCGTCAACACCCTTGAACTAGTTACTACCTTCAAACCAGCAGATGCTGAACAACTTACAAAACCAAGGGTGCTAAAAGAGTTTATAGATTTCTTTAAAAGCAAATACTCCAAAGTGAAGGTAAAGGTGCATGTGGACAATCATCTTCACGGCAAGCTGTATCTTTCGCTATCCGGCCTCAACAAATCACTAATCTTAAGTTCCGCAAATTTTACAAGAAGTGGCCTTTCTGACAATCACGAATGGGGCTTAAGTTTAGACGACAATGCAATCATCGACACTTTAGTTGAGGAAATATTTGATTCGATAGAATATTTCGATGTAACGTATAATCAAATAGCAAGAGCCTGCTTGTTTGCTGAACAATATGCAAAGGATTTTCCAGATTGGACGCGAAAACCTAATATTAACAGCGATATATTGGAGTCTGTCTATTCGGTAGATGACACAAAAAATACAGAACCCAAATATTTTCTTAAACCTATAGGGCATTCAGACTCGCCTATTCTTCTGGAGGAGATGCGCGACTTTTCCGATTTGCACCAAAATCTTCATTTCTCAAAACGGAAGCCGCAAGGTGTCAGAAAAGGTGATTATGTCATCACCACTGCCGTTGGACCGGGTTCACTCCTGTCATATTTTAAAGTTACTGGTGGCCTTCAACACGTCACAGATGAAGAAATCAAGCGGGATGGCTGGAAAGAACGCTGGCCTTGGTACATGGAAGGTCGGAACCAATCTCCAGAGTTTGGTGGTCAATGGTGGGTCCACAACATTAGAAGGCAGGATGCCCTAAACGAGTTTTGCAAAAACATCAAAAGACTCCCGTCACTTACGCTGGCGGTTATGGTTTAGGCACCATCAACAGAGGTAATGACAAAGTCCGTATCACAAAGGAATTTGGGGACTTTTTAATCTCAAAGATTGAGGGTGCGATTAAAGAAAGTCCAGCATAACCAGCGCCAAGACCGGCCCAAAAGCAGGCCGGTCAGGCTTTTGGCGTTGGTCCAACAGATTGATGCAATTCAAAGGATGATCTAAATGCGGAGAAATGTCGTCGTAGTTCTAATATTGATGGCTGTTCTGGTGGCCTTTCTGACATTGAGAATCACCTTAAAATATTTCAGCTTCAAAGACGCGACCGCAACCAAAGATGGAGTTGAAGTAAAGGTGCGGATGATCGGAAAAGACAACACTGCTGGAAAAACAACAATAATTGCTCGCCATATTCGCTCATAGTTGGGCTAAGACCGGAAGACGTTAGACCATTCAAAGCCATACTAAAAGAAGTGATAATCACTGATAAAAAGGAACAGCAATTATATAAGAATAATAACGAGACAGTTGAAGAAGGAACAATGTTTAGCGATGGAACTATCAATGCGGTATTCACCATCAATCCTGTTAACCTTGAGTATCTTGACCATAAAACCTGCATCAAATACAGAATCATTACTGACGTGACAACAGATAAAGCTGTTTGCCTCGACATTGAGAAGAGTTATTCCGAACGGCGAAGCTTCACCTTCTTGGAAATAATGAGTGGAGCTTGAACAGGGCTCCTTGTTTGAAGCTTCGAAGGACCAACAAGCGGCGGCACACGGTCTTCGCTACGCTCCGCCGGTGCGCCTTGAGACGTTGGCAAATGATTAACCCAAGGGAGGATGGTATATGCAGCGGTATTGGAGAATGTTTATAGCCTTGTGGCCTTTTTATGCGATTCTGCTGCTGATCTCGGGTTTCATATGGGCCTTGAAATCCCCTCCTCCTTTGCCTTCTTCTGCTCCACAACATCAAACCACTAAACAGGTTGAGTCCGTCAAAACACACAATGAAACGCCTCAAGAAATTTTGAAGCAGTGCAAAATGGCCGTCAAGTTGGGTGACTTAGGTAGATATAATAATGAATTAAGGAAGTTACCTGCTGGAAGTCCGGAGTACAAGGAAGCACGAGAATTTTATGCTGATTTCAAGAGCGACCAGGCGAAGCGCGAGAAACAGGCGGAATTAGCTAGAGTTGCCTCACTAAAACCTAAAAGAATCCAGTTTGCGAAACAATATGAGCAGTTGATGCTCGAAAAAGGTCTCGATGTCTATGCCAGTGCTGTTGGCAATAACAATACAACATTCCGAATCAAGTTCATTCTCACCAGCAGACCCCTTGTCTACAAGCTCATCAATGATGCTTCTTTCACCGGGCAACTGAAAGATATTGGCTTCAAAAAGTTCATTATGACAGATGGTTATAATGATACCTGGAATACAGATCTATAAGGGAAATGGTGTCCCAACCCTTATAAGGCCCTTGGACACCGACCGGGCTGAGAAGCACCCCGGTGCGGGTCAAGGGCGCAAGCCGTTAGACGAAGGAGAGAGATCATGGATTGTACATTGTCGCAGCAGTGGAGAAATATATCGCTTAAGGAAAAAATTGAGCTGTTTTTAATTGTTTCCGGCCTCTTCTTGACGTTGGTTGGAGTCTTTATCGCTGGCATAGCCTTAAAAGAATACAAAATGACCAATAAAGTGGCCCGACTCGCACAATTACAAAGTATTGATCGTGACTTGATCATCATGAATATGGATAAACCGTTTTTGGACAGCATATGGGCAATAATCCCTGATACAATAAGTGGTAAAAAACGCGCAGATATGCAACTTTCCGCATTATGGACTGCCGGAAAAGATAAAACCTCGTTATCAGTTCCTCACTGGTCAACAGTTGAAGATCTAGAAAAGGAGTTATATCGTGCCGGAACATTTACCAATGCTAACATGGAACGACTACGGCAGGCATATCTCTATCTTGAGTCAGTTCTATACCTCGTAGCTGACACTTACGATGCACAGAAGCAGAATTTGATAAGTGAAGATGAAGCGAAAATTAACTATGCATACTTGACTGACTTAGGTGATCATCCCTTGTTTCTGCATGCAATTTGGTTTGGACATAAAGGTGGCTACATTCGAGCTGAATTTGCCGATATGTTGAAAGCTAATTTAATAAGTGACCCTGACAAAAAAGCGACCATATCAGAAATATATCCCGATTTATTAAAGGATGAATGGGTTGCAACAATTGGCAAAAAGAAAGAGGGTCCAACCAGGACGGTGGAGCGGTGAACCCCGCTCACCGCCCACGATGTTGAACGACAGATAAAGGGAAAGGGGAATTTATGGAAACAGGCATTGTCTGTCTTGACGAAATATATAGCTACATAAGTAAAAACCCTGAGGTCCCACATCGAACTAATGACAGAGAAATTTACCGGCCTTTCAAGTCCATAATCGAACAGGCAGTAAAAAGTGTGCCTAAGAAAACGGGCTGGTACTATTGGGTCGACGTTAGCGAGCGTGTCAGGCCTGTGTACATAGGAAAGTCAGATAACAGCACAACGTGGAACCTTTACACAAGAATCGAGGAAGAACTATCAGAAGAATATGTTGCGCTCTGGGCAACCGTCCACGACGAGCAGAAGATGCTTGAAATGTTTAGTAAAAAGTACAACAACAAATACGATAACAACCATAAACGCGCCGTAAAGAAAAAAGGTGTTACTCATGTTCTTTGGGCGGCCGTTCCACATCCACTTGATAAAATCGAAATCAAATTCGTGGAGAACAAGCTTATAGAATTTTTTGAACCCATCGCTAACATTCAGAGGCGATCTGCACCTTTCTGCAATACTGACCTTCATGAAAAGGTGAAGAACCAGTTCACATGCTTGATTCAGAAACTTTTGAAGAGTAGGTAAGCCGGACGTTCAACCAGCGGCGGCACGCGGTCTTCGCTTCGCTCCGCCGGTGCGCCTTGAGACGTTGAAATACCAAATTATAACAAAGGGGAAGTCTATGGCTAATATGCTTGATTGGAATACACTTGATCACAAAGTGAAAGCTTATCTCGATCACGAAAATGGAATCGACATCCCTCAGAAAGCCTTTCCAATATTGATGGTTGCTTCCATACTCGGTGTTTCCGATGAAGAAGCGGAGGACGCTATCACTGATGGAGGAATGGACAGAGGATGTGATGCTGTTTTCGTCGATGATCGTGAAGGTAGAAATTCAATACACGTGTTTCAGTTCAAATACGTAACCACATTTGAGAACACAAAGAATAATTTCCCTGGGGGAGAGATAGACAAGCTCGTTTCGTTTTTTGACGACGTTTTGGGGAAAATCACCGGGGTCATGTTTGACATTTAAACATTTTGCAAGACAATTCCTGCATGACGTATTCATATTCCAGGATGTTTTTATCACGTCATAATTCGAGGCAATGCGGGCGATCCTCTGTTCTTAGGGGAAGGCAATTGGGACATAGTTTATTTGTTTACTAAGTCTCCCTGAGACATTGAGTTAGTCAACAAATAAACAGCGTCCCTGAAGACCCCACTGAAGACCCCAACAGCGTCCCTGAAGACCCCTGAAGACCCTGAAGACCCTGTGAAGACCTCCCCTGAAGACCCTGAAGACCCTGAAGACCCTGTGAAGACCTCCCCTGAAGACCTCCCCTGAAGACCTCCCCTGAAGACCTCCCCCAGAACTTTCTCTTCGGCAGCTGCCCGGAGATGGCAGCGGGGTTTGTAGAGAGCTGCCTGGAGTATGGCGGCAAAAGCAAGGGGTAACTGTTGCATCTATACGGGGCTCCCATAGTATCGCGATTGAATTGATTAATGATCTTGATATTTGCCTTGTATTTCTAAATCAAAACATACAAAATAACCTTGTATTTTCAAATGATAGTTTTGCAGGGTGCGGATGCATAGGTTAATTGATAAAGAGCTCAAGCGATGGAAAGACGGGACTCGTCGCAGGAAAATCACCGGGGTCATGTTTGACATTTAAATATTTTGGGAGATTATCGCGATTGAATTGATTAATTATCTTGATATTTGCCTTGTATTTCTAACTCAAAACATACAAAATAACCTTGTATTTTCAAATGATGGTTTTGCAGGGTGCGGATGCATAGGTTAATTGATAAAGAGCTCAAGCGATGGAAAGACGGGACTCGTCGCAAGCCTTTGATTCTGCGGGGTGCGCGACAGGTCGGTAAAACCTGGTCGCTTAAGGATTTCGGGAAAAAATGCTTTGAGTCTCTGGCTCTGGTTGACCTGGAGCGCAATCCGCAATTGCGCGGGCTGTTCGATGCCGATCTGAGCGCGTCACGCATCTGTGCCGATCTTGAGGTGCTGCTCAGGCAGAAAATTACGCCGGGACAAACCCTGCTTTTTTTCGATGAAATCCAGGCATGCCCACGCGCCATAACTGCCTTGCGCTACTTTTACGAAGAGATGCCAGAACTGCATGTCGTTGCGGCGGGATCGCTGCTGGAATTTGCCCTCAAAGAGGCGTCGTTCCCGGTCGGCAGGATTCAGTTTCTAAATCTCTACCCCCTTTGTTTCGCCGAGTATCTGGAGGCCATAGGCAATGCTCCGGCAGCGGCGGCCGTTTTGAGTGATCCGGCCGGGATTACTCCGGCTGTCCACGAGCTGCTTCGTGAAGAGCTGAAGCGTTACTTCTTCATCGGCGGCATGCCGGCTGCGGTCAAGGCTTATGCGGAACGGGGCTCACTGAAGGAGGCCTTTGAGGTACAAGGGGAAATCGCCGAATCATTCCGGCTGGATTTCGCCAAGTACACCCCGCAGGTTGACCGTTACTGTCTTGACGCGGTATTTACCGCTCTGGCCCAGGCTGTCGGGCAGCAGATCAAATATGCGCGTCTGGCAACGGGGTATGCGCAACCGACAATGAAAAAAGCGTTTGATGCACTTTGTCTGGCTCAAGTGGCGCGCAGGGTGCCGTCGGTCGATCCCTCCGGTCTGCCGCTGGGTGCAAGCGCCTCGGCAAAACTGTTCAAGGCGCTCATGCTGGATCTTGGATTGATGCGTTACCTGTCCGGAATGCCGGATGATATAGAATATGCCAGAGGAGACCTGCTTGCCATGTATCGCGGCGCTATGGCAGAGCAATTCGTCGGGCAGGAGATGCTGGTTTCGCAAAACGGCAGTCTCTATTACTGGGATCGGCCAGCGAAAAGCAGTTCCGCCGAAATTGATTATCTCGCAGTTTTGGACGGCAGGATCCATCCGGTCGAGGTGAAAAGCGGCGCTGCCGGCAGTCTGAGGAGCCTGCACCTGTTTCTGGCTACCTACCCGGAGTGTGGCAATGCACTGGTATTTTCCGACCGCCCCTATGCCAATCTTCCGGAGCAAAGGATCACCTTCCTGCCGCTTTACAGCGCCTTTGCCACCACCGGAGGGAAGGTCGTCAGTGATGGCGCCAATGGGCATTGAAAAACCGGGAAGTGTCCCCAATTTCCCCCCCCAATTTCCCCCCGTAAACTGAAAGGCGCTGTTGAACTAGATGTAAAACTGAATTTGAAGGAAATATACGTTAACCATATGACTGAAAAATCGAATGATCCCCTCCATGGCACCACCCTTAAAATGATTCTGACCGAGCTGGTAGCTGCATATGGCTGGGAAGGGATCGGCAAACGCATCGATATCCGTTGTTTTACCCATGACCCTAGCTTGGAATCCAGTCTGAAATTTTTGAGGCGAACGCCGTGGGCCAGGGAAAAGGTCGAAAAGATGTACCTGAGAGGAAAGAGGTAACTAAGCAATAATGGTGAAAATTATCGGGGCACCCAAACTTGTGGTATGGGCGGAGAAGATCCGCAAGGAACGAATGAAAGTCTGGCAGGAGACCTCACCGGAAGTATTCAAGCAATCGAGCCGATACTGAGTGGACAGTCAAGCGCAGATTGGTGGATAAGCAACAAGGACAAAGGGCTTGATGCAATCTGCAAGCAGCTGTTGGGGAAATTCAAATAATGGAGGGCAGTTGGTCAGGCCTTGAAGATTTGAAGATTCTCGATGGTATACCGCGCCCCCTGGCAAGGGAGCTTTTTGCCCAGGTGAAAGAGGGAGAAGAGATCCCCGAGGCACTCTATGCGGCGGTGGGGGAGATTCTTGCCTATGTGTACAAGCTGAAGGGGAAGGTGTGACCTCCGGCAGGCATTGCGTTGTAAAAGCCCTCTCGTCAAGGCACGGGAGGGCTTTTTTATGCGGCGGGGATAAAAGCGTGAATGTACCTTGCTACCCCGGGTCTCGGACCAACCCCAGGGGGGCGACCGTCCGACCATAGACCTCGTTGAGCACCTGGGCCAGTCCGGCATAGATGGCCGAGAATCCGCAGAAAATTCCTTCGTAACCGGCGATGGTCTTTATGGCTTGATTCCCGGTAAAATCACCCCCTGCCAGGAGGAAAAAGAGCACCACAAGTGAGCCGAACACCACCTGCAGCGCCTTGTTCATCTTGAAGGTGCCGATGAAGAGCGCTCCCGTGAAGATGCCCCACATGACCAGATAGGCGGTCATGGCCGAGTCGCCGGGTGCCTGGATATAACCGGTCTTGGGGAGCATGATGAGCGCCACCAGAGAGAGCCAGAACAGGCCGTAGGAGGTGAAGGCGGTGGCGCCGAAGGTATTGTTTTTCTTCCACTCCATGATGCCGACAATGATCTGGCCCAGGCCGCCGTAGAAGATCCCCATGCTGAGGATCATGGCGTCCAGGGGAAACATGCCGGCGTTGTGCAGGTTTAAAAGGACGGTGGTCATGCCGAAGCCCAGCAGCCCCAAGGGGGCCGGATTAGCCGTGGTGTCGTTGATGGCGAAGGCGGTGGCGGCATCGTGCGATTGTGTGGCCATATCTGTATTCTCCTTATCATGTAATTGTGCCAACTTTTCATGTCCGGCATTAGCCGGTTCAATTGCACAGATCTATCTTTATGTCCCAGTTCTTGATCTTCATGGTGCCGTGCTGGGCAAGGTTCAGCTGCATCTTGAAAGCTCGATCCCACAGCTGGGGCTCGTGTCCTACTTTCCGAGCGATACAGTCCCTGGTGGCGATCTCCAGGTAGGCGGCGAGGATCGGTTTGTAGTCGGGGTGGGCGCATTTTTCGATAATGCGGCGCGCTCGCTCTTTGGGAGCCAGTCCTCGCAGGTCGGCCAGACCCTGTTCGGTCACCACCACGTCCAGGTCGTGCTCAGTGTGGTCGATGTGGGAGCAGTGGGGCACGACGCAGGTGATACCGTTCGGGTCAACCTTGGAAGGACGGCTGGAAGGGGTGTGCATGATTTTCAGGTAGCCGTTGCGCAGGAAATCGCCCGAGCCTCCGATACCGTTGATCATCCGGGTGCCTCCCACCAGGTTGAGTTGGCGTGGGCATAGATGTCGATCTCCACCGGCGTGTTCATGGCGATGACCCCCAGCCGCCGGATCGGTTCCGGGGCATTGGAGATGGAGAGGGGGCGGATGAGGATCTTGCCGGCATATTTGTCCATGTTGGCGAAAAACCGTGGGAAGCCCTCGTCCTTGGAGAGGGAGAGGGAGCAGGAAGAGGCGCAGTCAAGCTTGCCCGAATCGATCAGGTCGAGCATGGTGTCCTGGAGTACTTCGGTGTAGACACTCAGGTCGCTGAACGGTCCTTTAGCCAGGCCGCCGATGACCGCGTTGGCGATGGAACCGACCCCGGACTGGAGGGGCAGAAGATTTTTCGGCAGGCGCCCCGCCTTCACTTCATGGGAGAAGAAATCGATAATATGGTTGGCGATTGCTTCGGAGGTTTCGTCCTGTTCGGAAAAGGCCCGGCCGTTGTCCCGGTGCCGGGATTCTACCACGGCAATGATCTTTGCCGGATCGCAGGGGACAGCGCCGGTACCGATCCGTGAATCGGCCTGGTGATGTTCAGCACTTGCCTATGGGGGGGATTGTCACAGATAATGGTGTCGTGCATCCCTTCGAAGGATGGTTGTCCCACATTGACCTCGACGATGACCCGGTCGCAGATCATGAGGATCTCCGGGATTACCCCGCCCGACGAAGTTGGCACCAGCCCCCCGTCTTCGGTGATGGCCGAAACCTCGATGATGGCCAGGTCCAGCTTGCCGCTTTCAGTGTCCTTGGTGTAGAACCCGTAACCCAGGTCCTGGGCGAAGAGGGAGAGGTGCTTGTCTCCCATGCGGATGCGCCCTTCATTGATACCGGCGGCGATGTTTTTGCCGGTCTGGTAGGGCCAGCGCCGGTCGATCATGTCCAGTTCAGCCCACCGGTCTTCCGTTTCCGCGCCTACCGATGCGCCGGTGAAAATGTTGAAGCGCAGTTTTCCCTGCAGGTTGTTCCTTTCCACATGGTCCGCCAGGGCAATGGGCACTGCCTTGGGATATCCGGCCGGAGTGAAACCCGACCAGCCAGGTTCATGCCGTTTTTAAAGAAGGGAATAGTTTCTTCCGGTCCCATTACTTTCTTCAACAATGCTTTGCAGCGTACCCGCTCTTCCAGAGTGCCATATTCAGACATGGTGATCTCTCCTGTTCTATTTTAATGTTTACATAAAAGTGCTGAAAAAAATCGTCTTGTGCCGGCAATCCTGGCGGTTACCGCCCACCCTTGACGGCCCATTCTTCGAGCATGGCCGTGGTGACCGATTTCGGTCGTTCGATGGCGTAGCCCAGCCCCCGGTCCCAGGTGATATTTGCCATGCATCCCAGTGCCCGGCCGACGCCGAACAGCACCGTGTAAAAGTCCCACTCCTTTACGCCGTAATGCCACTGAATGACCCCCGATTGGGCGTCCACGTTGGGCCAGGGGTTCTTGGTCTTGCCATGTTCGGTGAGCACCCCGGGCGCCACTTCGAAGATCATGGAAACGAGCTTGAAGAGAGGGTCGTTTGGCAGATGCTTTTGGCAGAATTCGCGCTGGGAGGTATAGCGGGGGTCGGTCTTGCGCAGAACTGCATGCCCGTAGCCGGGAATCACCTGGCCGGAATTGAGGGTGTCCCACAACGCCTTGGTAATGAGCTCTTTGGTTGGTTCCTGGTCCTTGCAGTACTTCTCCTGGAATTTGATGGTCCAGTCCAGCACCTCCTGGTTGGCGCGGCCGTGGAGTGGTCCGGCAAGGCCGTTCAGCCCGGCCGCATAGGCGTAATACGGGTCGGAGAGGGCCGAATGGACCAGGTGGGTGGTGTGGGCTGAGACATTGCCCGACTCGTGGTCGGAGTGGAGGATGAAGTACATGCGGGCCACATCCTGATATGCCTTGCCCTGGCCGATCATGTGGGCGAAGTTGGCCCCCATGTCCAGGTTGGGGTCAATGGCGATCTGCCGGTCTTCCCGGTACTTCAGATTGTATATGAATGCCGCAATAACCGGGATCCGGGCGACAATGTCGCAGGCATCCTCGTAGACCGTTTCCCAGGCGGTCAGTTTGCTGAATTTACCCGCGTTGTAAAGGGATGCGAACTTGGAATCCCGCTGCATGGCGGTGATGCCGATGGAAAGCATCGCCATGGGATGGCTGTCCCTGGGCAGGGTGCGAATGGTGTCGAAAACGTATGATGGGACATTCTGGCGGCGTTTCCACTCGGTCAAAACCTCTTCCATATCCGCCTGCGTGGGGATGTCCCCCGTCAACAGGAAGTACCAGAACGCCTCCACGGTCGGATAGTCGGAACCGGCCGCTTTGGGGAGGCAGGCGAACGTTTCCGGAATGGTCTTGCCGCGAAAACGGATCCCCTCCTGGGGGTCCAGGTAGGAAATGTCGGTTACCAGCGAGCGGATGTCACGGGCGCCGCCGATGCACTGTTCGATGGTGACCTCGTCGATCTTGACCTTGCCATATTCCTTGACCAGCTTTGTCGTGCGCGGGCGGAATGCCTCGATCTTCTGTCTGAGTGTTTCTTTTAAAGCCATGGTGTCACTCTCCTTTTAAGATGAATGCAATGGTGCGTGTGCAGCGGTGAAACAGCAATCGACTCCTCCTTTCCATGTATCTGTGGCGCTGGCAGGATCCAGCATATCAGCCGTTCCTTCCCACCTGCTCTGTGGCATTGCGATGCCGTTCTTCGACGCTGAGGCGTGCGGTCCGTATGTGGCGGCGCATGAGCAGGTCTGCAAGTTCCCCATCCCGTTCCTCCAGGGCATCAACGATACGATGATGCTCTTTTAAGGCCAGATAAGGGCGAGGGCTGGCAGCGCTGAACTGGTACCGGTACATGCGGATCAGCTGATAGAGCCCCCCATCCAGGATGGCTAGCAGCTTCTTGTTGCGGCTTCCCTGCAATATCCGGTAATGGAAATCAAGCTCCCCCTCCTGCTGGTAATAGGAAAGCCCCTCATCCTCGGCAATGCTCTTTTCATGTTCGCGGAGCAGGTTCCTCAGCCCGGCGATCTCTTCGTCGGTCATGTTCTGGGCGGCCAGGGCGCAGCCTAGCCCCCCCAGTGCCTCACGGACCTGGTAGGTTTCAATCAGTTCCTCGTAGGAGAGGGATATGACACGCGCCCCATGGTTGGGTGAGCGAAGGATGAGATGCCGTTCCTCCAGGCGGCTCAACGCCTCCCGCAGAGTGCCGCGGCTGATGCCGTAGTTCCTGGCCAGTTCGGGTTCTGAAATCTTGCTGCCGGCAGGAATATCACCCTTGATGATGGCATCCTGCAGCAGTTCAAAGACCCGGTCGGTCAAGGGGGCAGCCCCTTGGGTCGTATCGTTGGGGAGAGAAGGCAAGTGTCGACACCTTTCGTAGCGAAGAAAGCTTTTAAAGAGATTATATCGTGAAAATTTTAATTTCAAGAAAAAAGTGTCGACATTTTTATTTATAGTAAAAATTTAGGATGTAAATAAAAAAACGCACGAATCCAAGATCCTTCGAAATTCTTGCAGAAAATTAATCACACGGGACACAAGGCGGTTTCCACCAAAAGAATGGCGGTTAAATACAAGAATTTATAATAATCTTAATTTAATATCACCCGACGGTAGGCAGAAGGTTTATTTGGAGGTATGGCATGGCGGTGAACAAAGCGGAATTGCAGAAGGAATTTGTTGACGACTTCATAAGAAAAATCGACAGGCGGTTCGTACACAAGGCAAAGGACGAAAACGTGGTAATCAGCGATATCTGTCGGCGGGAAGACCTGGGCCCCATATCTACCAGTGTTTTCTGACCTATGACGACCAGCTGCCCTTCTTTTTCGAACACTATCTGGACCATGTACCGGGACTTCTCGTCATCGAGGCCGCACGGCAGATGGGTACGGCGACGGTGCATAAATTCTACGACGTGGATTTCGACACGATCTTCATTCTGGATGTGGTCAACTGCAGTTTTACCAATTTTCTCGAATGTCAGGAACCGGTGGTCATCCAGATGGCCATAATCGCACCAGACGGCCCGCACAGGGTGCGGAAAGCATTCGGCTCCGTCGTCACCATCTTCCAGCATAACGAAAGCAAAGGGACCATCGAGTTCAATTGCACCTGCATTCCGAAAAAACTCTTCGCGCGGATGAGACGGACGGCGGCGGCATGCACAGGAGGGGGACAATGAGACTGAAAGCACTGATTGCTTGCTTCGGTATCCTCTGGTCGTGTTCCCTGTCCCATGCCTTCGACCATGGCAGCCTCTACGGCGATTTTGTTGCCGTCGATGCCAAGGATGGGAAAATCGATGGTTCGGCCGACCTGCTCACCACCGCCCTGTGCGGCAAGTGTCATAACGATAAGATCAGCGAGGTGATGTCCACGGTCCACTATACCTTCCGTTCGGAAAACAAGATGATCGACTTCCCCGGCGGTGGGATGCACGGCCATTACGATAGGAGCAGCGGCCTGACCGGCGGCAATACGGTGGTCAATTACTATTTCGATAGCGAGCGGGGCTGTGGCCGGTGCCATGTGGGGAAATACCTTCCCGGTACCATGGGAGAAATCGATCTGCTCACCGGGTTGCCCACGGCGAACATGGAAAAGGTCCGGAACGGGATCGACTGTCTGATTTGCCACGCGACCACCTACAGCGGGAGAGACAAGCTGGTGGAGGAGATCAATGCCGACGGTACGAAGGCTAAGTACTGGCACCAGGATCGGACCTGGAGTGCGGTATCGAGCATCGGCAGGACGAACACTGCCGCCTGCTTGCGCTGCCACAGCGAGGCAGCATCCCCCAATGAACGGGGAACCCCCTTCGCCACATGGAACGACGTGCACATTGCCTCTGCTGCCTTTTCCGGCAACGCCTGCACCAGGTGTCACAATGTGGGCAAGCATAAAATGGTGCGGGGCAACAACATTGCCGAGATATTCGCTTCGGATTACCCGGTAGGGTCGGCAGAAAACGAGCTGAAATGCGAGAAATGCCATTCGGCAAAGCCCCATGATAAGGAAACCCTCAATGGGCATGTGAGCAGGGTGGCCTGCCAGACGTGTCACATTCCCTGGACCTCCGGGGCCACCTATTCCCGCTGGGAGCTGGATGGGACCCAGACGGAATTTGCCCGGGGGGGAATCTTCTCCGCCGAGAACAGTAAGCCCTATACGACAGCGGGGATGAGTGAACGGGAAGTTTGGGAGACCTACAAAATTCGGCCACGGTACCTGTGGTTCAACGGGAAAGCAAGTTACCTCGCCCAGCCTATCGGCAGCAAAGGGGTGGACGGCAGCAGGATATGGCCGTTCAAGCCGCTTTCGTCTGGTCTTCCCGTTGATACGAGCGGTCTGCGCATGGCGGATATTCTCGATGACGCTACCCTGCAATTGGGAATGGTAAAGACCGGTTCCATGGTGCCCGGTGATGCCCCCGGGGCTACGGCGGTCGCGGGAATGGGAACCCTCGCCAATCGTACTGCCGATTCGAGCCTGAGCTGGAAACTTCAGCAGGAGATGATGAGTGCGCCGCTGCTCCTGAACCTGGATCTGGACCTGCTGCGTATGGGCTCCATGACACCGGCCATCGACTCGGCCATGACGAAGACCTACAATTCCCTCAATTTCCTCGGAAAATTATTCGGCGCGGCAACTGATGCCCCCGTTCTTTCCGTCTTCAACGGTAACTACCGGAGCGACCGCTTTGTCGTGACAACGCTGCCCACCGGCCAGAATATGCAGGCCTACAATGCCAATTATCCCAGCGGCTCGTTCCTTACCCTGACACATGGTGTCAGGCCGTCGGGCGAAGCGCTCAAATGCTATGACTGTCATAGCACCAGGGGTATCATGGCAGGCAACCGTTTCAAGGTCTTCGATCGTCTGGATGGGAGCATGAGCCCCGTCTATCGTGAAGTCAACAACTTCGACATCTTGGGAATTCGGCCATAGGGGGGCGCATGAAGATCTTTGTGACCGGCGCGACCGGTTTAGTTGGTAAGCGTCTTGTGGATACATTGTCGGAACAGCAGCACGAGGTCGTCTGCCTGGTGCGGGATCCTTCCCGGTCTCCACTGGACAGGAACAAGGTCACCGTGGCATGCGGCGATCTTCTGGATATGGGAAGCTACCGAAGGTGCCTCAGGGGCATCGACCTGGTGTACAATTGCGCGGCCCTCACCGGCTTTTGGGGCATAAAATGGCAGGAATATTACAGCAACAACGTTGAAGCCACCATGAACCTGCTGAAGGCCTGTTCCGAAGCTGACGTGCCGAATGTGGTCCACGCCAGCACCACCCTGCTCCACGGCGCGTGCGACGATGCCGTTCCGAGAAAGGAGACGGACCCTCCGGGCAGGTCCCTGCGGGGTACGAGAAATCCAAGCTGGCAGCGGAGTCGGCCGTGGCCGAGTTTGGGCGGCAGAGCGGCATGAATGCCAAGATTGTGCGCCTGACGTCGGTATACTGCGCCGGAGGGCGTCTGATCCCTTCCCTGGTGGAGGGGTTGCTGCAGAACAAATTGAAGCAGATCGGTTCGGGGAGCAACATGAAGCACATCACCCATGTGGATGATTGTGTGGAGGGCATGATGCTGGCAGCGACAAAAGGGACTCCCGGTGCTATCTACAATATCGGCGCCAAGGAAGTTCCCACCATGGGGGAGATTATGGAGCAGGTATCTTCGGCCATCGGCAGGGGCGCCCCGTGCAATTCCCCCAGGGGTTGCCCGGCTCGCTGCAGCAGGAATGGAGGCCTTCGCCCTGGTCAGCGGCAAGCCTCCGCTACTCACCCGCTATACGGTCGATTATCTTGCCAAGAACCACATTTACGATACTTCCCGCGCCGCCAGAGAGCTGGGATTCGTAGCGAAAATAGGCTATCGTGAAGGGATCGCCCAATCCGTGCGGCAATATTTGCAGCACCGGCAGGCATGACCCCGGATCGTCTCTCCATCACGTTCATTGGCCACTCCACGGTCTTGCTGCAGAGCCGTGGGGTGGCCATTGCCACCGATCCCAATTATGATGCGGCGTTCGGTCCTTTCGTCCCGAGACGGGAGGCGCCGGGAATCAACATCGCCGATCTTCCCCGGTTGGCGATGGTATTGATCAGCCATGACCATTTCGATCACCTGTCCAGACCGACCTTGCGGGCGCTGCCCGGGGGATACCGGCTGGTGATCCCGAAAGGAACCCGGCACCTTTTCCAGGGGCTGAATAAAGGGGCTCAGCACGAGCTGGCGCACGGTCAGGCATACCAGGACTGGCAGGTAAAGGTGACGGCCCTGCCCGCAGTGCATGTTTCAAAGCGGCTGCTTTTGGGCAGGAGCAGGCCGGCAAACAATTACCTCATCGAACTGCACGGCAAGACGATTTTTTTCGCGGGGGATACGGGCTATGGCCCCCAGTTTCGTGAAATCGGCGCCGCTTGGGATATTGACGCGGCTCTGCTGCCGGTTGGACTGGCAACGCCGGATTTCCTCTTCGGCAAGACCCATTTGAACCCGGAAAAGGCGCTCCGGGCATTTATGGATCTGCGCGCCCGCATCATGATCCCCATCCATTACGGAACCTTTCGCACGGTTCTGGAAAAGCCGGACTACCCGTTGTCCGAGCTGAGAAAGCAGATTACCCGGTATGACCTGGGAGATAAGGTGAAAATAATGCGACCAGGAGAAAGCATCCATTTATGACGAAAGGAAGCGGCAACCACATCGGAGCGTTCTTCGACGTGGACAAGACAATCATCGACTACAATACCATGAGCGGCTATTACTGGTATTTCCACCGGAACCGGTACAACGGTGAGCCCCCCCTGAAAAGGGCAGTTGCCGGATTGGCCGATATGGTGCGTGCAACCGGCACCTATCTTACCCTCCTCATGTGTGCCATGAAAAAAGACGACCGGATGACGGTGAACAGACGGTACTATGCTTCCCTGAGTGGGGTCGACGTCGGCCTTTACGGTAGCCTGATCGACGAATGGTATGGGACGTGCGGCATTCTGGAGAAGATATACAGCCAGATCCATGCGGTGATCGGTGTGCACCAGCGACAGGGACACCGGGTGGTCCTGGTGACCGGGTCCCATCTCCCCCTGATCGAACCCTTGGGAAAGACGCTGCAGGTCGACAGGATTCTGGCCACGGAGGTTGAGGTAATAGGCAATGTCTTTACGGGGAAAATCAGGAATGAAACGCCCATGGTCGGCGAGGGGAAGGCGCAGGCCATACGGCAGTTCGCGCGCCAAAACGGCATAGACCTTTCAGCGAGCTACGCCTATTCGGATCATATATCCGACCTGAAAATGCTGGAAACGGTGGGCAACCCCTGTGCGGTCATCGGTGACATGAAGCTTGACGCGTATGCCCGGAAGAGGTCATGGCAGATCATTACCACCTGATGGGCTCCACCTGCCGCAGGGCTACGCTCCTACAGGCAAACCCATGTCCGTTCCCTTGCGATACTTGGAAGGGTTGGTGCCGCTGTATCGCTTGAATTCCTTCGAGAAATGGGAATAATCGGAAAAGCCGGTCAGGTAGCCGATTTCCGTCAGGGAAAGCCGACTGTTGAGGAGATAGTTCTCCGCCATCTTGATGCGGGCATCGTTGAGCAGCTTTCTGAAGGATCTGCCCTCGTCGCGTAATTTCCGCTGCAGGCTTCTCTCGGACATGTTCAGGGACTGGGCAACGTTTTTCAGCGTCCACTTGTGATTAAGTCTTGCTTGATAATTGCTTCGACACTGTCGCCGAGGCATTCCCTCTGGACGATCTTCGATTTCTGCAGGAGGAAGTCGTCAAGCCCGGAGATCCTTTCGGGAGGGGAAAAAGATTCCCACCGGAATTTCCATTGACTTGCCGGTGCCGAGATGGCTCCCTTGAGGGCCTTACCATCCAGGTAGCTGAAAATTTCCGGGTTTCCCACCCTATGCCAGGCATAGGAAAGATTCCGGCACCCTATCAATCCCAACAGTGTTTTCAGTACGCCGCAAGCAAAAAAATCCTCCGCGGCAGAGATGGGCTGTGGCAGCGCAGTGACATGGCTGACCGTCACACTGTCTGTTTCCGTCGCATCCAGCCTGATTCTCTTTGCCGAGTGGATGTAGCTGTAATAATGCTCCAGTTTATTAACCAGGGTCTGGGGGGAATCGGAGTTCAGCAGAAAATAAAATAAAGGGAAATCGCAGGACGAGCCGCTGTTGTCGCCGATATTGAGAATCGGCTCCGCACCGCATTCGGAAAGCAGGTCGTCCAGGAGGGCGACCTTTTTTTCTGCAGGAATTATCTGGATATCTCCCCGATTGATCTGCTCGATAAGCGGCGCGCTTGCCCATGGTTTTGGGGGCCAGGTGTGACACTCCGTTTAGAATCAGTTTGACGATGCCGACATGAACAAATTGTTGCATTGAGTACCCGCTTCGGATTGCTGTTTCATGGTGATTCCCAGGGTGTTGTCGACGAGAAAAAGCCCATTAAGCCCGGCACATTACCGTTAAATACCTGCAATGTCAAGAACATAGGCAATTCAAGGCCCTGAGGGGGCAATGACTGACGTGGAAGCGGGAGACGGCGGAACAGGAGACCGGCATGCTTCTCATTGTTTCCGGGGGCAGGGTTATCCCCACACGAGCAGGCTTGGCTCGTAAATCGGCCCCAACACTGGGTGTTTCGGCATGACCCGGAGCATGAAGCCGTGCCGGCCGCAGAACCGGCAATCCAGTTGGCCGCTGAAGTAGTGGGCGCCTGCACCGTCGGGCTCCGAGGGGGCAAGGGGTACCAGCTCGCCGCCGATGATGGAGCCGCGGGAATCGAGGACGCCGAAATAGGCATCGACCGCCAGCTGATCCAGGGGAATCTCGTCGACGAAAATCTTCGCCCGCAGCGGAATGTTGCTCCCGGCCAGGATATCCTGGCTCATCTCCGCCTCCACCTGTTCGATGCGCACATGGTGCCAGAGACGGTGCATCTTTTCCTTCCACCTTGCCAGGTCCTTGGCCAGGGCCGAGTCCTGTTCATTCAATTTCTGCCACTGCTCGAAGGCGGTAAAGTAGAAGGTTTCCGAGTACTGCTGCACCATCCGATCGGTGCTGAAGGCCGGGCAGAGCGACTGCAGCGATGCTTCATGCAGGCGATCCAGCCACGGGGAATGCCGTCGCTGCCCCGATCGTAAAAGAGAGGCACGATCTCTTTCTCCAGCAGATCGTAGATGGCCCTGCTTTCCACCTCGTTCTGGTATTCAAGGTCGTCGTAGACCTCTCCCTTGCCGATGGCCCAGCCGTTGTTGCCCCGGTATCCTTCACACCACCAGCCATCGAGAACGCTCATGTTGAGGCCGCCGTTGAAGGCAACCTTCATGCCGCTGGTGCCGCTTGCCTCCAGGGGACGCAACGGGGTATTCAGCCAGACATCCACCCCCTGTACCAGGTGGCGGGCCACCGACATGTCATAATCCTCCAGAAAGACGATGCGGTGGCGGAAGCGCTCCTGATGGGAAAGCTGAACGATCTGCCGGATGAGTTCCTTCCCCTGGTGATCGGCCGGGTGCGCCTTGCCGGCAAAGACGATCTGTACCGGCTTCGCCTGTTCATTGACGATGCGGGCCAGTCTCTCCACGTCGTGGAGGAGCAGAGTTCCCCTCTTATAGGTGGCGAAGCGGCGGGCAAAACCGATAGTGAGGATGTCCGGGTCGAGGACCTCGTCGGCGACGGCGATTTCCTTGGCGGTGGCGCCCACCTGGCAGAGCTGTTCCTTGAGTCTTTTGCGGGCGTAATCCACCAGATGCTCCCGACCATGTTTATGGGTACGCCAGAGCTCGCCGTCGGGTATGCGCGAAACACGGCGCCAGACCGAGGCGTCGGTGGGGTCTTCCAACCAGCGGGTGCCCAGATAACGGATCAGCAGCCGGGCCATCTCCCGGGAAAGCCATGTTTTGTTATGGACGCCGTTGGTGATGGAGGTAAGCGGCAGATGTTCTTCGGGGAGATCCGGCCAGACGTTTTTCCACATTTTCCGCGAGACTTCGCCATGGAGTTGGCTGACGCCGTTGGCGTGACCGGTGAGTTTCAGGGCCAGAACTGCCATACAGAACATTTCGTGGGGATTGCGGGCGTTTTGCGTCCGAGGGAGAGAAACTCTTCCCTGGACAGGCCCAGGCCACGGTAGTAGCGTCCCAGGTATTTATCGATCAGGTCGGCGGGAAAGTGGTCGATTCCGGCTTCCACCGGGGTGTGGGTGGTGAAGACAGTGCCGGCCTTTACCGCTTCACTGGCCTCGCTGAATTTGAGGCGGCGTTCCTCCATGAGCAGGCGGGTCCGCTCCAGGGAGAGAAAGGCGGCATGGCCTTCATTCATGTGGCAGACATGTGGTTCTATCCCCAGAAGGTGCAGTGCCCTGACGCCGCCGATGGAGAGCAGAATCTCCTGCCTGATGCGCATTTCCTGGTCGCCGCCGTAGAGACGGGTGGTGATGTTCCGGTCATCCGGGGAATTTTCCTCCAGGTTGGTATCAAGGAGGTAAAGGGGGATGCGCCCCACCTGAGCCCTCCAGATCTGGATCTTTACCCGGTTGCCCGCCAGGTCCAGCTCAAGCAGGAGCGGTGTGCCGTCGGCCTTGCGTTCAAGGTGCAGGGGCAGGTTGTAGAAATCGTTTTCCGGGTAGTATTCCTGCTGCCATCCCTCGATGTTCAGGTACTGGCGGAAGTAGCCCTGGCGGTAGAGGAGCCCGACCCCCACCAGGGGAAGCCCCAGATCGCTGGCGGACTTGAGGTGGTCGCCGGCGAGAATGCCCAGTCCTCCCGAATAGATGGGAAGGGATTCGTGGAGGCCGAATTCCATGGAAAAATAGGCGACCCTGAAACCGTCATCCTCCCGGTGCAGCTTGCTGTACCAGGTTTTCGCCGCCAGGTATTCCTTGAGTTTGTCCTCCACCATGGCCAGATGGGAAATGAAGCCTTCGTCGGCTTCAGCACTTCCAGGGTCGTCTGCTGTAGGATGCCCAACATCTCCACCGGATTGTGACGGGTTTCCCGCCACAGTTCAGGATCGAGTCGGGTGAAAAGCTCGATGGCATCGGGTTCCCAGCACCACCACAGGTTATAGGCGATGCGCTGGAGTCCGGCCAGTTCCTTTGGTAACGAGGGGGTAACAGTAAAACGGTGAAGGATTTTGCTGAAATTCATGGTGGTTACTCCTTCAAAGCCCTTTTTCAACAACCTGTCAGGATCTTTCGATGCCAAACTTCTCCAGGCGGTACTGGAGTGTCTTATAGCTCATTCCCAGAAGCGGCGCCGCCTTGCTGATGATGCCGTCGGCCCGTTCCATGGCCTTGATGATCAGATCTCGCTCCAGTTCCTCGATGGAAATCCCCTGTGGCGGAAATTCAAAGGGAAGTTTGGTAATATTGGCCATCTCTTCGTGGACTTCGGCAGGCAGGTCCTCCGGCAGGATCTGGTCCGATTCCGCCATGAGCACCCCCCTCTCGATAACCGATTCAAGCTGCCTGACGTTTCCCGGCCAGCTGTAATTCATGAGTATCTTCAGGGCCGGCTTCGATATGCCATTCAAGGCAATGCCGGAAGCGGCGCTGTACTTCTCGAGGAAGAAATCTGCCAGGGTGGCGATATCGTTACCCCGCTCCCGGAGCGGCGGCAGTGTCACCCGAATGACGTTCAGACGGTAGAACAGGTCTTCCCGGAAGGTCCCCTTCTTGATCTCCACTTCCAGATCCCGGTTGGTGGCCGAAATGATACGGACATCGATGGGAATATTGACTTTTCCTCCCACCCGCCGGATCTCCTTTTCCTGGATGGCGCGCAGGAGCTTTGCCTGCATGGCCACATTCATCTCGCCGATTTCGTCGAGAAATATGGTGCCCCCTTGGGAAGCCTCCAACAGACCGATTTCACGGCTGGCAGCGCCGGTAAAGGAGCCTTTTTCATGGCCGAAAAGTTCGCTTTCAATGAGGGTGTCGGGAATGGCGGCGCAGTTGATGGCAAAAAATGGTTTATCCCGGCGTGGGCTGCCATCGTGAACGGCCTTGGCCACCAGCTCCTTACCGGTTCCTGATTCGCCATAGATAAGGACGGTGGAACTGGTGGGAGCGATTTTGCCGATGATGCGGGCCACTTCCTTTATTTTCGGATGCTCCCCGATCATGTTGGAGATGGCCATGGTTTCCTTCAGCTTTCTGTGAAGCACGGCGTTTTCGTGGAGAAGACCGATATGTTCGAAGGCCCGCTTGACGGTCAGAAGCAGGTCCTCGCGTTCCAGCGGCTTTTCCAGGTAATCGAATGCTCCCTTCTTCATCGCTTCCACGGCAGAGTCGATGGTGCCGTGGGCGGTCATCATGACCACGCACTGTCGATTGTTATCTGTAAGCAGAGTTTCCATGAGTTCCATGCCCGACATCCCTTGCATCTTCAGGTCGGTAAGAATAAGGTCGAATTCCTTGTCGGCAAGCTTTGCCAGCGCTTCCCTTGCACCTGGCACCGCTGCAGTTGCATATCCCTGCTTTTGCAGGATGGCGGTAAGAATATCTCGCTGTCCCTTTTCGTCGTCTACTATCAAAATGCTACCCGACATATGTTCTCCTGAAAAGAGCCCGACTCTTAAATTTGTTCATAGCCCGCAGTCTGGTTTTTTTTCACCGGCAGGACCATGGTAAAGGTGGTGCCGCTGCCCACGGTGCTTTTCACCCTGAGTTCGCCGCCGTGTTCCCTGACGATTCTTTCGGTAATGGCGAGCCCCAGGCCTATCCCCGCTTCCTTGGTGGTGAAATAGGCTGAAATATCTTGCCGATGTCACCGACGGCGATGCCTGCCCCTTGGTCGGCAAAGGTGAGGATGAACCGCTTTTCCTCTGGGGCAAATGCTGCTCCAATGGTGATGGTGCCCCCTTCGGGCATGGCTTGGGCTGCATTGGTGATGAAATTGAAAAGGCAGTTGCGCATCAGTTCGGCATCCACCTGCATGGCGGGCAGGTCTGCTGGGATATCCATCGCCACCCGGATACGCTGTTCGTCAAGTTTGTCCTGCAGCAGAGGCAGCGCCTTGCCGATCAAATCGGCATAACGTACCTCGCTGATGCGCAGTTTCAGCGGCCGGCCGTAATTCATGAAATTCAGGACCATGTAATTGGCTTTGCGCACCTCTTCCTTGATGTTGTCGGTGATCGCCTCCAGCTCTTTGCTTCGCTCCGGGCAGGTGGGGAGCAGTTCGCTTTTCAGGTGGTCGATGGCAAGGCTGATATAGTTGAGGGGATTTCTGATTTCGTGGGCGATGCCTGAGGCCAGCTGTCCTACCTTGGAGAGATGCTCCGCTTCGTAGAGACGTTTTTCCAGGTTTTCCCGTTCCCGCAATTTTTCCACCATTTCATTGAAACTTTTGGCCAGTTCGCCGATCTCATCCTTGCTTTCCACGGGAAAGGTCACCGACAGGTCCCCCGCAGATACCTTTTTTACCCCGGCTGCCAGCCGGTTGATGGGGGTTGTATACCTTCTGGCCAGAAAAAAGGTGAGGAGGATGCCGAAGGCAAAAACCATGCAGGTGGCAACCAGACGGCGGATGAAGTTGGCGTGCTGGATGTCGCGGATATTGTCCAGGAGCAGGTTGATCTGTACATATCCCAGTTGCTCATCACCGACAATGACCGGGACTACCAGGTCATAGGGGCGAAGGGACGGTGAAACGCCGGTGATCTTCCCTTTGTGGGAGGCCTTAAGGCCTTTCTCCAGTTTTTTTATTTCGCGCTTTTTGCCGACCTTTTCCGGATCGGAGGAGTTGATAATCTCCCCTTCGTTGCTGATGATGTTTATTTCGTTGATGCCCTTGTTTCTGGCCTGTTGAAAGTAGTCCTTGAGGCGGGAGGATTCGCTCTCTTCCTCCGAAGTGAGATCCTCGACACTGATCTGGATGGCTTTGGATACTTCGGTGGAGCTTTCCTGCATCTCTTGCACCAGATCGTTCTGGCTGAACTGATTCATGATGAAGAGAATCAGGGTGGCGATGACGAGAAGGGTGAGCATCATTGCCACCAGCTTGGTATTGAGTTTCATCATAGTGCCTTCTGTCTATGCGGTCCGTGCAGGCGGTTGGGTTAAATCGGTAAATTATACATCAGGGCATAGTGGTAAACAAGGAGTATGTCCCATGGGAAAAGTCCATAACAGGTTAAAAAGGTAAAGAATCTACGGCTTGAAACCGATATGGAGAATCAAAGGATTATTTGCTGCAGGGAGGTGTTTCATGGAATACAGCGTGGGGAAAATACCGGCAGCGTACAGCATTGATGCCGACAAACACGGGCCGGGGCGGGAGCGCAAAAAGGGGCATCTTGTTCAAAAAGTCGAGGCACATGACAGCATTTCCATATCCGATGAAGCAAGGCAGCGTAGTGCGGACGAGGAAGGTGCAGAGGAGGCGTCCGGCGAAAGTGATCAGGTTACGAAATAGCTTTTGTCCTTTTCAAACGCTTCGGTAAAGAGGTTCAGCAGCATGTCGATGCGTGTCTCATCGAGATTGAGCATGGATGCCGGGGTGGATGCTGCCAGATCAAGGGATTCCTGGGGTTCCCGTTCACCTATTCCAAGCTTGAGACAAAACATGTCGGCGAGGGCGATAACCGCTGTCAGGTTTATCTGATAGATATCGTTAGGATCATCGAACTGCAGCTTATGGTGCTGAAGAATGGCGTTGGTCATGGCCAGGGGGAAATTCCACTTCTTCACAACGTAGGCGCCGACTTCATCGTGGCAGAAGGGGAAGATGCTGGCTTCAGCGTCTTCAAAAGTGAGCCCTTCATTATAGCAGCGTTGCATCACCTGCTGGAATTTATCCTTGTCCAGGGAGTTCATGATGATCTTGCCGATATCGTGGAAAAGGCCGCCGAGAAAGGCCTCTTCCTCGTTGGCGGCCCTGGTGCTGCTGGCAATGATGCGTGCTGCCAGTCCGGCGGCAAAGGAATGCTCCCAGAGCATCTTTTCCGTCAGTCCGAAAGGTTTGTAGACCTGCTTTACGGAAGCGGCGACCACCAGGCTCTTCAAGGTGTTGAAGCCGAGAATTACTATGGCCGTCGACAAGGTCTGTATCTGCCGTTGGCACCCATAAAAGGAGGAGTTGGAAATCTTGATCACCCTGGCGGCAACGGCGGGATCGGAGGCAACTACCCTTGCCAGTTCTTCGGCGGTAGTAGTCTCGCTTTCCATCAGCTGCATGACTTTGGTGGCTACAACCGGGATGGTCGGCAGATCTCCTGCGGTCATGATGGCAGTTTCAAGCTCTTTATTCATGGCTCACTCCAGGATTAAACGTTAACTTTGCTGTCCTGGGTGTACTTTTCGGCACCAGTTGCCAATACTTTACCTCTTCAGCTTTTATTTTGACAAAGCCTCCCCTTTTACGTAACTTGTTAGCCGCAAAAAGTAGGAAAAACGC
The DNA here is from genome assembly GCF_001311985.1 of Geotalea toluenoxydans JCM 15764. GTDB lineage: Bacteria > Desulfobacterota > Desulfuromonadia > Geobacterales > Geobacteraceae > Geotalea > Geotalea toluenoxydans. Next base: position 32,069 of record NZ_BBCJ01000022.1, read on the forward strand.
TCCCATCGAAAAAGAACAGGTGGTTCTGTGCTGATCAAATATGTTGAATTCATCAAGAGTGCCACGAGGGCTGCCCATTATCCACCAGGGGACCTGCCGGAGATAGCCTTCGCCGGCCGCTCCAACGTGGGCAAATCTTCTCTGATCAATGTCCTGGTCAACAGGAAGAGTCTGGTCCGCACCAGCTCAACGCCGGGGCGAACCCAGCTTATCAACTTCTTCGACGTCAACGGTCAGTTTACCCTGGTGGATTTGCCCGGTTACGGCTTCGCCAAGGTGCCGCTGGCAGTGAAAAAACAGTGGGGACCGATGATGGAGAACTATCTGGCGAAAAGGGCCAATCTCCGTGGTGTCATCCTTATCCTGGATATCAGGAGGACCCCCGTTGCCGAGGACATCCAGATGCTTCACTGGCTGCAGGCATACTCCATCAAACCGATACTGGTCATCACCAAGTGCGACAAGGTTTCCAAAAACGAAAGGGGAAAACAGTCGCGGATAATTGCCCAGACCCTGGGGGTGACGCCGGAAGAGCTGAATTTCTTTTCGGCACTGAACAGGGAGGGGAAGGACCTGATCTGGCGGAAGATCGAAGAGGTATTGCCTGCGGAGACGGCGGACGCCGCCGGGGAAGCCTCCAAAGCGACATAATGTTTGACTTTGTGGCAGCGCTCTGCTAAAAAATAGCCTCAAAATTGAATAGTTAACTTGGTGCGCCGGTATCGGTAGATACGGCGTTAAAAGGGAAGGAGGTGCGATTCCTCCACTGTCCCGCAACTGTGAACGGTGATGAAAGCCGCTTGATGCCACTGAGATATTCGGGAAGGCGCGGCAAGTAAAGTGACCCGTAAGTCAGGAAACCTGCCAGGTTGACCGCTGAAAAAGGATCCTCCGCAGGAGAGGAGCCGAAGCCCTTTGTCATACCACGGTTTCGACCCCGCCTCCCAGGAGACGGGGTTTTTTCATGTCCAGAATCGTACTTGTCACCGGAGGTGCCAGAAGCGGCAAGAGTAGCCTTGCCGAAGGAATGGCCCTTGCCTACGGCGATCCCCTCGGCTATGTGGCCACCGGTAGGGCCGGCGACGGCGAGATGGCGGAACGGATTGCACGTCACCGACAAAGACGCGGCTCCATGTGGCAGACGATGGAGGAGCCGCTGCTTCTCAAAGAGGTAATCATCGGCCACGACGGTTATTTCAGGGCCATATTGGTCGACTGTATCACCCTCTGGCTGAGCAACCTGCTCTTTGCCCACAACGATAGGGGGCGGGTGCTGAACGAGGTCAGTGAACTGGCGGACGTCATGCCCAATCTTGCAACCCCGCTTGTCCTTGTCACCAACGAGGTAGGGGCGGGGATCGTCCCGGAGAACGCCCTTGCCAGAACCTTTCGTGACTTGGCAGGAGAAGCCAACCAGATCCTGGCGTCTGCGGCAGACGAGGTCCACGTGGCCATGTGCGGTTTGTCACTCAAGCTGAAGGGCTGACAGCTCCGTTCAAACAATGAACAAATTAAATGCAATGTGGAGGAGATAATCATGAGTTTGATCGATGATACCCTGGAGCAGATCCAGGCGGTGGACCCAGCCCTGCTGGCGGAGGCCCAGGTAGTACTGGACAACAAGACCAAGCCTCCGGGGTCTCTGGGGCGGCTGGAAGAATTTGCCAGACGTTATGTGGCCATAATCGCCGATTCGGAGAATCCCGATTTGGAACTGCTGGGGACGAAGGTTGTTTATACTTTTGCCGCCGACCACGGTGTCGTTGAAGAGGGGATCTCGCTATATCCCAAAGAGGTGACCCAACAGATGGTGCTCAACTTTCTCAATGGCGGGGCAGGTGTCAATGTCCTTGCCCGCCATGTGGGGGCTGAGGTGCGGGTGGTTGATATCGGTGTCGATTACTATTTCGGCATGGTGCCTGGACTGGTGGTGCGCAAGGTGGCAAGGGGCACAGCCAACCTGGCTCAAGGTCCGGCCATGACCAGGGAACAAGCGGTGGCGGCCCTGGAAGTGGGGATTGAACTGGCAGCGCAGGCCAAGAAGACCGGTGTGACCATGCTCGGCACCGGCGAGATGGGGATCGGCAACACCACGCCGTCGTCGGCCATTATTGCAGCCATTTCGGGGAAGACGGTAAGGGAGGTGACCCACCGGGGCACCGGCATCAACGATGCTGCCCTGGAGAACAAGATCCGCGTCATCGAGCAGGGGCTGGCGGTGAACAAGCCCGACCCGAAGGACCCTATCGATGTGCTGGCCAAGGTGGGGGGCTTGGAGATAGCCGGCATTGCCGGGCTCATTCTGGGCGCCGCCGCCAATCGCATTCCGGTCGTGGTCGACGGATTCATCTCCACTGCCGGAGCGCTCATCGCAAGCGAACTCAACCCCCATGTCAAAGACTACATGTTCGCCGCCCATGAGTCGGTGGAGATCGGCCACAGTTTTATGCTGCAACACATCGGACTGAAGCCGATCCTTGACCTGCAGCTGAGGCTGGGAGAAGGGACCGGCGCCGCGCTGGCCATGGGGCTGATCGAAGCGGGGTGAAGATATACAAGGAAATGGCCACCTTTGCCGAGGCCGGGGTAGCTTCAGAATAATGCTGCGGCTTTATTTCGTTGCACTGCAGTTTCTGGCCATCATCCCCATCCCCTTTTCCTTCCGTTGCAGGGAGGAAGACCTGGGGCGGTCCATGTCCTTTTTTCCTCTCGTGGGCCTTACCCTGGGGTTTTTGCTGGCCGGCTGCGACTATCTCTTTGCCTTGGCACTGCCACGACCGGTTGCCGATCTTCTTTTGGTGGCCATCCTGGCATTGGTGACCGGTGCCCTGCATCTGGACGGTCTGGCGGATGTCTGCGACGGCTTGGCGGCGAGAGGGGGACGGGAACGGTTTCTGGCGGTGATGAAGGATTCACGGGTCGCGCCGTTGGGGTAGTGGGCCTGGTGCTGGCGCTGCTTCTGAAATACCAGGCACTTTCTGCCGTTACCACCGACAAATGGGAGACACTGCTGTTTTTCCCCATGGTGGCGCGCTTCAGCCAGGTGCAGCTCACGGTTGGCTCGAAAAGAGCCAGGCAGGATGGACTCGGCTCACTGTTCATCGGTGGGGCAGGCTCCATGCAGGTTGCGGTTGCGGCGTTTTTCACCGTTGTTACCGGCTGGCTGTTGCTGGGGCTGCCGGGCATCGGCTGTGCTGCAGTATGCTCTCTTTTTACCTGGCTGGCCAAAGCCTGGTTTCACCGAAAGCTTGGCGGCATTACCGGCGATGCCATTGGCTGTGTCAGCGAACTCAATGAAATCCTGTGTCTGATGACACTTGTTGCCCTGGGAGGAAGATTTTGACAGGAAGGACACGTATATACCTGATCCGGCACGGAGAGGTGGAAGGTGCCGACACCCGCCGTTACAACGGCCACGCCGATGTGGGATTGTCTGAGTTCGGTATTGCCCAGTATCAGTCGCTCAAGGAACGCTTCGATGGTGTGCAGATCTCGGCCTGCTACTGCAGCGATCTGACCCGCTGCGTCATTGGGGCGGAGATGCTCGGTACACACTTGGGGGTGACGCCGGTAAAGAACAGCAATCTGCGGGAGCTGAATATCGGCATCTGGGAGCGGATGACCTGGACCGAGCTGATGGAGAAATATCCGGTGGAATGGCAGGCGCGCCTGGACGATATTGTCAATTATCGGGTGCCCCAGGGGGAGAGCCTCCAGGACATGAATGACCGGGTGATGCCGGTAATAAAAGATATCGTGCAGCGCCATCAGGGGGAGGATGTACTGGTGGTGGCCCACGGCGGTGTCAACAGGGTGATCCTCCTCAATGCCATCGGGACACCGCTATCTTCACTTTTCAATATCGAGCAGAGCTACTGCGGTTTCAATATCATCGATTATTATGCCGACGGCAAGGCTGTCGTCAAGCTCGTCAATGGATAACATGAAATCGATCATCATTGCTGCGCCCCAAAGCGGCTCGGGCAAAACCACCATTACCCTCGGCATCATGGCATGCCTTCGGCGAAGGGGTCTGCAGATTGCCCCCTTCAAGGTCGGCCCCGATTTCATCGATCCGGGCTATCACCGGCTGGTGGCCGGCCGGCCTTCCATCAACCTGGATGGCTGGATGTGCGGGGCCGATTTTGTCCGCGAAACTTTTACCAGCCATGGGTCAGGAGCTGATATGGCCGTAATCGAGGGGGTGATGGGGCTCTTCGACGGCATCGGTGAAAACGGCGACGAGGGAAGTACGGCTCAGATCGCCCGGTTGACCGGCTCGCCGATTGTCCTGGTGGTGGACGCCGGTCGCATGGCCGGAAGCGCAGCCGCTCTGGTGAAGGGATTTGCCGAATTCGACCCCCAGGTGAATCTGGCGGCGGTCATCTTCAACAATGTGGCCGGTGACAACCATGGCCTCCTGCTGAGAAAGTCAATGGCCGCGGCCCTGCCGAGGGTCAGGGTCCTCGGTTGTATTGGCCGCGACGAAAGGCTGCATATCCCTTCCCGCCATTTGGGGCTCTTGACGGCAGAGGAAAACCCTTTGCTCCCGGCTTTCTCCAGCATTTGGTGGAGACCGTGGAACGCTGCCTGGATGTGGATTTTCTTTGCCACCTTTCCTGCACCCATTCATATGATATTGGGAGGCCAGGCAATGCAATGGAAGATCAAGGCACCGGAACATGGTCCCCATTGCCGTTGCCAGGGACGAAGCCTTCTGCTTTGTTTATGAAGACAACCTGCGGCTTCTGCGGGAGGCCGGCTGCGAAATAGTCGAGTTTTCCCCCCTGCGGGACCGTGCCCTTCCCGCCGGCATCGGCGGCATCTATTTGCCGGGGGGGTACCCGGAAATCTTTGCCGAGAGCCTCGCGGCAAATGCGCCCATGAAAGAGGCGATCCGCGCAGCGGTCGAAAAGGACATGCCGGTTTATGCCGAATGCGGCGGCTTTATCTATCTGACCAGAGGGGTCATGGATACCAACACCGAAGCCGGATCGATCCATGATTTTGTCGGCATCTATCCCGTGACCACCCGCATGCTGCCTCGCCGCAAAGCCCTTGGCTACCGCGAGATCATCACCCGGCAGGATTCCATACTGGGCAAGAAGGGACTTTCGGCCAGGGGACACGAATTCCACTATTCAGAGATGGCTGAACTGCCTGAAAGCACAGATCGCCTCTATCGGGTGCGAAAGCAGGAAACAGAGCTGGGAGCGGAAGGCTACCGCTATAAAAACTGCCTCGCCTCATACATCCATCTGCATTTCGGTAGCTGTCCGGAACTGGCGGCGGCATTTGCGGATAATTGCAGAAAATTCAATGGGAGTTGTTCCTGACCCAACCAAGGAGGTACCATGAGAACCCAGATCGAACTGGCCCGTGAGGGCATCATCAGCACCCAGATGGCCACCGTTGCAAAGGATGAAGGGTTTTTACCGGAATACGTGCGGCAGATGGTGGCGGAGGGGAAGATCGTCATCCCCTGGAACCACGGCCGGAAACCGAAAGCGGTGGGAATCGGCAAGGGACTGCGCACCAAGGTAAATGCCTCAATCGGCACTTCTTCCGACATTGTCGACTACGCGGCCGAGGTGCGTAAGGCAAAGGCAGCCCAGGAATCGGGGGCCGACACCCTGATGGAGCTGTCGGTCGGGGGAGACCTGGACCGGGTGCGCCGGGAGGTGATTGCGGCGGTGGATCTGCCGGTGGGGAATGTTCCCCTCTACCAGGCCTTTTGCGAGGCGGCTCGCAAGTACGGCGATCCCAACAAGCTGGACGAGGAGATGCTTTTCGACCTCATCGAGAAGCAATGCGCCGACGGCATGGCGTTCATGGCGGTTCACTGCGGCATCAATCTCTACACCATTGAGCGGCTGCGCAAACAAGGATACCGCTATGGCGGGCTGGTCTCCAAAGGGGGGGTCTCCATGGTTGCATGGATGCTGGCCAACAACCGGGAAAACCCCCTCTACGAAAAGTTCGATCGGGTGACCGCCATCCTGAAAAAGTACGACACGGTGCTCTCTCTGGGCAACGGTCTCAGGGCCGGAGCGATCCATGATTCGAGCGACCGGGCCCAGATCCAGGAGTTACTCATCAATTGCGAGCTGGCAGAGATTGGCCGGGATATGGCTGTCAGATGCTGGTCGAAGGGCCCGGCCATGTGCCGCTGGACGAGGTGGAGGGGAACATCCAGCTGCAGAAACGCATGAGCGGCGGCGCACCCTACTACATGCTCGGTCCCATCTCCACCGACGTGGCACCGGGTTTCGACCATATCACCGCCGCCATCGGCGCCGCCCAGTCGAGCCGTTTCGGCGCCGACCTCATCTGTTACATCACCCCTGCCGAACATTTGGCCCTCCCCAACGAAGAGGATGTGCGCCAGGGGGTGAAGGCAGCCAAGATCGCCGCCTATATCGGCGACATGAACAAGTATCCGGAGAAGGGGCGACAGCGGGACATGGAGATGTCCAAGGCCCGTCGCGACCTGAACTGGGAGAAGCAGTTCGAATTGGCTCTGTATCCGGAGGACGCCCGGGCGATCCGCGCCAGCCGTACGCCGGAAGACGAAGCCACCTGCACTATGTGCGGTGATTTCTGCGCCTCCCGCGGGGCGGGCAAGCTGTTTGCCGGAGATCTGCGCGGGGACAAGATCTGAGGTGAAAAATTCAGCCACGAATAACACGAATGTTCACGAATAAGAGCAAAGCGTGAAAGACAAACATGTGGTTGTGCTTTCGGCTTGAATCATTCGTGTTAATTCGTGACATTCGTGGTTAAAAGATTGAGATTCATATGAAAAAAATCCTGTTATTTACAATTTCGATGCAGCTTATCTCCGCTACGGCCCATGCCATGCACATCAGCGAGGGGCTACTGCCACTGAACTGGGCGCTCTTCTGGTTCATGGCCGCGGCGCCTTTTGTCGCCCTTGGCGTGCGTCAGCTGAATAACCTGGCAAAAACCGATCTGGCGATGAAACCGCTGGTGGGCTGATGGCTGCCGTTGTCTTCATCGTCTCCTGCATGCCCATCCCGGTCCCCACCGCCGGCACCTGTTCCCATCCCTGCGGAACCGGCATTGCAGCCATCCTTGTCGGACCTCTGGTCAGCATTGTCATCAGTGCCGTGGCCCTTCTGCTCCAGGCACTGTTTCTTGCCCATGGCGGCCTTTCCACCCTGGGGGCGGACATTATTTCCATGGGGGTGGCCGGCTCCTTTGCCGGCTGGCTCATCTTCCGGGGCCTGCGTAAAATCAGTGTCAACTTGGCCGTAGCCGCTTTTTTCGGTGGTCTCTTTACCGACTGGGCCACCTATCTGACCACCTCCATGGAGCTTGCTGCCGGCATCAGGGGGACGGCGCCTTTCTGGCCGCTTGCGGCAAAAATCGTCCTTGCCTTCATCCCTACCCAGTTACCGCTGGGCATTCTGGAAGGAGCCATGACCGCCGGCATGGTCACTCTGCTGCAGCGCAAGCGCCCGGACCTGCTGGTGAAGATGCGGGTACTGAAGGAAAGCGAGGTTGCCCATGCCTGAAAAAAAGCGCAGATATAGAATAATCCTGCTGCACATCATCCTGTTGCCCACACTGCTCTTTGCCTTTTATTTCTTCACCCTGGCGCCCCACCCCTATGCGGGGGTGGATGAGACGGTGGTCGAGAAAATTGCCGTGGAGCATGGCCGCAAGGTGCATGAACCCCTCATCGATCCGGGAGAGGGAGATCTGCTGCTCTTTCTTTTTCTTGGAGCCGGTGCTGCGGGAGGCTTTGTGGCCGGTTATTACTGGCGCCGGTTGGGCGAGAAACCTGACCGGCATGGGGAAGCTGATGCGTCATTCCCTGCAACAGACACAGGTCGCTGATCATCCCTTAAGCCGCTATGATGCACGGGTCAAGCTTCTGGCAGTACTGGCCCTGCTGACGATGGTGCTCAGCTACCGGGGAGCGGCTTTCCCCCTGCTGCTGAGCGCCCTTTCCGTCGCCCTGTGTCTGAGCCTCAAGGTGAGGCCGCGGCTGCTGATGCTTCGTTTTGCCCAGCCCCTTTTCTTTGCCGCGGTGATCGTCCTGCTCAAGCTGTTCACTACCGGTGCAGTTCCCCTTTTTACCCTGTCTGTCTGGGGAATTAATCTTATCGGCTACAGTGACGGATTGGGCGAAGGGTTGCTCATTGCCGGCCGGATCGTGGGGGCAGTTTCCCTGGTTGCCCTCCTCGGTTTTTCCACCTCCTTTACCGATCTGATTTCGGCTTTGGCCTGGTTTCGGGTGCCCCAAGGGTTGATCGAGGTGGCCCTGTTTGCCTGGCGTTACCTGTTCGTTCTCTTTGAAGATGCCATGGTGATATACAATGCCCAGAAGAACCGTCTGGGTTATGCGGGTTATCCCCAGGGGCTGCGTTCTTTCGGCACCCTTGCCGGCGCCATGGTCATAAAGGCCTTCGACAACAGCCAGACCATCACCACCGCCATGGTCCAGCGGGGCTACGACGGCACGTTGCCCCCCATTCGCCAGCAGCCGTTCAGGGGGCGGGAGGTGGCTGCAACATTATTGGTCGTAGCTGTTTTGGGAGTTATCTGGAATGTTTAGCACCGACGTTCGTATTTCCGTGAGCCTGGAGAGTTTCAAGTATCCCGATGGGACTGTGGCATTGGCCGATATTCATCTTGAGATCGGCCGCGGCGAGTTCTGTGGCATCCTCGGCGCCAACGGCTCGGGTAAGACGACACTGCTGAAGATCATGGATGGCCTGATCAAGGACTACCAGGGGCGGGTGCTTCTGGATGGGGATGAGGTGCCCCGGCTCCACCCACGGGATATCTACCGCAAGATGGGGCTCGTCTTCCAGAACCCGGATGATCAGCTCTTTGCCCATACCGTCTCTGAAGATGTCGCCTTTGGCCCCCGCAATATGGGCTGCGGCGAAAATGAGGTGAGAGAACGGGTCGCGGATGCATTATTGGCGGTGGAAATGTCCGAATTCGGCGGCAAGGGTATTCACCACCTGAGCTATGGCCAGAAAAAAAGGGTCTGCATCGCCGGCCTGCTGGCCATGGGACATGAAATCCTCCTGCTGGACGAGCCGACGGCGGGGCTGGACCCCATGGGCGAATACCGGATGATGGAGCTGCTGACCAGGCTGAACCGGGAAAACGGCGTGACCATTGTCATGGCCACCCACAGTGTGGACCTGGTGCCGATCTTTCTTCACCGGCTGCACATTCTCAGCAGGGGCAAGCTGGTGAGGGGCGGGGTGCCGGAGGAGGTCTTCACGGCGCCCGAGGAGATGGCCAATGTAAAGCTGAGGCTGCCGCACATCGCCGAGTTGATCCACCGGCTCAAGCACGAAGACCTGCTCCCATTCGGCCGGATACCGCTGACCATCGGCGAGGCGCGGCGGGAGATCTTGGAGACGCTGCGGGAGCGCTGATCAGTATAGCTGTTCGGTGACTACCGCCTTCAGCTTTCCAACGAGGCCGGCAAGGAGGGCAAGGTCTTCGGGGCTTTCACCCTCAACCAGCTTGATATGGCTTGCGTCCACCGGCAGCTGCCCGAAGGTGGGGTCCACAGCCAGCCATTCACCCAGATAGCTTTCCGCCCAGCTATGGTAAAGAAAGCCCTTATCCTTGATGTATACCAGCCCGGAGACGAAGCGGCTGGGAATACCCATGGCCCGTGCCATTGCCACATAGAGGCGAGCGTGGGACTGGCTGTTTCCTTCCGCTTTTTTCATCGTTTCAAGGGGCGGCAGGCTGTCCATGGCGGCGCCCTTCACCTCTGCTGCCACCCAGCGGGTAAGCTTCTCGACTACCTTCAAGCGGTCCTGCTCTCCACCGGCGATTTCTTTCGCCTTTGTCGCTATTTCCCCATTATCAACAGGAATTCTTGCAGTGGCTTCCAGAAAGGGGGCGAGCGCTGACTGATCCTGTGCCCCATTGGCATTTTTTACCGCTAACGCTTTGGTCGTCTTAAATGCAATGGTGCCGTCCTCTTCTCTGGTTGCCTGTTGTCTGGCATCCCGGTACAGGAGGAACTCAGGAGGAAACCCGGAAAGTATTGCCGTCATCCGTTGCAGCTTTTCGGGATTGCTCAGCGGAGGCTCAATCCTGATCAGGCTGAAGTCCAGGATCAGATCTTTTCTTGCCAGGGCCGCGTCGGCTATGAAATTCTGTACCGTGAGCGCATCTTCGGCCCTGGTCAGGATCATCTCGTCCCTGACCGATTCCTTGAGAGTATTTCCGGAGAGGTCGAGCCAGATATCATTGTCGACGAAGGGGTAAAGGTCGTTCTGCATGTGCAGGGCTTCGACTCCTCCCTGGAGGGTTTCCTGACCGATTACCTTGATTTCGACCCCTTTGATCTTTATCCCTTCCACATCCAGCATCTGCACATTATACGTTTTTCCCGGCGCCGCTACTTGCATTGGTGGATAAAAGTTCAAGGCCGGCGGGGGCAAAATCTTTTTTTTCATCTTGAGCGACTTTTTCTTCAGGTTACCGGCCGATTCAATGACCACCTTGATCGCCTTGCCTTCCACCACACCTTTTACTTTCATGGGACTGCCATCGATGGTTTGTTCAACCTGGAAGGACTTAAGAGCGAGATCCTTGCCCACACGGTAGTTTTCCCGGGACGATGACTCCCTTGATACCGCCATGACCTTGAGCTTCACACTTCCTTCGCTGAACAGCTCAAAACCGTCGGCTGTTTCAAGAACATTGGTGTGGGCAAAACCGACCCGTTCTCCATTCATACTGATGCTGAACCAGCGCTCGCCAAGGGGCGGGCCTTGCAACCGGGGAATGGGTGCTGCAGTGCCGACAGCCGACGGCATCATGGAAAGGATCAGCAGCAAAACAGGGATAATATAACGAATGGTCATGGTGATCCCCCTCAGGAATTTTTTAAAAAATGGGTTTGCGACCGCTTCAGGGCGTCCTCTTTAAATATCTTTATTATACCAAAGAGGTCTGACCGCAATGGTGACCGGACGAAAACGTGCCCCACGCTTGACCTTTTTTAACACTTGCAAGTATCCATGTGGGGCGTTAAACTATAATCAAAGATAAGAGTTGCGAGGGTCGTGAGACCCTCATTATGCCCTAGCTGACTTGCCCTCCTAGTCACTAGGGTGTTTTTTTGCCTGCATTCCGGATCGCCCCAAAGTGTGCCAATTCTTGCACATTTTTCTTGATTAGTCTATGCTGTTTCAGATCTAAATTCACCTACACGGAAAACCAAAATGGAACCTATCATAACCCTTACCGAGAAATGCCGAAAGTGCTACTCCTGCGTTCGCAGTTGCCCGGTAAAGGCGATCAAGGTGGAAAAGACCTTTACTGAAATCATCTTCGAGCGCTGCATTGGTTGCGGCAATTGTTTGAGTAATTGCCCTCAGCATGCAAAGGTTGTTACCGACAAGGTGGGGGTCGTGGAGAACCTTCTGGCAGGTGAGGAGCCAGTCATTGCGGTTCTGGGATGTTCTTTCCCTGCCTTCTTTCATACCTTTTCAGCCGGCCAGCTGGCAGCAGGCCTGAAAAATTGGGCTTTGCCGAAGTGCATGAGGGGGCAGCCGGGGTCGAGCTCATAGCGGCCGGATACGCCGAGGCCATGGAAAAAAGCTCCGAAGCACTCATTTCATCCCACTGTCCGGCCATTGTCGATCTCATCGAGCGTCATTACCCGACCCTGATAAAGAACCTGGTGCGGGTCATCTCGCCGATGGTGGCGATCGGCCGTTTTCTGAAAACTGCCTATGGTCCTGAAGTGAAGGTTGTCTACCTGAGTTCCTGCATTGCAGCAAAATTCGAGATTCAGGCGGAGGAAACCCAAGGCGCTATCGATATGGTTCTTACCTATCGGGAGATGGAGGAAATATTCCATAAAAGGGAAGTCGATCCGGCGCGGCTGGCGGAAGACGCCTTCGACGGTCTGGAGCCCCATCTGGGAAGGTTGTTTCCCATTGCGGAAGGTACCTTCAAGGCCTTTTCCATTGCCACCGACCCCCTTGATACTGAAATCGTCACCGCTGCCGGAGAGGTCAATGCCATGGGAATCATCAAGGACCTGGCGGCAGGGCGTATCAATCCGCGTATTGTCGATATACGTTTCTGTTATGACGCTGTATCGGTGGCCCAGGCAAGAAATCAGAGCTGACCGAATTTTACAAGCGAAACCTCATCATTGCCCATTTCAAAAACGATGCTCCCTATCGCACTGCTTCCCATTACCAGGGGGAACAAAAGCAGATTTCCCTCACCCGTTCCTTTACCGGCAAATACGTCAGGCTGAAGGTGCCGAAGGGGAGCGACGTCAAAAAGATCCTTCATGCCACCAACAAATTCACCCAGAAGGACGAACTGAACTGCCGCGCCTGCGGGTATCGGACCTGCCGCGAGTATGCCGTTGCCGTTTATCAAGGGCTGGCAGACCTGGAAATGTGTCTGCCCCATACCCTGCAGCAACTGGTGGAGGACCGGGGAAGGCTGATCGAGAAATATGAGCTGGCCAGGAGGGAGCTGGACCGGGAGTATGGCGATGAATTCATCGTCGGTGACGATGCGGGGACCATAGAAGTGCTGGATCTCATCAAGCAGGTGGGACCCACGCCGACAACGGTGCTGATCCGGGGAGAATCCGGTACCGGCAAGGAGCTGACAGCCAGGGCCATACACCGCTACAGCAAGAGAAACGACAAGCCGCTGGTGACGGTCAACTGTACCACCATTACCGATTCGCTCCTGGAAAGCGAGCTCTTCGGCCACAAAAAGGGCGCCTTTACCGGGGCTATCATCGACAAGAAGGGCCTGTTCGAGGCAGCGGACGGCGGGACCATCTTTCTCGACGAGATCGGCGACATAACGCCGAAACTGCAGGCCGAGCTTTTGCGGGTTCTCGATTCAGGGGAGGTGAGGCCGGTGGGGGGAACAATCTCAAGGAAGGTCGATGTCCGCCTCATCGCCGCCACCAATAAGGAGCTTGAAGCAGGGGTCAGGGACGGCTGGTTCAGGGAGGATCTCTACTACCGGCTCAATGTCTTCGCCATCACCATGCCGCCGCTACGCAGCCGGATCGAATCCATTCCCCTCTTGGCCCACCACTTTCTGGAAAAGGCCCGCAACAAGTTGAACAAGAGCATCGTCGGTTGGAAGACCGGGCAGTCAAGGCGATGATGCAGTACTCGTGGCCCGGCAATATCAGGGAGATGCAGAACGTTATCGAGCGGGCAGCTGTTCTCACCCATGATGAGATCATCAAGCTGGGCAATCTGCCGCTGGTTTTTGCCGAAAACTATGCAGAGGAGGCCGATGATGTGCCCGATCTGAGATCGTTCAAACTGGAGCGCGAACCGCACGTGATGCGGGTGGAGAAGAAGCTTATCCAGCGCTATCTGGCAGATGCCGGCGGCAATGTGTCAAAAGCGGCACAACTTGCCAATATCCCCCGGAGAAGCTTTTATCGACTGCTGGACAAGCATGGCCTGAAGGGACGTGGAGCTGACTAACCTGCACCAGTTGCGGTTCCACAAGTTTTAGTAATTTTCTGGTCCTGTTTGAGAACCTGCGCTTTGCTTTGGTTTTCCAGCTGGCAACGTGCAAAAATGTCCATGGTTATAATTGGTGTGCCAAGGGTGGCACAAAATGTATACAGTATGTGAGGTGAGAGTAATACCGGGTGGTTGAGAACGCGCGCAATTTCCAATAGTTAGTGGACGCATCCTGATGAATTTCTTCTTTGGCACGCATATGGCAAAGAAGAAAATAACTTCGGCAAAAAATTAAAACACTGACTATAGGAGAACACAACATGGGCAGAATGAGAGAGAATCCACGTTATAACGTAATTTCCATGAGGATCAGCGATGAAGAGAGGGAAACCCTGGAGCAGATCGTCAGCACCACCAACAGAAGCGTTTCCGATATCATGAGAGAGGCAATGGACCTTGTCAAGGAGCGTTTAGGCTCTTTGGAAATGGCCCGCAAAGCCGCCTGAATAAAAGAGAATCCGTAGAACAAAGAAGGCCGCATAAGCGGCCTTTTTTTATGGGTGGTTCCTGGGTTACCTCGTGGCTCGGCTACTTTACACTCCAGGTTGTCCCCTGTGGCGAATCGAGAAGGACGATGTTTTTGGCCGCGAGTTGGTCACGTATTTCGTCGCTTCGTTTGAAATCCTTTGCCTTTCTTGCCGCCGCCCTTTCGGCAATCAGCCGTTCTATTTCATCGACCGCCATATCAAGATTGCCTGCTTTGCGGCTTTTGAGCCTTTCCAGAAATGATGCCGGCTCAGAGGAAAAAATACCGAGAACGCCGGCGATCTTTGCCACTTCTGCCTTGACCAGGGTGCAGAGGCTGCAGATATTGTCGGATGCTCCTGCTGTTTCGCTCAGCACGCGGTTGACGCAGCGCACCAGGTCGAAAACGTGGGCAATGGCCAGGGCGGTATTGAAATCATCGTCCATGGCCTCCCGGAAACGGGCAGAAATGGAAGTGGTTTTGTCGAAAAGGTCCCCTTCGGCTTCATTCAGTGATGATGCATCGACTGGGGCTCCGGTGCAGCCATTGCCGGCTGCCAGAGTCTCCTCTACTGCGGCCAGCGCTTTGTAAATTCTTTCCAGCCCAGCCTCTGCCTCGGTCAGGTTCTGATCGGAAAAATCGATGGGCGAGCGGTAGTGGGCCGAAAGCAGGAAAAAGCGGAGCACCTCATTGTCATACCGGTCCAGCACCTCTTTGATGGTAAAGAAGTTGCCTAGTGACTTGCTCATCTTTTCCGAGTTGATGTTGACGAAGCCATTGTGCAGCCAATAGTTGACGAAGGGCTTGCCGGTGGCAGCTTCGGACTGGGCGATCTCGTTTTCATGGTGGGGAAAGATCAGGTCTTTGCCGCCGCCATGGATGTCGAAGGTTGTCCCCAGATATTTCATGCTCATGGCCGAGCATTCGATGTGCCACCCGGGGCGGCCTTTTCCCCAAGGGGACTCCCAGAAGGGTTCGCCCGGCTTCGCCTCTTTCCAGAGGGCGAAATCCATGGGGTGGCGCTTGCGCTCGTCCACTTCGATCCTGGCGCCGGCCTGCATGTCCTCCAGGGTGCGCCCGGAAAGTTTCAGGTATGAGTCGAATTTCTCCACGCAAAAGTTGACGTCACCCCCCGCCTGATAAGCAAAGCCCCTGTCGATGAGCGTCTGCGCCAAGGAGATGATTTCACCGATATGCTCGGTACCTTCGGCTGGCAGGTGGGCAACTTCAGGCCCAGCCGTTCCATATCCCGGTCAAACTCCTTGATGAACCGCTCAGAGATGACGTCATAGGTCACCCCTTCACGATTTGCCCGGTTGATGATCTTGTCGTCGATGTCGGTGTAATTGCGCACATAGGTCACATCCAGCCCAAGATGGCAGAAGTAGCGGTAGATGACGTCGAAAACCACATTCGCCCTGGCATGGCCGATGTGGCAGTGATCATAGACCGTGACTCCGCAGACATACATCTTGACCCTCCCCGGCTCGACCGGGACAAACTCTTCCTTATTTCCCGAAAGTATTATAGACGCGCAAGCCCATGAAAATCCTTTAGTTTAGCGATTTGAAGCACCGGTGAATCTAGCATAACCTGCTGTTGAAGTGAAGAAATTTTACCTCTGCCACGGGTTAGGGGAGAAAGTTCCTGACTGCCGTGACGATGCCGGCAGGGGAAAACGGCTTGCTGATGTAACCGTCGGCCCCCGATTCGTCGGTGAGGCGGCGAAGTTCGTCTTCGCTCTTCGACGAGAGGAGCAGGATAGGGATCTGACTGATGAAATCCTTTTCCTTGAGGAGCTTCACCTTTTTGTTCCCTTCGAGCATGGGCAGCATCACATCCATGATGATGAGGTCAGGCCTGTCGGCAGAAAAAATGTAGCCGTTGGCTTCAAGGCCATTGTGGGCGCAGAACACTTTGTAGCCTGCTTCTTCCAGGGCATCACGGGCCATCATCAGCACCAGTTCGCTGTCGTCGACGATAAGTATTTTATTCTTTGCCATGGAGGTCAACTCCTTGCATCAAACAAGCGTGAAATGGTCTGCGGAATATCACCCAGAGGTACGATCATATCGACGGCATCCATGGCGATAGCCGCCTTGGGCATGCCGAATACCGCACAGCTCTTTTCATCCTGGGCAATAGTCATACCTCCCTGTTTCCGGATTTGAGTCAGCCCCTCTGCCCCGTCTTTGCCCATGCCGGACAAAAGAACACCAACGACTGCGCCCCCATGTTCGAGAGCAAGGGATTTAAAGAGCACATCGATTGAAGGACGGCAGCTGTTGACCGGCTGGTCCTTTATCAGTTTTATTTTACCATCTGAAACGGTCATGTGGTAGTTGCTGGGGGCGACCAATGCCGTCCCCGGCAGGAACACATCTCCATCCTTGGCCAGGCGGACGGGAATGTTGCTTTCCCGGTTCAGCCATTGGGCAAAGCCGCTGGCGATATGCTGGACAATGAAGATGCTGGCATCGAAGCCGGCCGGAAGGGACCGGACTATCTTCATGACTGCCTGGGGGCCGCCGGTTGATGCACCGATAGCCAGTATGCGATGGGTTTCCCCCGGTTTGGATTCCGAAGCGACCATTGCTCGGCGTCGGGTCGGAGGCCTGCGGCGGATTACCTTGATCCGGGCCAGCATCCTGACTTTTTCTATGATGTCCGAGGTGAAGCAGGGGGAAATGGTGTCGGTGGTGAAGCCTTCCGGCTTGGCCATGACATCCAGAGCTCCTCTTTTGATGGCGGCAAAGGCGTTGTTGACGTCCCGATCCCCGAGACTGGCAGAAAGGACCAGGATCGCGTCGGCGAATGGGCCATGATCTCCTCTATGGCGGTCAAACCGTCCATGATCGGCATCATCAGATCCATCAGGACCAGGTCCGGCTTCAGCTTCTGTGTGAGTTCAACGGCGGCGGTGCCGTCTGCTGCTTCGCCGACGACGATGATATCGCTGGTCAGCCGGAATATGTCCTTGATTACCTCCCTGGTCAGGCGGAATCATCTGTAATAATAACTTTTATCATTTTCAATGGTAATCTTTCATGGCCACTGTCAAAACGGCGTCAGCCAACGAAGGCCTCCACCGTTGCCAGCAGATTTCCCTGGTCGAAGCTTCCCTTGACGATGTATGCCTGGGCGCCGGCGTCCATGGCCTCACGTTTGTCTGCATCGGTGGCCAGAGAGGAAACAATGATGATCGGCACCTCTCGGTACTTCTCAATGGCACGCAGACGTCTGGTCAGTTCAAAACCGGTAATGCCCGGCATCATAACGTCGGAAATGACCAGATCGTAAGTGGTGCCGGCCACCTTTTCCAGGGCATCTTCGCCGGAGATGGCTATGTCCACATCGTAACCGTGGGCCATGAGGATGCTGCGCTCCATAGTGCGTGTGGTTATGGAATCATCCACCACCAGGATGCGTGTCTTGACCGCCTTTCCCTCATCTCTGCCGAGCCTTGATGCGAAACCGGCAGTAATTCCAACTTCAGCTGCGGTGAAAAGATCGGGAACGTTCAGGATCAGCTGGATCGCCGCTACCAAGAATGGTTGCCCCAAAGACGAAATGTACGTTTTTCATTTGATTGCTCAGAGATTTGACGACAATCCCGGAGCTTTCCAGGGTTGCATCAACAGCGCAGGCCAGATATTGACTCCCCTGTCCCAGCACCACGACCGTAAGCTTTTCCTCGGGGGAAAACTTCCCGGGCTCAGGCAGACCAAGGAGAGAGGCCAATGATACCAAGGGTATGGAGCTGCCGCGCAGGGAGATGACTTCTTTGCCGGCCGCGGTGACAATGTCTTCGGCCTTATTTTCAGCGTCTCCTGGACATAGGAAAGGGGAACTGCAAAACACTCGCTGCCGCAGAGGATCAGCAGCGCCTCCATCATGGAAAGGGTAAGCGGCAGTTGCAGTGACATTTCGGTGAAGCGTCCTACCTCGCTCCTTATGGTCAGGTGACCTTTGAGCCGCTCCAGGTTTTTTTTCACCACGCTCATGCCGATGCCGCGCCCCGAGGTGTCGGTGATGAAGTCCCTGGTGGAAAATCCCTCCTCCATGATCAGCTCGATGACAGCCTTATCCTCCATGGCTGCAGCTTCTTCCTGGCCCAGAAGACCTTTGCTTACCGCGGTTTTTCTGACCAGAGCCGGATTGATGCCCCGCCCGTCGTCACGGATGACGATGTTGACACCCCCTTCTTCAAGCCTGGCGGCAATTTCTATGGACCCCTTGGGTTTTTTCCCATCCACGAGTCGCTCTTCGAGTGTTTCGATGCCATGGTCGATGCAATTCCTCAGAATGTGCAGGATCATCGGTTTGACCGCTTCCAGCAGCACCCGGTCCATTTCGATCTGGGCTCCTGTGACGGAAAACTCGATCATTTTGCCGTGCTCCCGGGACAGGTCCCGGATCATGCGTTCGAATCCGTCGGTGATGGTGTGCAAGGGAAGCATGCGCAGAGCCAGGGCGTCGTCGTGGAGTTCCTGAACCAGGTATGCCAGGTAGAGAACGTCCTCCTCCAGGTCGTTCCGGAATTGGCGCAGTCCCGGAAGGAGAGGGGACTTTGCGTTGGTGTTGCACAATTCATTCAGCCGGAGGAGACTGCTTTCAAAGCGTTTTTTATTGATGATCAGCTCGCCCAGGCGGTTGATGAGGCTGTCCAGGATCTTGACATTGGTCCTTACGGTCTCTTCACTGGCGGTTTCATGCTGCAGTTTCTTTTCTACCACCTGGGGAGGGATTTCCCCCTGGTCGAAAGCCAGCAGGAACTGGGAGACGTCGAAGGGAATCTCTTCATTGCTGCTGAAAGCCTTGATAAGACGGGATATGGCATCGGCTCCCTTGAGAAGAATATCTATGACCTGATCATCGACCCTTTTCTGTCCCTTTTCGATCTCTTCAAAGAGGTCTTCCATGCGGTGACCGATGGCGCTGATTTCCTCAAGACCAACCAGCTTTGCCGATCCCTTGAGGGTGTGGGCATTGCGCATCAGTTCCCTGAGCAGCACCTTGTCGTCCGGAGTCTTTTCCAGGGCAAGAAGCCCCTTCTGCAGCGAGTCCAGATGTTCGCGGCCCTCTTTGAAAAATATGGAGAGGTATTTGTTCCGGTTGGGCATCTATGCCTCTTTTTCGCTCAGGTCCCGCAGTTTTTCCGTCTGCTCCATGATATCGGAAATGGCCCGCTCAGTTTCATTGGCGCTGGCTGCCACCTGCTGTGCCACATCCCGCACCTCGGTCATTGTTTCGGCCATTTGCTCGCAGGCGGAGGTCTGCTGCTGGGTGGAAAGGGTTATTTCCTTGGCGGCGCGGGCAGTTTCTTCAACCATGTTGATGATGTTGGTGAATGAGAGCTGGACCTTGTCGACCAGTGCCGATGCGTCATCAACCCCTTTGGTTCCCTCTTCCGTGACCATGATGGTGCTGTTGGTCGCCTTTTGAATTTCTTCGATGAGCCCCTTGATCTGTTTGGTCGCATCCACCGTGCGTTGTGCCAGTCGTTTCACCTCCTGGGCGACGATGGCAAAGCGTTTGCCCGCCTCTCCGGCGCCGGCAGCCTCGATGGCGGCATTCAGCGCCAGCAGGTTCGTCTGGTCGCTGATCTCATCGATTATTTCCACGATACCGCCGATCTTCTGACTGTTATCCCCCAGCTGGAGCATGCTTTCGGCTATGCTCTGCACCTGTGCTTTCAGCATAGCCATACCGTCGATGGCATTTGTCACGTCGCCGGTGCCGACGGTACAACTGCGGGTAGTCTCCTCGGCCATGGATTCCACCGATTTGGCATTATCGGTGATCTGTTTGGCGGTGATGGCTATTTCTTCAGAAGTGGTGGTTACTTCCTGGACGGCGCTCGCCTGCTGGGTCGCACCGGAAGACTGCTGGGCACTGATGGCCATCATTTCGTTGGCTGAGCTGGACAAAAGAATGATTGCTTCCTTGATGGAGGCGATGAGCCGCGCGCTCTTTTCAATCTCCCCCTTGAGGTTTTTGACGATGACATTGGTCATGGTGTTGAACGCTTCGGCGAGAGTGCCTATCTCGTCGCCGGTCTCAACCGGGATCTGTTCGTCCAGATTGCCGTCGGCAATGCGCCGTGCCGCCGCCGTCAGGTTGAGGAGAGGACGCATATAATAGCGGACGACGAAAAAGATGGTGACACTGGAAACCAGCAGCATGATGAACATGGAGCCGATGATCTGAGTCCTCAACTCGGCGATGCGCTTGTCGGTTTTCTCCATGGAGAAGCCGATCCTGAACGCTCCCCAGTGCTTGCCGTTGACATAGACCGGCGCCGAAATATCCCACATCCGCTCCCCGGTGTCGCGGAAATAAACCTGCTGGAGGAGTTCCTTCTGATTCTTTGCCGCAATCATGCCCACTTCGTCATTGAAAATGCGCTTGGTCCGGTTGTTGATCAGGTCCTTGGCCCTGTCGCCGGTCAGCGGCTGAGAGTATTTTGTGTTATGGGTGGGCAGGTAACTGTTGCGATCAACTGCTGCCGCGAATACCACCTGGTCGTCTTTCAGGTACTCGTCTTCCAGCTCCTGGATGTTTTCGTCGAGATATCTGTCGAACCTGGTGTGGAACTTCTGCGGGTAGGTATTGGGAATGGGGACATAATTCTCATCGAATATGTCCGTCTCGGACAAGGTGCCTTGTTTTATCGCCAGTTCCAGGACTTGCTCAGTCATCTTTGCTCCGGCAAGGGCTTCGATCCTCCCCTTGGAGAGGAGCTCGCCTTCCATGGAGGCGCTCCTCGATCTGACGAAGTAGATGGTAAAGAAGGTCATGATGACGACCATTACCAGAATGAGAATCCCGGCAATCTTCAATGACAGGTTGTTAAACATGGCAACTCCTTGCCGGCGTTCCGTTAAACGCCGATGATCCTTTTTTATTGGTTATTGTCGGCCACAATGTCAGGGGACTGTAAAAGCTTTGCCATGTCCAGCATCATGATCAGCATGCCGTCAATGTTCAACTGACCACGGATGTACTCCCGCTGTTTCTCATTGAGAGATTTGACTGCAGGCTCAAGGGCGTTCAGTGGCAGTGCCCGCACCCCCTCCACCGTTTCGGCGATGATGCCGGTGACAAACTTTTCCGATTTGACGACGACGATCCTGGAGAAAGGAGAAAGGGGGAGCTGGGACAGGCCAAGCAGAGGCCTGATATCGATGGCTGCGGTAATCTCGCCACGGAGATTGAAAACGCCGGTTAGGAAGTCCTGAACACGTGGCAGCTTCACCAGCCTGGGGATGCGGATAACCTCGGAGGCGTAACCGGTCTCGAAGGCGAAGGTCTCACCGCCGAGGGTCAGGGTGATGAATTCCTGCTCCTCTTCCCGTGCCTCTTCCACCTCCGACAGGGCGTGCCAGTACTCTTCCCTCATTTCATCCAGGATGGAGCGGATTTCGTCGGTTCCGTTCTTCACTACCATGTCGCTTCCCTTCTTAATCTGCCTTTGCCAATTCTTTATTCAACTGATCCATGAACAGCTCCCTTGTCAGTCCGCCGGAATGGGGAATGGTCGTCTGGGCTTTCAACCCGGCCACAATCCGTAGTGAATTATTCAGCTCCCTGAGCCGTTCCTTTTTTTTGCCCAGCCGGGCATAGAGCTGTGCCAGCTGGTAATGGGCCATGACGAAGTCATGTTGCAGGAGGATCGCCTTGCGGTATTCCTCACCTGCTTCCGGCAAGCGGTCGGTCATCTCATATACAAGTCCCTTGAGGAAATATGCCTCAGGCAGCAGGTCGTCGGTCTTCAATGCAGCTTCGCACGCTGCAAGTGCCTCGGTAAAGCGCCCATCGTTGGCCAGAGTAAAACCATAGAGGATGAGGGCTCCGGTATGATCAGGACGATGTTGCAGTATATCCTGCAAAAGTCTGGCTGTCTCGGAGAAATTTTCCTCTCTGAAGAGTTCCCGGGCATGCAGATGGAGCCTCTCCCAGTCAACGGCCTGCGGGGATGCCGGTGCAGGTGCAGTGGTGTTTACCGGTGCCGGGGCTTGCTCTTGCCGGCTCTTTGCTTTTGCCGGTGCAGGTTGCCGGGGGGGTGCAGGTTCTGTTGGAATTTCGCTTTTTGCCGTTTTCTTCCGGTAGTAGAAGCTGCCGTCATGGTTTTGCCTTTCGAACCGGCTCGATATCTGGGCCATGGTCTCGGCATGGCCCAAGAAGAGGTAACCGCCGGGCTTGAGACAATTGGATATTTTCTCGATTATCTGCCTGGTGATATCAATGGTGAAATATATGGTGACATTGCGGCAGAAGACGGCATCGAACCGTTCCCGGCCCTGTTCCTCCTGGTCGGGGGGAGATGAAGTGAGATTGTGGTGGGCGAATCTGACCAGGCTTTTAACCTCGTCCCTGATCCTGAACTTCTTGCCGCTTTTTTCGAAATAGCGATCCAGGTTGCGCTTTTCCATGACGCGCATGGCCCACGGGCTGTAGATACCTTCCCGTGCCCGTTTCAGAGCCCGGTTGTCGATATCGGTGGCGAGGATGCTGATATCATGTTTCTTCCAGTCGGGAATGGCTTCCATTACTGTCATGGCCAGGGAATAGGGCTCTTCGCCTGTGGAGCAGCCAGCCGACCAAAGCCTGAGCTTCAGCCTTTCCCCCAGGGCAAGCCCGGACCGTTTCTCTGCCAATATCTTGCCCAGAGCCTCGAAGTGGGCATGGTAACGGAAAAAATAAGTCTCACCGATGGTGAGGAACGGCAGCAGTTTTTTCAGTTCCTGCCGGCTTTCCTGGTGCAACACCAGGTAATGGTAATATTCTTCGAAGGAGCTGATCTTCAGGGCAGCCATGCGGTTCAACAGACCCCGTTCCAGCAGCTTCTGGTTGCGCCGATCGAAATGGAGGCCGCTTTCTTGAAGGAGGTATTGGTAGTAAAGACGGTAGGTGTCGTCGCCAAGGGTTTCTGTTTGCCGGAGCAGGGACTGCTTTCTTCCCCTGGCGATGGCCTCCAGATCTTCGGCAAGTCTTACCGTATCCAGGGGCTGGGGGAGAAAGTCAAAGAGATTGAGGAGCTCGAATTCAAGCTCGGGAACATCAGAGATGACGATGATGGGCACATGACGGGTTTCAACCGCACGCTGCAGGCGGCTGATCATCTCGACGGCTCCCATGTCGGAGGTGGAAATTTCAAGGATAATAGCTGCCGGTCTGTTTGCTGCGGCGGCCTGCAGGGCATCTGCATAAAGCTGGACGCAGGAGACCTCATGTCCGGCCGTTGCCAGCAGGTTGACGAGGTAGTCGCAGAACGCCTTATTTTCGTTTATTACCAGGATCTGCAGCGGCATTCCATCCTTTATCCGGGCTGTTGAAGTTCCACACGCGGGCCGTCATTCTTTCTTGCCGCCGGCCCCCCACGAATCGCGCAGGGTGGCGGTGCGGTTAAATACAGGTCTTCCGTCGTCAGCCGGTGAGCTCACGTGAAAGTATCCCTGGCGCTCGAACTGGTAGCTGGAGCCCGGTGCGGCCTTTGCCAGATCCGGCTCAAGGCAGGCGGTATCCAGCACCTGCAGGGAGTCTTTATTAATGAAAGTCTTGAAGTCCTGCCCCCCCTTGTCCGGATTGGGGACAGTAAAGAGCCGGTCATAGAGGCGGACTTCGGCTTTCACGGCATGGGGCGCCGAGACCCAGTGGATGGTGCCCTTGATCTTGCGGCCATCAGGAGCTGAACCCCCTCTGGAGGCAGGATCGTAACTGCAGTGGACTTCCACGATTTTACCCGCTTCATCTTTGACGATACTTTCGCATTTGACGATGTAGGCGTAGCGCAGGCGCACCTCTCGCCCAGGCGCCAGGCGGAAGAAACCCTTCGGCGGCTCTTCGAGAAAATCGTCCTGCTCCATATAAATCTCTTTGGCAAAGGGAACCATCCGTGAGCCCATGGCCGGATCGTTGGGATGATTGGCCGCCTCGAACTCTTCGGTCATGTCTGCGGGATAGTTGTCGATCACCAGCTTGAGAGGGCGCAGGACTGCCATCGCCCGGGGAGCCCTGATATTGAGGTCGTTGCGGACACACTCTTCCAATATGCTCATGTCGATCCAGCTGTCGCTCTTGCCGACGCCGATCTGGTCGCAGAAGCTGCGGATGGACTCGGGGGTATAACCGCGCATCCGTAAGCCGGACAAGGTCGGCATGCGCGGATCGTCCCAGCCGGAGACATCGCCATCCTGCACCAGTTGCAGAAGCTTCCGCTTGCTCATCACCGTGTAGGTGAGATTGAGGCGGGCAAACTCGTACTGATGGGGCTGGTAGATGCCGAGCCGTTCCAGGAACCATTCGTAGAGGGGGCGGTGGTCGGCGAATTCCAGGGTGCAGACGGAATGGGTGATTCCTTCGATGGAGTCGCTCTGGCCGTGGGCGAAATCGTACATGGGATAGATGCACCATTTGTCGCCGGCGTGGGGATGGGGAGTGTGGAGAATGCGGTACATGACCGGGTCGCGCAGGTTGAGGTTGGGGGAGGCCATGTCGATCTTTGCCCGCAGCACCTTGGCCCCATCGGCAAACTCGCCGGCACGCATCCGGCGGAAAAGCTCAAGGTTTTCTTCCGAAGTGCGGCTGCGGCAGGGGCTCTCCTTGCCCGGTTCGGTGAGGGTGCCGCGGTGGGCGCGGATTTCCTCTGCGGTCAAGTCTTCCACGTAGGCATCACCCTGGCGGATCAGCTGTTCCGCCCACTGGTAGAGCTGCTCGAAATAGTCGGAGGCGTAGTAAAGGTGTTTCCCCCAGTCAAAGCCGAGCCAGCGGACGTTTTCCTTGATAGCTTCCGCGTATTCCACATCCTCCTTGGCCGGATTGGTGTCGTCGAAGCGAAGGTGGCAGCGGCCGCCGAAGTCCCGGGCCAGGCCGAAGTTGAGACAGATGGATTTGGCGTGGCCGATGTGCAGGTAGCCGTTGGGCTCGGGCGGAAAGCGGGTGACGATAGTTTTGTGTTTGCCGCATTTCAGGTCTTCTTCGACGATGTTGCGGATAAAGTTTGTTGTTGCCGTAGCTTCCGGCGCAGATACATTGCTGTTGACGGTAGATTCCATATATTTTTACCTCGTTTCCAGGACCTCTCTCATTTCGGGTGAAAGCTCGTGTCTGCGCTGCAGCAGAGCCACTGCATAGGCAGCTATTCCTTCGCCCCGGCCGCAAAAGCCAAGTTCTTCGGTGGTGGTCGCCTTGACATTGATCCTGCTTGCTTCCGTCTCCAGGGCTTTGGCGATGTTCTCCCGCATCAGGGGAATGTGGACTGCCAGTTTCGGTCTCTGGGCTACGATAGTCGCATCCACGTTGCCGATGGCATACCCGCGGTCGCGGGCCAGCCCCATGACATGCATCAGCAGCTTGATGCTGTCGGCCCCCTTATAGGCAGGGTCGGTGTCGGGGAAATGTTTGCCGATATCACCTTCGCCGATGGCGCCTAATATGGCGTCGGAAATGGCGTGAATGAGCACATCTGCATCCGAATGGCCGAGCAGCCCTCTTTCGTAGGGTATATCTACTCCGCCGAGGATCAGTTTCCTGCCGCTGACCAGTTTGTGCACATCATATCCATGACCTATTCTCATTGTAGCCTCTTTCAAGCACTTTATTTCTTCAAAAAAGTCTCCGCCAGCAGCATATCTTCCGGCGTCGTAATCTTTATGTTCCGGTAGTCCCCCATGACCACATGCACCTGTCTGCCCATGCGTTCCACCAGCGAGGCATCGTCGGTTCCCAGGAAGCCTTCGGCGGCAGCAATTTCATGGGCGGCGCTGATGATGCCGTGCCTGAAGGACTGGGGTGTTTGGGCAAGCCAGATGTTTTCCCTGGGGGGGGTGCCGGTCACCACGCCGGCTTCGACGGTCTTTACGGTATCCTTGGCCGGTACGGCCACAAGGGCGCCGTCGTATTGGCTTGCAACCTCAATGGAATGTTTCAATATCTTCGTTGGAATGAAGGGCCTGACTCCGTCGTGGATGATGACCACATCGTCTTCCCTGTACCCGCTCAGCGCCCTGATTCCGTTGAGTACCGAATACTGCCGTTCACTGCCGCCGGCGATGACATCGCGAACCTTGGTGAAGCCGTATTTTTCCACCACCTGCTCACGACAGAAGGCGATCTCCGCTTGGGGGATGACCACATAAATGTCGTCAACAAAGGATGCCTCCTCGAAAATTTCAAGAGTGTGGGCCAGAATGGGCCTGCCGTCCAGGAGCAGGTATTGCTTGTTCATGCCTGCTCCCATGCGTTTCCCCATGCGTTTCCCCATGCCGGCGGCAGGGATTAGTGCAACGGCTCTCATTTTCCGGCCCTCCTTGGATATATTGGATGGAAGCGGCTGTTATTCCGCCAACAAAATCGTGCAATTATACATGGATGGGACAAAAAGGCCAAACAGAAATTGGTCGACGATGGGCGTCGGCACCCTCCAGCCGCAGGTTGTCAGGGGGCAATGCCTTGCAGGGCAGCGGTCAGGGCCGGTATATCTTCTTCGTTAATGGTGCGTGGGTCAAGGAGAAAGGCCCCTTTGAAAATTCTGCCGATGACCGGCACCGGAGAGAGCCTCATGGCCTTTTCGATTTCCTGGGCCGATTTGTCGCCGACGCCGACCGATATCAGCGTGGTGGGGAGTTGAAGGAGGGGAAGGGCGCCTCCTCCGACCTGGGAGAAGCCTTCAACGAGGGAGAGGGTCACAACGTCGGGAGCAGCATTCTGCAAGCGTGCCGCAAGCTGTTTTGCAGTCTCGGCAAGCTCCTCCTTGGAAAGGGCGAGCATGCGCAGTGTGGGGATTTCCTGCAGCGCCCGTCGCTCGTCGCGGTATAGCTGCAGGGTTCCTTCCAGTGCCGCCAGGGTAAGCTTGTCTATCCTTACAGCCCGCAGCAGCGGATGCTTTTTCATGGTTGCCAGCAGTTCCTTGCGACCGATGATGATGCCTGCCTGGGGGCCTCCCAGGAGTTTGTCGCCACTGAAGGTGATGACATCCACCCCGGCGCTGACGAATTCCTGCACCGTCGGCTCATTGCAGCCAAGCCTCCTGGAGAGCTCCACCAGGTTGCCGCTTCCCACATCCGCCATTACCGGCAGGGAATGCTGCCTGCCCAGCTCGACCAACTGTTCGGCCGATACTTCGGCGGTAAAGCCGACTACGGCGAAATTGCTGCAGTGGACCTTTAGCAGCAGGCCTGTTTCCGTAGCTACAGCAGCGCTGTAGTCTTTAGGTGGGTACGGTTGGTGGCCCCGACCTCTCTCAATATGGCGCCACTCTGGCGCATGACGTCGGGAATGCGGAACGAGCCGCCGATCTCCACCAGTTCTCCCCGCGAGACGATGACTTCTCTGCCGGCGGCAAGGGAACTGAGGGCGAGCAGTACCGCGGCGGCGTTGTTGTTGACCACCAGTGCAGCCTCTGCACCGGTAAGCTCGCAGAGGATTTCTTCCACGTGGGCATAGCGGCTCCCTCGTTCTCCCGTTGCCAGGTCGAATTCCAGGTTTGAGTAGCCGAAGGCTATTTCATTCAGGGTCTGGCGCACGCTTTCCGGCAGGGGCGACCGTCCCAGGTTGGTATGGATGACAACGCCGGTGCCGTTGACCAGCCGCTTGAGGTTCAAAGAGTTGATCTCATCAAGCTCCCGGTTCACCCTCTTCATGATCGCCTCGTCGGTGAACAGGCCCGCGTCCCCTTCTTCACGGAGCACGATGGCACGGAGGACTTCAAGCACATTACGCACAGCCTTCATCACCACCGGGCGGGGATGTGTTTCCAGTAGTGTCTGGACGCCCTCCCAGCTCAGTACTTTGTCCACCTTGGGAATCTGCTTCAAAAGGTTCAACAGCTTACCCTCCCGTGATTAAAGTTGAAATAAAAACATCCACAGCTTAGCACAGAGGAACGGATTTTCCATAGTGGAAATGCCGTGCAACCGGTAAGGAGTGGATGTGTCGTACCGCCGCTGAGGGTGGGGTTAAAGGTCGAGATGCTTCGCTGCAGTCTGCTCTGCCTTCTTCATTGGCGTAGCGTCAGGCCCGCTTTTTATCAGGACGATGCCCCCATATTCGGCGTTTTTCTGAACCAGCTTTTCCGCAAGATTGGCATTTTTGTTACGAAAGGCCTCGATGATTTTCTCATGCTCTTCCACGGAGACCTGCATCCGTCCCTTCTTGCTCAGGGAGGCAACCCTCAGCCGCTGGAACTTCTTCACCAGGCCGTTTACCATCTCATAGAGCTTATCGTTGTTTGCCGCCTTGATAAACAGATCGTGAAAATCGTTGTGCACCTTGAAAAAATTTTTGATGTCGCCGGCTTCGGCCAGGTGATGCAGTTTCTGGTTAATGGCAGTAAGTTTATCCAGCTCCTTTGCCGTCAGGTTGTCGCAGGCCTTGCGTGCGGCATAGCCTTCGAGGATGCTCTTGATGGCGTAGAACTCTTCCACGTCCCGCTGGGAAAAGGCTGCAACCACTGCGTGCGGGGAATTACCGAAAGATACCCTTCCGATTCCAGCTGGCGGAAGCTTCCCGGATGGGGGTCCTGCTGATGCCGAAGCGTTCGGCCAGTTCAGGTTCGGCCACTTTTTCTCCCGGCTTCAGGGACCCGCTCATGATGGCATCACGGATCGTTTCAAGGATTCTTTCCCTGAGGGTCAGATGCTTTTCAATGTTTCTTTTCATGGCGGTCCTCCAGTTAGTGGCTAATTGTATACAGTATACAAGAATTGTCAAGAATTTACCCCTTTGCCGGGAGCAATCAACTACTTACGTGCTTTTTTATGTCATTAATGTCTTGAAATTTAGCAGTGGCGAGGGTATTTTAGGCGGGAAAAGGAGTTTGAATGGATCCTGTCCGCCACCTGAAAATATCGGTTCTGGTGCTGGCCCTGCTGGTCTCCATAGGTACTGCCGGCTACTCGACCATCGAGGGGTGGCGTCTGCTCGATGCACTCTACATGACCGTGATCACACTGGGGACCGTCGGCTTCCGGGAAATACACGAGTTGAGCGACGCCGGCAAAATCTTTACCATGGTGTTGATCTTTTTCGGCGTCAGCGTCCTGGGTTACATCGTTGGCAGTCTTGCCCAAATCATGTTCGAGGGGCAGCTGCAGCGCATTATCGGGAGGAAAAAGTTGGAAAAGAAAATAAATGCCTTGAGCGGCCACTATATCATCTGCGGCTTCGGCAGGATCGGCGCCCTGATCTGCAAGGAATTTGCCGCAAAACCTCTCCCCTTTGTCGTGGTGGAAAACGACCCGCTGGTGTGGATAGACTGGCCCAGGACAGCTACCTGTTTCTCAGGGGGAATGCCACCGATGACGAGACATTGCTCAAGGCCGGCATCAAGAAGGCCAAGGGTCTGATTTCCGTGGTCACGTCGGACACGGAGAATGTCTACATCACCCTGACCGCCCGCGGCCTCAACCCTGACCTCTACATCCTTGCCCGTTCCGGAGAGGAAGGATCGGAAATAAAGCTGAAGCGGGCCGGCGCCAACAAGGTCGTCTCGCCTTACCTGATCGGCGGCAGCCGTATGGCCCAGGCTATCCTCCGTCCCAACGTCATGGACTTCATCGAGATCGCCACCGGTCGCGAGCATCTGGAACTGCAGATAGAAGAGATCGTCATCCCCGCCACCTCCGGCTTTATCGGGGAGAATCTTGCCAGTTCCGGCTTCCGCCGTGAGACAGGCGTCATCATTGTCGGCATCAAAAAGGCCTCGGGGAAGATGGTCTTCAACCCCGAATCCCATACCCATATGGAGGCCCATGACACCCTCATCGTCCTTGGCGAGCCGACGGCCATCTTCAAGCTGGAGGAGCTGGTGAACTGCGGCAAGTGCGCCGACGACGTAAAAAGGCACAGGAAAAACCATGAATAAAAAAGTATTCGCCCATGTACATACCCGCACCTTGGCCGCAACCTGGATTACCTCATTGCCAACCGGATCAATCCGGAGATTTTCTTTTCCGCCGACGCTCTTGACGAGGTGATCCCTGAAAAAATGCAGGCTGAGGCCGATGCCCTGACCGGCAATGGCCTTGCCTGCACCATCCACGCTCCCTTTATGGACCTGAACCCTGGTTCGGTGGTGCGGCAGATCCGGGAGGTGACCAGGCGCAGCTTTAATGATGTGCTTGATGCAGCAGAGATCTTCAAGCCGCAGATCATGGTATTTCATCCCGGATATGACCGCTGGCGCTACGGAGAAAAGAAGGAGGAGTGGCTCAGGCACAGCATCGACACCTGGCAGGGAGTGCTGGAACGTGCCGAAGGGATCGGCTGTACCATCGCCGTTGAAAACATCTTCGAGGAGGAGCCTTCCACCCTTGTGGCGCTGCTGGAGGCAATAAACTCCCCGCGCTTGCGCCACTGCTTCGATGTGGGGCACTGGAATCTGTTCAAGACGGTGGGGATGGAAGAATGGTTCGCCGCCCTTGGCTCTTATATCGCCGAAACCCACATCCACGACAACCATGGATTCAGGGATGATCATGCGCCGCTGGGCGAGGGAGGAATTGATTTCAAGCTCTTTTTCAGCCTGATGGAACAGTCCGCGCCGGAAGCCGCGCTGACCATCGAGGCCCATAGCCTGGAGAAGCTGGACAGGGCACTGACGAACCTGCAACAGTTCCTGCCCTGAAAGGGAATTACCTGCCCTGTTTTTCATTTTCCTGCTGACGATAATCTGAGCGACGATGTCGGCAACGATCACTGCCGTGACGATGAGGAGCAACAGCGGTTTTTGCCTGAAGTAGGCCAGACAGGAGAAAAAGCTATACAGCGCCACCACCAGGGCCAGCATGGTTCGGATGGTCTTGGCCGCCGATTCCATGGCTTCCTCGTCTGCCGCAGCTGTCCGCACAAGGATCGGCGCGGCATGGTAACCGATGGTGGCATCGATGATGGTGAGAAGTATATTGAAGGCGAAGATATGGGGAGATAGGGATCAATGGCCATGCTGAGTATTAATAGAGGATGCCTTCGGCAAGGTCAACGAAAAATCCCGTTTCGTCAGATAGCGCCCCTTTCATGGAGCAGTTTTGCCAGCCCCTCCGCCAGCTTGCGGTAGCCGGCGGCGTTTGGTGTATCGGATCCGATTTCAGCGACCTTTTGGTCAGGATGCGGGTCAGCGTCTTTTTGTCGCAGGGAATGCCCGCCTCTTCAGCGATTTCGGCATAAAACGGGGGCGGGGCAAAGGAGAGGTCCAGCGCCGGCACGCTGACCAGTACCGCCGATGCCCCCCTTTCCTTTACCAGCCGTACCATGGTGCGCAGGTTGGCGGAGATCTCGCCGTGGGCCGTGTGGCGGAGCATGTCGTTGCCCCCTTCACAGATGATTACCACTGCCGGCTTCAACTGCTCCAAAAGGCCCGGCAGCCTCTGCACCCCCTCCGCTGTTACCTCACCCGGAACGCCGCCATTGACGACCTTTCTCCCAGCCAATTGCTCCAGCACCGCCGGGTAGCTTTCTCCGGCGGCAGCACCGGTGCCGTAAGTAATACTGTCGCCGAAAGCGAGTATCACCCCATCCCCAGGAAGGCTGGGGATTTGTTCTGCCTTTGAGCAGCCGGTCAGCAGGAAAATCAGCACTATCCATGTCAGGCGCATACTATTTTTTCCCGACGATACCGGCGATGATCCCTGCCCCATTGGGCAGCTCCACCGGAAGTCGCCTGATCTCCCCTGCGCCGGCAGATTGCAGCATCCCGAATATCTCCTTTTCTGTGTAAGCCTGCCCATGGGGCGTAGCCAGCAGCATGTTCATTGAGAACAGGGCCGGGAAGAGCGGACCGTCCTGATCGTTGTTCATGATAAACTCCTGGATCAGGATCATGCCCCCCGGTTCAAGTGCTGATACCGCTTTTTCCAGAAGGACAGTACAGCCTGCAGGCCCTTCCCCATGGAGAATGTGCGACAGCCAGGCCACGTCGAAGATTCCCTTGATCCTTCCTTGATGAAATCTCCCGATTCGAAGGCGATGCGGTCGGAAAGACCGAACTGTGAAATGGTCCGTTCAGCGAAGGGGCGGGTGGTGGGCAGATCGTAGACCACAGCGGAAAGCTCGGGATTGTGAAGACAGAACTGGATGGCATAGGTTCCCGGACCACCACCCAGATCCAGGAGCCGCTTCCGCCCCGAAAGATCGATGGCGGAAACGATCTTCGGCGCCAGTTGCATGGCCAGGTTGAACATCCCCATCTCGAAGCTTTCCCGCTCTTCGTCCCCAGCCTCGTGGGAAACTCGCTGTCTGATCGGTCCGCCGCTCCTTACCGCCTGGTCCAGGTGCGCCCAGCTTTCCATGAGGTGGTGATGGTGGAGGATGATGTGTCCCAGATACTGTGACGAGTTTTTGCTAAGGAAGTTACGGGCAAAGGGTGTGGCGCGGTAGGAATTATGCTCCTTTTCCAGCAGCTCCAGGGCCACCAGAGAGTTGAGCAGCATGGCCAGTCCCCTTGCATCGCTGTTTATACGCCCAGCCAGCTCTTCGGCTGCCATTGGCCCTTCCCCCAGTTGGGTAAAAACATCGAGCTTGACCGAGCATGGAGGCACAGGCGCTCCAGTAGCCACCGGAAAGTTGCAGCAGGTCGGCCGGATTCCAGATTTTGTTTTCCATGATTGCCTCCAGTAAAGCAAGAAATATCTAAATCACTTGATCTTTCGCCATTGTTGTTTCAATTCCCTCTCCTTTGGGAGAGGGCCAGGGTGAGGCCACCTTCTCCCTCAGGGAGAAGGGTTCAACGGCAGAACAGTGATCAGCGAGCAAAGCGATTATAACAAAGGGACGGCAGGCTGCAAAAGGTAACTCCGCACCGCCTCCCGCAGGGACGGGAAGGCTATTTGTTCCGGATCGACCTCATCCCGGTCGACCCAAAGCAGCTCAATCAGGTCGTCGGCTGCCTGCATGGCAGGGAACTCATCCAGACGCACCGTCAAGACCAGGTCCAGGGTGCTGTAAGTTATATCCCGGTACAGATAGCTGTTCGGCAGAGACATGAAGTAACTCCCTGCGGGGATCTTGATGCCAGTTTCCTCCAGCACCTCCCGCCCGGCGCACTCCTCGGCGGTCTCTTCAGGATCGACGAAGCCGCCGGGTAGGTCGAGCATCCCCTTGCCCGGATTGTTCCTGCGGACGCCGAAGAGGATCTTGCCCCGGCACTCGATAATCACACCTACCGCCGCTGCCACATTGAGAAAAAGGGTAAAGCCACAGGCGTTGCAGTGGAAGTTCTTGGTGCTGTGCCAGGAGAGGCTGGTGGCAGCACAGCGTGGACAGTGGCGGATATGCTCAGCTTCGGCGGGTCGATGGGGCATGGATCACCCCCTTATGAGGAACGCTGCCAGGACCAGGGAAAGCAGCCCAAACCCAGCGGCCAGGAGAATGGCAATCTTCAGCCGTGTCTGCAGGGTTTTGACAGCTTCTTCCAGAACGTCGATGGTCAGGGCCTGCTCCTTGATCAGCTCCTGCTGCTTAACCAGGGCAGCTTCCAATTCCCCGATCCGCCCCTGCAGCTGCTCAATTATGGGGACCGTCACTTCTTCGCCCGGTTGCTGCGGCTGCCGTCGGTCCTTTATTTTCTTCAGTATCTCCGGCCCATACTGCAGCGCCATATTGGCCACCTGTCCCCAGGCCACTCCGCGCATGGCCGTTGTCAGAATCGATGCGATACCCATAGGATACCTCCTGTTGCTCATGGAAAAACGGACTTAAGGCTTGCAAAAGCAAAAACACAGTTTTTATGTATCACGATCCTGCCGGTATTTCCAGCATTGACCCATTAAAAAAGGCCGCCCCCTTGCCGGGGCGACCCGATAACATGAAATATTACGGATCTATCCGGCCGTCCTTCACCCTGATGATATGCTGGGCTCTGGCGGCAATGTCGCTGTTGTGGGTGACGATGACGATGGTCTTCCCCTGTCGGTGAAGCTTGAACAGTATCTCCAGCACCTCGGCCTCAGCTGCCGAGTCCAGATTGCCGGTCGGCTCGTCCATCAAAATGATCTCCGGATCATTGGCCAGAGCCCGGGCGATGGCCACCCTCTGCTGCTGGCCACCGGAAAGCTGATTCGGCCTGGCATCGGCTTTGTCTGCAAGACCGACCTGCGACAACAGGCCAAGTGCCCGTGGGGCCTGCTCCTTTTCCGGGACCCCGGAGAGCATCATGGCCGTTTCCACGTTTTCCCGGGCCGTCAGTCCCGGCAGCAGGTTGAAAAACTGGAAAACGAAGCCGATCTTCTCACCCCTCAGCCTGGCCAGGCTGCTGTTGTCGAGCCTGTTCAGCTCTTTGCCGGCCACGGTGATAGTACCGCTGTTTGGGCGGTCCAGACCGCCGATCAGGTGCATGAGAGTACTTTTGCCGTGGCCGGAAGGGCCGATGATGCAGGTAAAGGAACCTTTCCCGATGCTGAAATCGACCCCGCGCAAGGCATGGGTGGTGACGCTGCCGGTAACGTAGCTTTTTGTCGCTTTTTCAGCGGTAATAATCGTCTCATTCATAGCTGATTGCCTCCACCGGTGTAAGCCTCGCTGCACGCCATGCCGGATACACTCCCGCGACAACGGCAACGGCCACGGAAAAGAAGATGGAAACTGCAATGACACCGGCGTCGATCATCGTGCCGGTACCAGACCCTTTGACCAATGAGGTGAAAGCGTTCTGGCTGATGTAGGGGGTGGCGAGGATGGAAACCAGAAGGCCGACCCCCACCCCCGACCACCCCACCCATCAGGCCATAGAACCCTGATTCAAGCATGAACATGGCAAAGATCTTTCCCTGGGTTGCCCCCAGCGCCTGCAGAATGCCTATCTCCCTCTTGCGTTCATAGGTTGCCGTGAGCATGGTATTGATGATGCCGAAGGCGGCGGCAAGAACGGAGACGGCGGCAATGAGCTGCAGGGTGATGTTGACCGTGCCGACGATGGAGAGCACCGATTTCAGCATTTGCTTGTCGGAAACCACCCCCAGACTGACAGACTCCTTGATCTTTTCCATATAGGCATCGGTTTTTGCCAGGTCATCGACCCGGACCGCCACATAGGAGACGCGATCGATGGACTTGTAGAGCCTTTGTGCGGTGGCCATGGGCAGGAACAGGGTGAAGTCGTCCCTGCCGCCGGTCTCCTTCAGCACCCCCTTGACCGCCAACTGCTCGCCCCTGATCCTGACCAGGGAACCCGGCTGCAGCTGGAATTGCTTTGCCGCTTCGACGCCGACAACCGCTGTTGCCTCGTCCGATGAGGAGAAGTAGCTGCCTTTCGCCAATTGCCACCCTTTGAAATTCAGGGTTATTGATGGTTCGATGCCGCTCACAGCCACCGGTTTATTGTTAATGGCCGTTTTCTGGGAAAGAAACGGTACAGCAGTCAGCCCCTTGATGGCGCTGATCTTTTTTACCTCGTCGCCGGTTATATTTGTCGGCATCTCATCACCGACCAGGACCGAGAGTTGTTCATAGCCGCAGGAGCCTTTGGGAATGACGATGAGGTTTGCGCCAAGGGCTGCCGTTTCCCGGTAGATCTCGCTCTTCAGGCTGCCTCCCATGGAGAGAAAGGTGACGAAGGAAGAAATGCCGATGGTGATGCCGAGGAGGGTGAAGACAAACCTCCCCCGGCGTCGGGTGATGTTTTTCACGACCAGTTTGGAGAGAGTCATTTACCCTCCGATCTTGTGGTTGCGTACCACCTTGAGCTTGTCGGCGGCAAAGAGGTAACCCCCGTCCATGTTGACGAACTTGCCTGTTGCCCGGATCTCGTCTCCCACTACCGGTGGCTTTCCCTGGTACTTGATGGGGACAAAGACCTTGTTGCAATTTGCGGTTTTGCACTGCAATTCCTTGATGTCCATGATGCCGAAGATAGTCGGGTCCTGCGGCGAGGTTCCCCCCATGACACCGGTGACGGTGATGGTGCCGGCGTAGGCTCCCGGGTCGGAGCTGATCTCGTTGACGTTGAGCGCTTTTCCTCCGCCTGCAGCCAGCAGGACATAGGAAAGGGCTGCACCGAAGACAACTGCAGCTGCAATGATCATATATTTTTTCATTTCCGGATCTCCATTGATAGATGAGCAAGGGTGCGGGCACAGCTATTCCGGCTTTTCCAGACGCTGTGTCCGGTTATATGATGTTTGATTAAATAGTTAGCGAAAGGAATCAGTATTCGGGGGGATAATCGATGGAGCGGCCGAATCCCGGCAGGTGCATCCGCTGGGCAGGCGTGCGATGGGAGAAGGAAAAAAGTGGCTGAGAAAGGTGTGATGGACCGTGGTGGGAAAGGGCCGCAGCCATGCATGACGGACATGGGCAGTCAGGCACGGAGCAGGGAACTGTTTCCGCAGGATCGGTGCCCTTTTCATGGTCGCAGCAGGTATTGCCGGCTGTACTGCCGGCGAAGACCGCAGCAGTTGCGGCAATGCCACTGAAACTGATGATGGCAACGAGAAGGAGAATATAGGAGACTATGCGGAGAAAAAAGGCATGCACGCGTTCACTGTAAAGGAGCTGCCCGGAAAATGTCAAGGCTAAGGTTGGACAAGCCGGTGCTGGTCAATTCTCTTGCACAAACTTTCCTGGTGTCACGTGCGCTCGTGGAGAGAAAAACGCCAAATATGGGGATGTCCCTAGTTTTCCCTAGTTTTCCTTATGGTGAATAACATCGGAAAGCCGTGTGCGGGAAAACTGCATGCACGGTTTGATGAGGGAGGGCAGGGGGAAACCTGCTCTCTACTC
This sequence comes from Geotalea toluenoxydans JCM 15764, assembly GCF_001311985.1. Classification (GTDB taxonomy): domain Bacteria; phylum Desulfobacterota; class Desulfuromonadia; order Geobacterales; family Geobacteraceae; genus Geotalea; species Geotalea toluenoxydans. The sequence continues at coordinate 68,789 of NZ_BBCJ01000022.1, forward strand.
TACCTTTTTCTTCTCCTCGATCATGCTAGCGGACGACGAATTCCGAGCAACGACCCATCTCATTGTGAAACACCTCGTATCGGGATAGCCGACGAGTCCTCGGACGGCCAGCCGTTCGAGGAATTCCATTTCCGCAAGAAGCAGCGACCGGTATGTGGGATGAAGATGAAGAGGGCCGACGCGTTATACTGCTTCCAATATATCTCCGCTTCGACTGCGATAGTTTCTTCTTGGTGTTGGATTTCGCCCTCTGGTGAACGCGTGGAATACCTTACTTTAAACGAAAGAGGCTGAACTTGCAGATCGTCGTCACCTGGCTCTGCGCAGGGTAAGAACACGCGATAGCGACACCTCGCCGACAACCTGGTTTCGTTGACATCGAACTGGATCAAGTGATTGCCATGTTCTCGCACGTCGAAGGCCTTGTAGAAGCTAGCGACCAATGAAAGGACGTCCCGCGATGACGGGTCCGAAGGGATGTCGATTTCTTGCTGTCGCTGCATTGACCCGCACTCATATCGCTTAGGAGTCATTAGATCAACCGGTTCGTTTCGTCCACACTCTTTCACCTCGACGGAGTAGGTGAAGCGGACTCGGTCGGAACTATCATCAAGAGTCACTCCGATTGCAGACGCCAGTATGCTGCTTTCCCTCCTAGAGAGGTAAAATCGACTCCGATGCAATCGCGCTGAATCTGAGTAGATGATTGTTGAAATGTCTTGCAAACTATCTAAATAAATAAAATCACGACTAAATCGAGGCATTGCCTCTGGGGAGTAACTGGGAACAAAGTTCTCTGGAAGGCAGGGGCGAATGACAAACCGATACTCATGCTGGTACGTGTAGCTCCGGCGCTTGGCGAAGGGCAAGATCCCGGAGTTTGTGAATAGAGCGTTACACTCACGTGCGTCGTAGGGGTCGTAGTAGTGGGCTCTTCCTTCGCTAATCTCGATCTCATCGGCTTGGTCACGCCACTGTGGCACGAGATTGGCAACCCCCCGCGCAAAACGCCGCGAGAACTCGTCCTGGTCTGTAATGACGAGGCAGGCCATGGGTTCCTCTGCGCCACCGTCCGCAACCTCACCTCCGAAGTTGCCAAACAGTCGCCAGTCATAGACGCATGACAAACAGAACATCAGGTAGTCCGTTTTCTGATGGATCTTAACGTCTACAACATTTGGGTTCCCAGGCCATGGGCGCACCGATGCATCGTTTTCAATGATCAAATCCTCCGCAAGCAGCGACAGGCGGATACACAGCTCGTTTGAGTCGCTGCGGGCTGCGTCGAGTACAAGGTCCGTAGTTGACGCGCACCGCAGGAAGATTTCTCCTTTAGAACGTAAAGATTCGATATTGCTCAGCTTGTCGTACCGGTAAAATTCCCGCCCGCGCGTAACCCCGGCTAACTCTCGTGGGGTTGAAAAGCCAAGAGGGGGCAGGTGGTCCAGCATACCTTCCTCAATCACAGTGCTCGCGCCGCGGATGGCTAATTCTTCAACGGTGTGCGCAAGTCGATCCCGCCAGTAGTTGATATAGCGTGTGTTGGCGGAATACCGGTTGCGCCGTGAGACGTAGATAACATTGCAGATGAGATCGCTAGCTCGATGGCGCAGTGCCTCCTCCGACAGATGTCGTAGGTAACGGCGCGAATGGTACTCGGCGCGCTGCCGCCGCTCATGACAGGTGTAGGAACGGACGCGCTCAACGTGTGCTGCTGGGAACGCAGCGTCACCGAGAATAGCTTCGGCCGAAGTTACCTGAATTGGGGGTGCGGGTCGAACTCTAATAGCAATGTGATCCATGCAGCTACTGGTTTCCTTTCAGGAATTTGTGGGAGACACAATACGGATTATTTCCCCTTTTGTATAAATAGGTGCCAGATCAGCACAATTTACAAAAGCCCATCAAACCCTACTCAAGGCTTGCCTCCACTCCTTCAGGATATAGACGAGGGAAATAGTATCCCACCAGCGATGCCGGGAAACCGAGCATTACCGGCCCCTTTTCCGAGCCGGAGACCAAATAGCCTTTTTCTAACAGACTACTGACCACCCTGCGTGCCGAGCGTTCCGGCATTCCGATGATGTGGGGTATTTCTCCACGTGCTATTTCCCCCCGTAAAAATACATCTCTCAGTAAATGACCAGCCTCGGGCTTCAATTCACCAAAAGCAACGTTGCGATCGACAACCGCCTGTATTCTTTTCTGCATACCATCCAGGTCCAGAAGGCCCGCCATAAAGTCAATCTGGTCAATGGCGGTTTTGAGGAAAAATTTGCAAAATCCCAGCAGCCCTGCTTGTGTCAAGTTCCCACGGCCATCCAGGTCTCCTCTGCGGGGTTGGTCTGCTCCGGCCAATGCAGCCAGGTATTGTTCGCGGTTTCTTGCGAATCCTCGGGAAACGGTCCACAACCCGTGACCATCTATCTTTGCCGTCTTAAGATACGCATGGGTCATAAGGCGAGTAACGCGCCCATTGCCATCCAGGAAAGGATGAATCCATGCAAGCCGGTGGTGGGAGGCGGCCGTTGCGATAACCTGATTTAGCCCTTTCAGCCGGTGAGGATCGTAGACGTCCTCGAATCGTTTCATAAAAGCGTTCAGGTATTCCGATTTGGGTGGCAAGTGTCGCCCGACCGCAACCTCCAATTCCCTTGTATTCCCGGGAACCACTTGTTCAGTTTTTCCATCTGCACGTTGTACGACACGATATTCCTCGGGCATCCGTTCGTAAAATTCTTTATGTATCCAGCACAAAAAGCTTTTGCTTGTAATGAAAATTTCGGGAGCATTCTCGATGCGGGATTCGATGCGTTTCTGCACCTCTATATGTGCTTTGCTTTCCAGTTGCCGCGCTCTTTTTGCAGGATCCTTGGAGAAATCATCGCGCATGGCGCGGTCGATATCTACAGGATGGGTGTTATGTCCCTCGATTAAATTGGAATAGTAGCTGTTCATCCTTCTTACCAGTTCAATGATTCCTCTCCGGGTGACAGGATGAACAGCGGCGCTGATGGCGGCAGATTTTCGGATCACCTCAATGGCCAGATCGCCCAACTCTCCCGTGGCATCGGCAGGCATCATCGGTTCCATTTCTGAAATATTTGTATAAAAACCATCTTCCATGGTGGTTCCCCATTAGGCCGGTTCTTTGGCCGATAATGAAATATCGTAACTTTAATTAACTTAAAAACCAAGTTCGTGTCAATTTCGACCTGATTTGGCCGGTTTGTTGGCCGCTATTGCTAATTACAACATATGTGAAAACAGTACGTTGTAATTGATTGCATAAAAAACATCGACTATTTTGGCCGATGTTGTGGCCGATGTTTTTGTAGCGCATTTTATCAAATAAATAAATAACTAATTTTGTTTTCTAATTTTTTTGGCCGATAATTTGGCCGATCTTGCGGAATCCGGAAACAAAAAAGCAAAGGACCGAATAGATCCTTTGCTTTTGCTTTATCCCATTGCCCGACGCGGCTGCTCCGGTCACCCTTTGCCGAAGGCTACCTTGTACACATCCTTGTATTCCCGGGCGAAGTGCACCTCCAGCCCCTCTTTCAGATAATCGGCCAGTTCGTCGAAGTCCTTGCGGTTGGCTTCGGGAAAGATGAGGGTCTTGAGTCCGGCGCGGCGGGCGGCGATGGTCTTTTCCCTGACGCCGCCGATGGGCAGCACCCGGCCGGTGAGGGTGAATTCGCCGGTCATGCCCAGTTTTTTACGCACCGGCTTGCCGGTTATCATGGAGATGAGGGCCGTGGCCATGGTGATGCCTGCTGAAGGGCCGTCCTTGGGGGTGGCGCCGGCCGGTACGTGCAGATGGATGAAGTGGGTGTCGAAAAAGTCCTCCGCTACGCCGTAGTCCTTTAGATGGGCCATGACGTAGGAATAGGCGATTTCCGAGCTTTCAACCATGACGTTGCCCAACTGCCCGGTCTGGCGGAAGCCCTTGCCCTTGCTGGGCATGGCGGTGGCCTCGATGGGGAGGGTGGCGCCCCCCATGCTGGTCCAGGCAAGGCCGGTGACCACGCCCGGTACCGCCTGGAAGAGTTCTTCGGTGGTGAAGACCGGCTGCCCCAGGAACTCGGTCAGCTCCTTCTTGCCGACGGTGATGGCTTCGCTGCGGCCGGAGGCGAATTCCATGGCCGCCTTGCGCATGATCTTCTTGATGCGGTTTTCCAGGGTCCGCACCCCCGCCTCCCTGGCCCAGCCGTCGATGAGTGCCGCCAGGGCATCCTTGCGGATCGTTACCTGGCCCGGCTTCAGGCCGTGGGCCTTGAGCGCCTTGGGGATCAGGTAGCGGCGGGCGATCTCCAGCTTTTCCTCCATGATATAGCCGGAAAGACGGATCACCTCCATCCTGTCCAGGAGCGCCGCCGGAATGGTGTCCAGCTGGTTGGCGGTGGCGATGAAGAGGACGTTGGACAGGTCGAAGGGGACGTCCAGATAATGGTCGCGGAAGGAGGCGTTCTGCTCGGGATCTAGCACCTCCAGAAGGGCCGAGGCCGGGTCCCCCTGGAAGGAGGCGCCAACCTTGTCGATCTCATCCAGCATCAGTAACGGATTGGAGGTGGCGGCGCTTTTCATGGCCTGGATGAACTTGCCGGGCATGGCGCCGATGTAAGTGCGGCGGTGCCCCTTGATCTCGGCCTCGTCGCGCATACCCCCCAGGGAGAAGCGGTAAAAGGTTCGCCCCAGGCATCGGCGATGCTTTTCCCCACCGAGGTCTTGCCCACACCAGGGGGACCCACCAGGCAGACGATGGAGCCGGAGATATCTCCCTTCATTTTGCCCACGGCAATGAATTCGAGAATTCTTTCTTTCACGTCCTGCAGCCCGTAATGGTCCCGGTCGAGGATGCGCCGGGCCTTGTCCAGGTTGTAGGAGTCCTTGCTGAACTTGCCCCAGGGGAGGATGGTCAGCCAGTCCAGGTAGTTGCGGGTCACATGGTACTCGGCGGAAGATGGCTCCAGGAGGCGCAGTTTTTCGATCTCTTCATTCACCGCCCGCTCCGCTTCCTGATTGAGCTTCAGCTCCTTCAGCCTTGCCTCGAACTTCTCGATTTCGCTGGTTTTACCCTCCTTTTCCAGTCCCAGTTCCTTCTTGATTGCCTTCAACTGCTCGCGCAGGAAAAACTCCCGCTGCTGGCTGCTGATCTTCTCTTCGATCTGCTTGGAGATCTTGCTCTGCAGCCGTGAAACCTCCAGCTCTTTCTTCAAAAGGATCAGTACCAGGTCGATTCGTTTGCGGACATCGAAACTTTCCAGCACCTGCTGCAGTTCCTGTCCGTCGGCGGAAGTGAGGTTGGCGGCGAAGTCGGCCAGTCGCCCCGGATCGTCAAGGCTGGAGCGGCCGAGGAAGAGCTTGATCTCTTCCGAATAGAGGGGGTTGAGCTGGATCAATTCCTTGAGGGTGGTGAGCACGGCCATGGAATAGGCCTTCAACTCGGCATTGACTGACAGCTCGGTGCCGTAGCTGTAACGGACCGTGGCAAAGAAAACGTCGGGAGGCTCCGAAAGTTCTTCGATGGTGAAGCGTTCAAGGGTATTGATGAGAAAGTGGGAGCTTTCTTCATCACTGTGCATAATCTTGACGATCTTGCCTGCCACCCCGATCCGGTGAAGATTGGCGGCACTGTCGGGTTTGTCCAAATCCTTCACCATGACCAGGCCGATGGTGCGGGAGGGGCTCTCCATGGCCCTTTTTATCGCCGCCAGTTGGTGGGGTTCGTTGACGACCATGGGAATCAGCAAGCCGGGAAAGGCTGGGCGGGGGCGCAGAGGGACTATGGGCAGTCCGGCGGGAAGGACTTCACTGGCCAGGATCAGGCCGCTCGATCCCTCTTCTGCCGGAGTATTCATTTGGTCAGGTATCTCGGGTGATCGGGTCATCATCAGGCTCCTTTCGTCCAGACAAGCTAATCATCACTGCGGCCGAAGTCAACCTCCCTTCGGCAGTTTGATCTCACTTTTCCAGCCCCAGGACACGTCTCATCCTCTCGGTCGTGGAGGGATGGGTGGCGAAAAGGTCGGCCGGCGTCCAGACTTGAGTCTTTTTATCCCTCCCCATCTTTTTGTCCTGCTCGGACTGGAGCCTGCCCAGCATGCCGGCGTACACCTTCGGCTCTATCCCCTTCCTGACCAGGTAGGAGACGGCGGCATCGTCCGCCTCGTTTTCGAAGTCCCGCGAATAGCCGGCGTTGATTAATGTGGTGGGGAGGGTGGCGGAGAGGGTGGTAATGGAGGTGATGTCGCCGGTGACGGCGGCAATGAGGAGGCCGCTGCCGGTACTTTGCAGAACGTGGCGCAGGGCGTGGCGGGCGTATTGGTGTCCTGCTTCGTGGGCAAGGACACCTTCCAGCTCTTCGTCGGTTCGGGCCAGTTCCACCATCCCGTCAGTAACGACGATGAGGCCCCCGGGGAGGGCGAAGGCATTGGCGCCGATCCTGTCACTGGACCGGAATTCCAGACGGTAGGCCTGTGACCGGGGCAGATCCTTTTTCATCCCCTCAAAAAGCGCCGTTAACCGCTGGCGCCTGTCTGCCGGGAGCTTGGACGGTTGCATGAGGTATTTGTCGAGAAACCCCAGGGATTCTTTTCCCAGGCGTATTTCGGAGGCGGGGGGGATGGCCTGGACCACCTGCCGTGTAATGAGGGGCACGCCGTATTTGATGAAGCCGATGATGGCGCCAATGGTCAGGACCAGTGCCAGCAGAACCAGGGGCATACTGCGTTCCCAGCGGCTGATGAACCGCTGCAGCGGATGGTCGTTGCCATCCAGCAATTTATGGAGATTGTCATCGCTGAGGAGCTCGCAGAGGGCTCCATCGGTAAAACGCAGGGAGCGACGCACATTGCCGAGGGGAGGTGATATCTTGACGGAGGCAAGGGGATAACGCACATCCACCCCATCCCCCTGCAGTCTCAGGTCGGTGATCCGTCGTCAGG